>JARLIP010000248.1 GCA_031291685.1 Caulobacteraceae bacterium | reverse complement strand
CTGGACGGCGGTGAGTTCGGCAAGGGCCACATCGTCGCCGAGCTGGATATCCGCCCGGACCTCTGGTTCTTCGCCTGCCATTTTCCCGGCGATCCGGTGATGCCCGGCTGCCTGGGGCTGGACGCCATGTGGCAGATCGTCGGCTACTGGCTGGGCTGGTCGGGATCACCCGGCAAGGGCCGCGCGATCGGCGTGGGCGAGGTCAAGTTTCGCGGCGACATCACCCCCGCCACGCGCCTCGTGCGCTACGAGGTGAGCCTGCGCCAGGCGCGGCGGGGCCGGCTGGCCCTGGGCGTGGCCAATGGCCGCCTGTTCGCGGATGAGGCTTGCGTCTATGTCGCCAATGACCTGAGGGTGGGGATGATCCAGGCGGCGGGGTGAGGGACGGTTGGAGTTGAGGGGGCGGGCCTAAGCCGCCACCTTGCTCAGTCGGGACACATGCCCCGCGAACTCCGCACAGACCGCGTCCCTTTCAGCCTGAGGCAGCCAGTTCGCCATCTGCGGCGTGACCACCCGCCAATAGGCCAATTCCCGCTCGGTCAGGGGCAGATCCGACGTGGCCAAGCGCAAACGGGACAGCAGATCCTCAAAGCGCGCGCGCACGTCATCGACCGAAGGAACCGGGGATACGGCCTGGGATGACTGCGGGAAGAGGTCAAGCTGCGACATGTCCGGCATACTCAAATGATTCGCTGCTTTTTCCAGCGCCGATGACGGTTGCGTGAGGCTCATCCTCAGGTAATAGAACGGGGTGGGGGATACATTTGAGCGCGCATCCGACACTCCTCGAAGCGGTCTCGAAGTTTGGCGCCGCGGCCAAGGCCAAGCTGGATAATCCCGCCATCACGGGCCAGCCCGAGGATCAACTTCGCACGCCCCTGGTCACCCTGGTCAAGGATATCGGGCCTCTTATAGGTCTGACCGCCACGGACACTGAACTGGTCGGCGAGACCACCCTGGCCGAGCTGATGATCCGGCCGGACTTCGCGGTGACGCGAAAGAACGCCCTGATCGGTTTCATCGAGGTCAAGGCCCCCGGCAAGGGCGCGGACCCGAACAGGTTCGCCGCCAAGTCCCATGATCGCAATCAGTGGGAAAAGCTCAAGGCCCTGCCGAACCTGATCTATACCGACGGCAACGCCTTCAGCCTTTGGCGCGACGGTCAGCTTGTCATGCCGATCGTCTATCTCACCGGCGATGTTCGCTCGTCAGGCCAGGCCCTGACCGGTCCCGCCGAACTCACCGCCCTGTTCGAGACCTTCTACCAATGGGACCCGATCCCGCCGCGTTCGCCCCGGCAATTGGCGGAAACCACGGCGCGCCTGTGCCGACTGCTGCGGGACGAGGTGATCGAACAACTCGACCGCAAGGCGCCTGGCCTGACCGGCCTGAAGGAAGACTGGCGAAAGCTGCTGTTTCCTCACGCCACGGACCCGGAATTCGCCGACGGCTACGCCCAGGCCGTCACCTTCGGCCTCTTGATGGCCAAGGCCCGACGGATCAGCCTGAAGGACGGGATCGAGGACGCGGCCAAGGACTTGCGCAACTCCAACTCCCTGATCGGCTCGGCCCTGCGCCTGCTGACCGAGGAGGCGGACGAGGAACACATCCTCGACACCTCGCTGAAGACCCTGACCGCCGTCCTGGACGTGGTCGACTGGAGCAAGATCAGCAAGGACCAGCCGGAGGCCTGGCTCTATTTCTATGAGCTGTTTCTCCAGTCCTACGACCGGACTCTGCGCAAGAAGACCGGCTCCTACTACACCCCGCCGCAGATCGTCACCGCCATGGTCCGGCTGGTGGACGAAGCCCTGCGCTCGCCCCAGCGGTTCAACCTGCCCCAGGGGCTGGCGACGCCGCAGGTCACCCTGGCCGATCCGGCGGTAGGCACCGGAACCTTCCTCTTGGGGGTCTTGCGGAGCATCGCCAATACGGTCGAGGCCGACGAGGGGGCGGGTTCGGTTCCCGCCGCGATCACCGACGCCCTGAAACGCCTGATCGGGTTCGAATTACAGTTCGGCCCCTTCGCCGTGGCCCAGCTTCGCCTGCTGGCGGAACTGATCAGCCTGGTCACCCACGGCAAGCACGGCGCCGAGGTCGATGAGGCGGTGGAAAAGGCGCTAAGCGCCAATCTGCGCCTCTATATCACCGACACCCTGGCGGACCCGGACGAGGAAACCGCCTGGATTCCCCAGTCCATGGCCGGCATCGCGGACTCCCGGCGGGAGGCCAACCGCATCAAGCGCCACGAGGCGATCACCGTCGTCCTGGGCAATCCGCCCTATAAGGAAAAGGCCAAGGGCCTGGGTGGCTGGGTCGAGGATCGCGGCAAGCATCTGCGCGCGCCCCTGGACGACTGGCAGCCGCCGGTGGAATGGGGCGTCGGCGCCCACGCCAAGCATCTGCGCAACCTCTATGTCTATTTCTGGCGCTGGGCGGCGTGGAAGGTGTTCGGCGGCGATGCCTATCGCGGCGGCACGGACAAGACCGAGCTGAACGACTGGACCCACCGCCGGGGCGTGATCAGCTTCATCAGCGTGGAAGGCTTCCTGAACGGCGAGGGCTTTCAGAAGATGCGCGCCGACCTGCGCCGGGACGCCGAGGAGATCTGGGTCATCCGATGTTCGCCGGAGGGGCATCAGCCCCCGGTCGCCAGCCGGGTGTTCGAGGGCGTTCAACAGACGGTCTGCATCGTCATGGCCCTGCGCGGAGCCAAGGCCAGCCCTGAAACACCCGCTCGCGTGCGGGTTCGCAGCCTGCCGGAGGGATCGCGCGAGGAAAAATTCGCGGCCATCGCGACAGTTGGCCTGGATGATCTGGACGGGGACGAGGCCCCGACGGACTGGCGGATGCCGTTTCTGCCCGCCGCGGCGGCGAACTGGGCCAGCTATCCGGCGCTGGAAGATCTGTTCCTCTATAACGGTTCGGGCGTGATGACCGGCCGAACCTGGGTCATCGCGCCCGACGCGGACTCGCTGAAAAGGCGTTGGAAGCGGCTGATCGAAGAGACGGATGCAGCCGAGAAGGCCAAGCTCTTTCATCCGCATGAAGGTGGCGATCGGACAGTTACGCGGTTGGTCAGGGAGCCTTTGGCCGGGCACCCCCATCCGCCGCTTTCGGTCAGCGACGACAAGGGCAGCGGCGCGGCGCCAATCGCCTATGCCTTCCGGTCCTTTGACCGCCAATGGCTTCTGCCGGACAATCGGCTGGTCAACAGGGGCAACCCAACTCTATGGAGAGCCCATTCAGACAAGCAAGTCTACCTGACGGCTCCTCACGACCAAACAGCGACCGCTGGACCAGCCCTCACAATCGCCGGAGCGGTCCCCGATTTGCATCACTACAATGGGCGCGGCGGTCGCGTCTTCCCGCTCTGGTCCGACGCCAAGGCCACCCATCCCAACCTCTCCATCCGCCTCCTGGCCGAACTGGCCACCGCCTATGGCCGCGAGGTGGGACCTGAG
>JARLIP010000247.1 GCA_031291685.1 Caulobacteraceae bacterium | reverse complement strand
TCAGCCACGCCAGCCTCGCCGAGCGGGTGGTGGACCTGGAAGCCCAGAACAAGGCCGCTTCCCAGATCACCGATCCGGACCAGAAAAAGGCCGCCCAGCAGGCCTATCAACAGGCCCTGAACGACCTGTCCCGCCAGGCCCAGACCCGCCAGATCCTGCGCGACCTCTACGCCCCGGATCAGCTGCGCGAGCAGATGACCTGGTTCTGGTTCAACCATTTCAACGTCCATGCGGGTAAGGCCAATCTGCGGATCATGGTCGGCGACTATGAGGACCAGGCCATCCGCCCCCACGCCCTGGGCCGCTTCCGCGACCTCCTGGAGGCCACCCTGCGCCACCCGGCCATGCTGCGCTATCTGGACAACGCCGAGAACGCCGCCGGGCATATCAATGAGAACTACGCCCGCGAACTGCTCGAACTGCACACCATGGGCGTCGGCTCCGGCTACAGTCAAAAGGACGTGCAGGAGTTGGCCCGCATCCTCACCGGGTTCGGGATCGACCCCCGCCACGAGGACCCGCGCCTGAGGCCCCAGCTCCAGGGCCAGCTGATCCGCGCCGGCCTGTTCGAATTCAACCCCGCCCGCCACGACTATGGCGACAAGGTCCTCCTGGGCCACACCATCCGCGGCCAGGGCTTCGCCGAGGTCGAACAGGCCCTGGACATCCTGGCCCGGGAGCCGGCCACCGCCCATCATGTCAGCGCCCAGATCGCCGCCTATTTCCTCGGCGACGCCCCGCCCGAGCCCCTGGTGCGGCGCATGGCCCAGGCCTTCGGCCGCGGCGACGGCGACATCGCCCAGGTTCTGCGCACCCTGTTCCGCTCGCCGGAATTCAAGGCCTCCCTTGGCGGCCCCGGCGTGTTCAAGGACCCGGTTCACTACACCCTCTCGGCGGTGCGCCTGGCCTATGACCAGCGGGTGATCCTCAACACCGGCCCGATCCAGGGCTGGCTGAACCGCATGGCCGAGGGCCTCTACAACCACGAAACCCCCGACGGCTATCCCATGGCCTCGGCGGCCTGGAGCGGGCCGGGCCAGATGGCCGTGCGCTTCGAGATCGCCCGCCAGATCGGCTCCGGCGGGGCGGGGCTGTTTCGCCCGGACGGCCCCGGCGCCGCGGATCGCCCGGGCTTTCCGCAATTGCAGAACGCCCTCTATTTCGAGGACATCGCTCCCAGCCTCGCCCCCACCACCCGCACGGCCCTGGACCAGGCCATCTCGCCCCAGGACTGGAACACCCTGTTTCTCTCATCCCCAGAGTTCATGCGTCGCTGACCGCGACCAAGGAGGCTCCCATGCGGCGCCGTGACCTGCTCGCCCTCTCCGCCGCCGCGCCTCTCATCAGCGTCGGCCGCCTCTACGCCGCCCCTGCGGGACAGACCCGAACCCGGCTCTTGGTGGTGTTCCTGCGGGGCGCCTATGACGCGGCCAATGTGGTGATCCCGGTCTCCAGCGATTTCTACCGCCAGTCCCGGCCCACCATCGCCATCCCGGCGCCCGATCCGGCCAATCCCAACAGCGCCCTGCCGCTCACCGCCGACTGGGGCCTGCACCCGGCCCTGAAGGACTCGATCCTGCCGCTCTGGGTCAAGGGCCAGATCGCCTTCGTCCCCTTCGCCGGCACGGACGACATGACCCGCAGCCATTTCGAGACCCAGGACACCATCGAACTGGGCCAGCCCGTCCAGGGCTCGCGCAACTATGGCTCGGGCTTCATGAGCCGCTTGGACGGGGTGCTGAACGGCGCGCGCCCCATCGCCTTCACCGACCAGCTGCCCCTGACCTTCCGGGGCGGGGCGCAGATCCCCAATATCGGCCTGAACGCCGTGGGCAAGCCGGGGGTGGACGCGCGCCAGGCCGGCCTGATCGGGTCCATGTACAAGGACGAGACCCTGGGCGCCTCCGTGAAGCAGGGCTTCACCGTGCGCGATCAGGTCTATCGCACCATCGCCGCCGAGACCAACGCCGCCAATCGCGGGGCCATCTCCCCCAAGGGCTTCGAGCTCAGCGCCCGCCGCATCGGCCGGCTGATGCGCAGCGACTACAGCCTGGGATTCGTCGATGTCGGCGGCTGGGACACCCACGTCAATCAGGGCGGCGCCACCGGCTATCTGGCCGGGCGCCTCAACGAGCTGGGCCGGGGCCTGGCCGGCCTGGCCGACGAGCTGGGGCCGGTCTGGGACGACACAGTGGTCGTGGTGGTCTCGGAATTTGGCCGCACCTTCCACGAAAACGGCGACCGTGGCACCGACCACGGCCATGGCAGCGTCTATTGGGTCCTCGGCGGCGGGGTGCGCGGCGGCCGGATCGCTGGCGAGCAGGTCACCCTGTCGCCGGCCAGCCTGAACCAGAACCGCGACTATCCGGTGCTCACCGACTATCGCGCCCTGATCGGGGGGCTGATCGGCCGGACCTATGGCCTGGACGCGCGGCGCCTGCAGACCGTCTTCCCCGCCGCCCAGCCCCTGGACCTGGGCCTGGTCTAAACCCTAGCGCGGGCCGTCATGATCATGGCCCGGGCCAGGTCCGTGATCGCCGGGAGGCGGGCCGCGAGTGTGTCCCTGCACCGGATGGAAGCCCTGCCCACCCTCGTGGCGGAAGTGGCGGGCGTCGTCCCGACGCCAGGGATGATCGTCCCGGTCGCGATAATAGAAATAGCCGTCGCCCCCCCAATAGCCGTCATGGAAGGGGCCGTAGAAGTCGTCGTAATAGCCGCCATAACCCACCGACATCCCGCCGCCGCCATGGGAATGGCGCCCCTCGTCATAGGCGCAGCCGGCCAGCAGAGCGACGCCGACGGCGAGGCACAGGCCTGTCACAACACGTTTCATGATCGTCTCCTGGTCGCGGCTCCGGTCTCGTGCGCAAGGCTGAGCTTCCGCGACGGATCTAGAACGCTCGTCCGGGGCGAAGGATGCGCGGATCGGGGATCGCGCGGGCCGCAAATTCAGCTAGTCTGCGCGGACCATGACGTCGTCCCGCGTACGGCCGGTGCGGACCTTGGCTGACCCCGCCGCCGGCTCAAACATCATTCCGCTCCGCCAGCACGCCGGTCCCCGACCCGGTCCAGCCCAACCCGCCCCTGATCGTCCAGACCGTGCTCAACGCCGGCAAGCTGCGCACCGAGGGCGCCGAGCTGGAGCTGGTCTATCGTCCGATCAAGGCCCTGACCCTGGACGCCCAGATGGGCTATCTCGACGCGAAATACCTGACCTTCAAGGACCTCAGCTTCCCAGGGGGCAGCCGCGCCTTCCAGACCCCCGCCTTCTCCCCGCGCAACACCGACCGCCTGGGCGCCGCCTACCGCCTCGACCTGCACAATCTGGGCGGCCTGACCCTGGGCGG
>JARLIP010000246.1 GCA_031291685.1 Caulobacteraceae bacterium | reverse complement strand
TGGCCCAGGGTCAGGGGGGTCGCATCCTGGGTGTGGGTGCGGCCGATCTTGATGATGTCCTTGAACTCTTCCTGCTTGGCCGCCAGGGCCTTGTGCAGGTGGCGCAGGGCCGGCAGCAGGTCGTGGGTCACCTGTTCGGCTGCGGCGACGTGCATGGCGGTGGGATAGGTGTCGTTGGACGACTGGCTCATATTGACGTGGTCATTGGGGTGGACCGGCTTCTTCGAGCCCATCTCTCCGCCCAGGGCCTCGATGGCGCGGTTCGAGATCACCTCATTGGCGTTCATGTTGGACTGGGTGCCCGAGCCGGTCTGCCAGACCACCAGGGGGAAGTGATCGTCCAGCTTGCCGTCGATGACCTCCTGGGCGGCGGCCACGATGGTCTCGGCGATCTTGGGGTCCAACTTGCCCAGGGCCAGGTTGGTCTCGGCGGCGGCGCGCTTGACGACGCCCAGGGCGCGGATCACCGGCTTGGGCTGCTTTTCCCAGCCGATCTTGAAATTGCCGAGAGATCGCTGGGACTGCGCGCCCCAATATCGCGTGGCGTCCACCTCGATGGGGCCGAAGGTGTCTGTCTCGGTGCGGGTGGCGGCCATGGTTCAATCTCCGGCGATCTCAGATGGGCCGGGGTTTAGCACTCTGCCTTGGCCGATCAAGGCGCGGCCGTTACGGCGTCACGAAAACCCGGCGGCGGCGCGCAGGGCGATGCGGGCGCCGGCCCGGTCGGTTTCGCTCAGCGAACCCAGCCGGCGCTTGATCTTGCCCACCCCCAGGGTGGCCAGCTTGGAGGCGCGGACCACCGAGGCCACCGGCAGGCCGGCGGCCCGCTGGTCGTTGATCGGAATGTCGCCGAAGCGGCGATCATGCTCTGGGGTGGTGATCATGGCGATCCAGACCAGACCCGTGGACTTCTCGAACTCCGGATTGGAGACCACCAGGGCCGGGCGGCGCTTGGCGTTGGCGCCTTCGCCAAAGGCGATGGCCACCACGTCGAAGGGACGATACTGAGCGCTCATGCCGATGGGCTCAGAGATCGGCGTAGGCGCGGTCGTCGGCGGTGCTGGCCCATTCGGAGAAGGAGGACAGCGCGTCCTCCTCGGTGGTCGGGGGCAGTTTGTCGATGACGACGCCAGCGTCGGTGTGGCGATAACGGACCACGTCGCCGGGCTTCAGGTCCAGCTGGGCGCGAATTTCCCGCGGGATGACGGTCTGGGCCTTAGAGGTTAGCTTGGATAGGAGAACGGCCACGGAGCACCCCTTGTCTTACGTTCTTACGATCCTACCTCGCTTAAACATGGGGGACTTGACGTGTCCAGCGCCACCGCGAATCACCCTGTGAGCGGGGTGTGGACGGGCTGTGGAAAAGTCCGCGCCCGAGAGGCCGAAGGCCAGTTTGAAATCGTGGTCGAGGGCCTCACCACCCAGGCGAAATACTACAAGCCGCTGATCTATGAGTTCTTCCGCAAGGAGTGGCGCGGGTCTCGGGCGGCCTGGGGCGATTTCGCGGTCGAGATCGACATGGAGCACATCGGCGATCCCCCGTGGATGGACCTCGACAACCTGGCCAAGGCCATACTCGACGCCATCAAGGGCTACACCTTCCACGACGACTCCCAGGTCGCCAGACTGCTGGTGCAGCGCATGCCCAGCGAGCGGGAGCGGATCGTGGTGCGGGTCGCGCGGCTACAGACCTAACGGCTCCAAGGCTCCAACGCGCCCCACAGACCGAGTACCACGGAAAAGGCGCTGTAGATCAGGGTGGTCGCCGTGAAGCGCAGCTTGCGCCCCGCCGACCAGCTGTCCAGACGCCGGCCCCCCCGCCAGATCAGAGGCTCCATCGCCACCGTCAGCAGGGTCAGGGTCGCGGCGACGAAGGCGCAGGCCGAGGCGATCAGCAGGAACGGGCCGGGCCAGTGGAAGATGACGTTGTCGATATCCCGGGCCCTCAGGCCCCAGATCCCCACGGCGACGAAAGCGATCAGCCACAGGACCGAGATGGTGGTCTGCAGCAGGTTGGCCCGGCCCTGGCTCGAGGTCTGGCGAAATTCTCGGGGGTCGCGGGTGAACTGGCCGAACAGGGTGGCGATCGCGGCGATGGCGGTCAGCACGGCCAGCACCACCAGGGTCGGGACCTGGGAGAGGAAACTGACGCGGTCATAGGCCGTCGCGCCAGACGGATCGAGCCATCGCTCCGCGCGACCGTCCTGGATCTCGAAGGCGCTGGTCTTGAGGCCATCCGCCTCTACGAAATGGCCGGCCGGTCCTTCGGGAACCCAGGCCTGGGTCTGGGCCCCATGGGTCAGCAGGCGGCCGTCGGGGGTGACGCTGACCTTGAGCTGGCTGATCAGCATGAAGGCGAACTTGCCCAGGCCTCCATAGGGCCTGCGATCATTCAGATAGGTCCCGGCATAGGCCGAGGGGCTGGCGGCCAGCTCAGGGGAGCCGCCGCGCGGCGCGGCGGGCGCCGGCGCATAGAACCGGCCGACGATCTGCTCCGGCAGGCTTTCGGCCAGATCGCCGCCGGTATTGGTGTTGGTGGCGACGAACACGCCGAGGTTCAGGCCCGGTACGGTGACCATGTTGGCGCGAAACCAAAGGGCGTCGCCGTCGTGGCCCTGGCCGCGCCAGCCGCCTGGGAGGGCCGCGTCGTGAAAGCCGTTGTCCCAGCCGTTCAGGCCGGGGGCGGGCGCCTGCAGCAGGGTGCGGAAGCCCCTGGCGGTGTCGGCGTTGTATAGGGTGACGCCCTCCAGCTGACCGCCGCCCAGGATGGCCAGCATGTAGCGGGCCATGTCGCCGGCGCTTGATGAGCCCGCCCCGGCGGGCGCGGCCTGGCTGACATAGACGAAGGGCTGGGGCCTAAAGCCGCCGGCCGCCCAGCGATAGCCGTCCGACAGATCCGCCTCCAGGCTGGCGGCCATGGGCGCGGGCAGATCGGCGCGGGGCGGATAGGGCTCGCGGAAGGTGGTGTGGGTCAGGCTGAGGGGGCGCAGGATCTCGGCCTCGATCAGGTCCTGATAGGGATGGCCGTTGACATAGCTGATCGCTTCACCGGCCAGGGCGGCGCCATAGTTGGAATAGACGGGCAGGGAGCCGGCCTCGCGCACGCGGCGGGGCGTTTCCTGGCGCAGATATTCCACCAGCGGCCGCACCCGGGCCGGGTCCTGTTCGAACAGCTGGCCCAGGACCCGATCCTCGAACCCGGGGGTGTGGGTCATCAGGTCGCGGACCAGGATCGGGCGCTTGAAGCCCTGATCGTGGATTTGCAGCTTTTCCGGCAGGAACAGGTTGATGGGGGCGTCCAGGCGGATTCGGCCAGCCTCGGCGTCCTTCATCAGGGCGATCCAGGTGAAGGTCTTGGAGATCGACCCCAGGCGAAACAGGGTCCGGTCCGGGTCAACGGGGCGTCCGGGCCGGGCGAAGCCGTAGCCCTTGGTCAGGACCACCTGACCGTTCTGCACGATGGCCACCGAAACCCCGGCGATGTGGTCGTGGGTCATGGCGTTCCGCACCGCCCCGTCCACATAGGCCTCCAGGACCGCTCGTGGGATCGCCTCGCCGGGCGCCAGGCGCTGGTCGAGGGGGGCCGCGGGCGCCTGCGCGGCCGCCGTCCGGGCGAGGGTCTCACTCGATGGTTTGGCCAGGTGGGCGGCCGGCGTGGAGGGGGCGCTCCTGGCGGGAGCGGGCGGGGGCGCGGGCGCCGTCTTGAGGTCGGTCTGGGCCAGGCCAACGCCACTGGTCGCGAACATTCCCGCGCTCAAGGCCAGGGCCAGGGCTGACCGTTTAATCAAGCGCATGGAAAGCTCCCCGGGGCGTACGGAAGCGGGTTTTAGGGCGCCCGCGCGCCCAACGAAAGCGTTGTCGGAAAAGAGGCGCGCGCGCCGGCGTGACGCGGATCAGGGCGAGCTCTTGAACGGGTAGAGGGCCAGCATTGGACCGAGGGCGCCGCCCACTTCGAATTGCGGCTCGGAGGGGGGGCTGGCGCCCATTTCGGTTTCCCGCTGAGCCACGCATGTCTTCACCGCCGGCGCCAGGGTCAGGAAGGTCTTGGCGTGGGGCAGGGCCTGCAGCAGGCAGGCGTCGAAATAGGTGTAGTGGTCACTCTGGCCGCATCCGAACGAGGCCCGGTCCGGTCGCGCGGCGGTCAGCACCATGCGGTTGGGCCCGTCCACGGCCGGCACGAACACCCCGGCGAAACAGGCGGCGACGATGACCACCGTGGGCCGGTCGCTACAGGTCTGATCCACCAACTGGCCCACGGAGCCCGGGGCCCAGACGCCGTCGCCCACCACAATGCCGTCCGGCGAGCCGTGGGAGGTGAAATAGATCAGGCATCCGGCGGGCGCCTGCTGGGTCAACTCGGCCAGCTTTTGCGCCACCACCTCGGGATCGGACTTGAGAGCGCCATCCTTGGCGTAGCGCTCGGGATGGACGGAGAACTGGCGGATATTGCCGGGGGAGAAGCCGGCGTCGACCAGGGCCTTGGCCAAGTCATGGCGGGCGTTGTCGAACACCTCGCTGGGCTCGCCGTCATGGGCCCGCCAGTCTCCAGCCACCACGATGGCCGCCCAGGCGGCGAAGGGGTTGCCCGCCGCGCTTGCGTTGGATGCGAGTCCCAGCGCCGCGATCCAGACCAGGCTGAGCAACAGGGCGGCGCGGCGGGCCATGGCGGGGGCGGCTACTTCTTGTAGGCCTTGAAGGGCGTGGGGATGGCCGTGCCCGTGGCCTTGGCCAGGAGGCGGTTCTGGTCGTCGTAGATCTCGCCCTCGGTGAAGGCGATGGTGCGGCCCCATTTCAGCACCCGGCCCACCCCGCGCAGCTGGCCAGGCAGGGCTGGACGCAGGAAGCTGGTCTTCATCTCCAGGGTTGGCGCCACCGCGGTCATGCCCGAGGCGACCATGCAGGCCACCGACATGCACTCATCCAGCATGGCGCACAAAAAGCCCCCCTGGATCTGGCCCATGGGATTGCACAGCAACTCCGCCCGGGCGTCGAAGGTGACTTCCACGGTGTGGGTGGCCTGCTCGATCCGGCTCATGCGAAAGCCGAGGGTCTGAGAGCCGGTGGGCTGGTTCTTGGTCCTCTGGAAGCGGGCCAGCAATTCTTCGTCGGTGGCGGCTACGGGCGCGTCCGAGGCGACGTCGGTCACGGCCTACTTCTTCCGGAAAAAATCGAGGGAGACCACCTTGGGCTCATCGCCGGAGCCTTCCGGGGCGCTGGTCGGCGGCGGCTCCTCCGGCGGAACCTCTTCGGCGACGTCCGGCGCCTCGAAGGTCAGCAGGAACTGAACGCTCGGATCATAGAATCGGGTCAGGGCGGCGTAGGGGATGGACAGGGCCTTGGGCACGCGGCCGAAGGTCAGGGTCACCGAGAAGAAGGTCTCTCCCGGGGCGAGGTCCTCGTACTGGTGCTGCAGCACGATGGTCATTTCATCGGGATACTTGGCCACCAGATCGGCGGGGATCGACACCCCCGGCGCCCGGGTCTTGAAGGTGATGTAGAAATGGTGCGGGTCCGGCACGCCGCCGGGACCGGCCGCGCGCTTCAGCGCCGTGCGCACGACGCCGCGCAAGGCGTCCTGGGCCATGGCCTCATAGCCCATCAGATCAGTGGGGATTTCGTCTTGGGCCATGCTGCGCCGTCACTCCAAATCGCGCCGAAAGCCTAGCGTGCGCGCCGCGCAAGGCAAGGCGGGAGTTTGTATCACCCTTCTCCCTCGATGGGGGAAGGGCCGGGGATGGGGGTGTTGGCTGTGAATTTCAGGATCGGGCGTTGATGGGCGCCGGCGCCAAACCGCGCGTTTCGCCCCGTCTTCTCGGGCGCACCCCCAACCCTGCCCTTCCCCCATCGAGGGGGAAGGGTTCTGGGCAGTGGGGAAGGTGGGGGCTTCTGTTGCCAGGCGCCCCCGGGCCCCCCCTAACGCTGCTAAGACGTTAGGGCTTTAGGTCGAATACGACCGCACCGCATTACGCGGCGAGGGCATACTCTTGAGCGAAGTTATC
>JARLIP010000026.1 GCA_031291685.1 Caulobacteraceae bacterium | reverse complement strand
CTGCGCGTGGGCGTGCCGCGGGAATACCGCGTCGACGGCATGCCGGCCGAGATCGACGCCCTGTGGGAGCAGGGCGTGGCCTGGCTGAAGGAGGCCGGCTGCGAGATCGTCGAGGTCTCTCTGCCGCACACCAAATACGCCCTGCCGGCCTATTATATCGTGGCTCCGGCCGAGGCCTCCTCGAACCTGGCCCGCTATGACGGCATGCGCTACGGCCTGCGGGCGCAGGACGCCCGCGCCCTGACGGACGTCTATGAGCAGACCCGGGCCGAGGGCTTCGGCGACGAGGTCAAGCGCCGGATCCTGATCGGCACCTATGTGCTCAGCCACGGCTATTACGACGCCTATTATCTCAAGGCCCAGAAGGTGCGCCGGCGGATCGCCGACGACTTCGACCAGGCCTGGGAAAAGGTCGACGCCCTCCTGACCCCAACCGCGCCGTCGGCGGCCTTCGGCCTGGGCGAGAACGCCACCGACCCGGTGGCCATGTATTTGAACGACATCTTCACGGTGACCGTGAACCTGGCCGGTCTGCCGGGCATGAGCCTGCCCGCCGGGCTGGACTCCAAGGGCCTGCCCCTTGGCCTGCAATTGATCGGCAAGCCCCTGGACGAGGGCACGCTGTTCTCCCTGGGCGGGGTGCTGGAGAAGGCCGCGAACTTCACCGCCAAGCCACAGCGGTGGTGGTAGGGGCGCGACGCCCTTCTCCGCTAAGAGAAGGGCGCTGACGTTTCGATCCTACTTGGTGCCCGAGCCGGCCTTGGCGGCGGCGTCCAGGTCGGCCTGGATGGCCTTCAGCTTGTCGTCATCCAGGTTGGCCTGGGGATATTGCGAGATCTGACGCAGGCTCATGGACTTGATCATGTCCAGCTGCGGATAGTCGATCAGGGCCGGCAGGTCCTTCTGGATCACCGTCTTGGCGCCGGGATTGTCCAGCAGGTCGCCGATCGGCGAATCGATGGTCAGGGGATCGGTCTTGGCGGCGGGGGCCGGCTCCGGCGCCGCCGCGGTCTGGGCCACGGCCAGGGTGGCGCCCGTCAGGGCGAGGGCCGCGCCAGCGGCGGCGAGGCTAAGCAACTTCCGCATAGAGAACTCCCGAAATGATGACGCCTATTGGCGATCTTAACAGAGCTAAGCGGCAAATCATGACACGCGCAAGCGGGCCTGATGCTCTCGCATCTTTCCCTTCGCCGGGAAGGTGGTAGGAAGTCGCCTATGACTGATACGAGCAAACTGATCCAAGGTCGCACCGGCCCCTGGGAAATCGTACTGGGCCTGGAGGTCCACGCCCAGGTCGCCTCCAAGTCCAAACTGTTCTCCGGCGCCGCCGTCGGCTTCGGCGCGGGCCCCAACGAGCAGGTCAGCCTGGTGGACGCCGCCATGCCCGGCATGCTGCCGGTGATCAACGGCTATTGCGTCGAACAGGCCGTGCGCACGGGCCTGGGCCTGAAGGCCCAGATCAATGCCTTCTCGCGCTTCGACCGGAAGAACTATTTCTACCCCGACCTGCCCCAAGGCTATCAGATCAGCCAGTTCGCTCACCCCGTCGTGGGCGAGGGCGAGATCGAGGTCGAGCGGGACGACGGCTCGGTCTTCACCGTGCGCATCGAGCGCCTGCACCTGGAGCAGGACGCCGGCAAGTCGGTGCACGACATGGATCCCGACTGGACCTATGTCGATCTGAACCGCGCCGGCACCGCCCTGATGGAGATCGTCTCCAGGCCCGACATGCGCTCCTCGGAAGAGGCGGCGGCCTATGTGAAGAAGCTGCGGACCATCCTGCGCTATCTGGGCACCTGCGACGGCGACATGGAAAAGGGCAATCTGCGCGCCGACGTGAACGTCTCGGTCCGCCGCCCCGGCGACGAGTTGGGCACCCGCTGCGAGATCAAGAACGTCAATTCCTACCGCTATATCCAGCAGGCCATCGAGTACGAGGCCCGTCGGCAGATCGAGATCCTGGAGGACGGCGGCAAGATCAAGCAGGAGACCCGCCTGTTCGACCCCAACAAGAGCGAGACCCGCTCCATGCGCTCCAAGGAAGAGGCGCACGACTACCGCTACTTCCCCGATCCGGACCTCCTGCCCCTGATCCTCGATCCCGCCTGGATCAAGGCTATCGAGGACAGCCTGCCCGAACTGCCGGACGCCAAGAAGGCGCGGCTGCGGAGCCAGTACGGCCTGTCGGCCTATGACGCCGGGGTCCTGGTGATCGAAAGCGCTCGCTCCGACTTCTTCGAGCGGGCCGCCGAGGGACGTGATCCCAAGCTGACCGCCAACTGGATCACCAATGGCCTCCTGGCCAAGCTGTCCGAGGCCGGTCACGACATCGACGCCAGCCCGATCAAGGCCGAGGACATCGGCGCCCTGGTGCGGCTGATCGAGGAGGGCGTGGTGTCCTCCAAGATCGCCCGGGTGGTGTTCGACCACATGTGGGCGGGTGAGGGCGATCCGGCCGCTATCGTGGAAAAGCACGGCCTGGTCCAGGTCAACGACACCGGCGCCATCGAGGCGGCCATCGACGCCATCATCGCCGCCAATCCGGACAAGGCCGCGGCGGTCAAGGACAAGCCCCAGGCCATCGGCTGGTTCGTCGGCCAAGTGATGCGCGAGACCGGCGGCAAGGCCAATCCTGGCGTGGTCAACGACCTGCTGAAGGCCAAGCTGGGTTTAGCCTAGGTTCTGTTGACGAAGTGGATTCCTACGTTGGGTGAATTGTGATTCAAGGCTTCTCTTTGGGAGGCGGTCTTGGTTCGCGGTTTGATG
>JARLIP010000245.1 GCA_031291685.1 Caulobacteraceae bacterium | reverse complement strand
TTCCCTGCCGATCGGCGAGACCTTCGACTGGGTCGACAAGGTCTCCATCGAGCTGACCACCATGACGCTGGCCACGCTGTTCGACTTCCCGTTCGAAGAGCGGCGCAAGCTGACGCGCTGGAGCGACGTGATCACCGCGCCCGAGGGCGCGCCGGGCTTCGGCACGGAGGACGAGCGGCGGGCGGAGCTCTTCGAGTGCGTCGGCTACTTCATGAACCTGTGGAACGAGCGGGTGAACAGCGAGCCGGGCGGCGACCTGATCTCGATGCTGGCCCACGGGGAAGCCACGCGGAACATGTCGCCCCAGGAGTTTCTGGGCAACCTGATCCTGCTGATCGTCGGCGGCAACGACACCACCCGCAACTCGATGACCGGCGGTGTGCTGGCCCTGAACGAAAACCCCGACCAGTACAAGAAGCTGCGTGAAAACCATGACCTGGTCACCAGCCTGGTGCCGGAGATCATTCGCTGGCAGACGCCCCTGGCCCACATGCGCCGGATCGCCACCCAGGACACCGAACTGGGCGGCAAGACCATCAAGAAAGGCGACAAGGTGGTCATGTGGTACGTCTCGGGCAACCGCGACAGCGAGGTGATCGAGAACGCCGACAGCTTCATCATCGACCGCGAACGTCCCCGCCAGCACCTGTCCTTCGGCTTCGGCATCCACCGCTGCGTTGGCAATCGGCTGGCCGAGATGCAGCTGCGGATCGTCTGGGAGGAGGCCCTGAAGCGCTGGGAGACCATCGAGGTGGTGCAACAGCCGACCCGGGTGTTGTCGAGCTTCGTCAAGGGCTACGACTCGATGATGGTTCGCCTGCATCCGCTCAAGGCCTGATTTGAATCGAGGGCGGAGAATTCACGCCATGTCCGCCCCCGCCCACCTGAGCCGCGCCCTTGTCTGATCCGGAAACGACGCCCTGGTGGCGGGGCGCGGTGATCTACCAGATCTATCCGCGCAGCTTTTGCGACTCCAATGGCGACGGGGTCGGCGATCTGGCCGGCGTCACCTCGAAGCTGGACTATGTGGCCAGCCTCGGGGTCGATGGAATCTGGCTGTCGCCCTTCTTCCGTTCGCCGATGAAGGACTTCGGCTACGACGTCAGCGACTATTGCGACGTCGATCCGGTGTTCGGGACCCTGGAGCAGTTCGACGCCCTGCTGGACCGGGCCCACGCCCTGGGCCTGAAGGTGATCATCGACCAGGTCTATTCCCACACCTCCGAGGAGCACCCGTGGTTCATCGAGAGCAGCGCCTCGGCCGACAATTCCAAGGCCGACTGGTATGTGTGGGCGCCCGCAAAGCCAGACGGCACGCCGCCCAATAATTGGCAGGCTTCCTTTGGTGGGCCGGCCTGGACCTGGCATCCCCGGCGGCGGCTCTACTACCTGCACAATTTCCTGACCCAACAGCCGGACCTGAATTTCCACAATCCGGATGTGCGCGCGGCGGTGCTGGACGTGGCGCGGTTCTGGCTGGACCGCGGGGTCGATGGCTTTCGTCTGGACGTGGTCAACTACTACGCCCAGGATCCAGCCCTGCGGGACAATCCGCCCAGGCCTTGGCCCAAGACCCCGGCGCGGACCTACCTATTCCAGCACCATATTCACGACAAGTCGCAGCCTGAGACCTTGACCTTTGTCGAGAGCCTGCGGGCGGTCACGGACCAGTATTCCGAACGAATGATGGTGGGAGAGATCGTCGATGACGATGATCTGGCGCGGCAACAGGAATATACCCTAGGCGAGAGCCGGCTGCACACGGCCTACAGCTTCCACCTGATCGGCGGGCGCCGGGGCGAGCCGTCCCTGTTCGCCGAGGCCAGCGAGGCCTGGCGGGGGGCCTCGGGCTGGCCGTCCTGGTCCCTGGGCAATCACGATGTGCCGCGCTACCCCACGCGCCTGGGCGGGCCGGAGGCGGGAGCGGACCAGACCAAGGCCCTGCTGGCGGCCCTGTTCGCCCTGAAGGGGACACTGTTCCTTTATCAGGGGGACGAGTTGGGCCTGCCCCAGGGACGCGTGCGGTTCGAGGACTTGCAGGACCCCTTCGCCCGGGCGGCCTTCACCGGGGACGCCGGCCGCGACGGCGCTCGCACCCCGTTTCCATGGAACCAAGATCTGCCCATGGCCGGCTTCACCCGCGCGGACAAGGCGTGGCTGCCGGTGGACCCGGACCATGCCGCGCGGGCGGTCGTTGGGCAGGAAGGCGATCCGGAGTCCCTGCTGAGCTTCACCCGCGGGCTGATCGCCCTGCGCGCGGCCCAACCGGCCCTGCGCATCGGCGAAGCTGAGGTTCTGGCGGCGCCCGAGGGGGTCCTGGCGATCCTACGCAGCCATGGGGACGCGCGCCTCTTGTGCGTGATCAACCTGTCGGGCCAGCCCAAGACCTTCACCCATGGAGACCTCGGAGTGGGCGTCGTTCTGGAAACCGGCCTACCGGCGGCGTTGGCTGATGGGGCGCTCCAACTGCCAGGCTTTAGCGGGGCCTTCGTACGCCTCTGAAGTTTAGAGCGTGACGGCTGCTGTGATGCGCCGGCGCAACAGTTTTGCGACAGTGTGAATGGATCGCCCGCCAGGCGACTTTTCAGGCGGCGGTCGCCTTCTTATCTCCCAACTCAAATCCAACCAGACCGCGGCGGGAGGGGCGTCGCGGGCGCGATGCGAGTTCCCAATTGCGTTCCTATGCGATCCTGGCTGAGCCAGAGGCGATCCTGCTGGCCACATTGCTGGCGTCAGCCTGCTACGTCCATTTCAGGGGGCGGGTGCGCCTGAAGTTCGCCCGGCAGATCACCGACCATTCCACCTTCACCGCACCGTTCAACGCCTTGGTGCAGATGTTCTCCAAGGCGCCCGCCACACCGTTTCTGGACGCCGCGGTTCTGCCCGAGATGCAGGTGATCACCGACAATTGGCGGGTGTTTCGCGAGGAAGGCCTTAGGCTGATGGACCAAGGCATGGTCCGGGCCGCCACGGGTGACAACGATGTGGGCTTTCACACCTTCTTCAAGCGGGGTTGGAAGCGGTTTTACCTGAAGTGGTACGACAACCCCCTGCCCTCGGCGGTCAATCTTTGTC
>JARLIP010000244.1 GCA_031291685.1 Caulobacteraceae bacterium | reverse complement strand
GCGTCTCAAAGACAAGGGAAAGCCCCCAAAGCTTATCCTCGTCGCCGTCATGCGAAAGCTCATCGAAGCCGCCAACCTCGTCCTCAACCGTGGCCGCCAATGGGAAAAGCGAACCGCATGACGACATGGTTGCTCCCCCGCATCGCTTCGCCATGCAGGGGAGGACAAGGCCCTCACCCCCGGCGAAAGCCCAGCACGTCCATCATGTCATAGAGCCCCGCCGGCTTGCCCGCCGCCCACACGGCCGCGGCCACGGCGCCCCGGGCGAACAGGCCCCGGTCCCGAGCGGAATGGGACAGGGTGATGATCTCATCCTCGGCGGCGAAGGTGACGCTATGCTCGCCAACGATGCCGCCCCCGCGCATCACCGAAAAGCCGATCACGCCCTCTGGCCGGGGGCCGGTCACCCCGTCGCGGCCGCGCACGGAGACGGCGCTCAGATCCGCCCCGCGCCCCTCGGCCGCCGCCTCGCCCAGCATCAGGGCCGTGCCCGAGGGGGCGTCGATCTTGCGCCGGTGGTGGGCTTCGAAGATCTCGATATCCCAGTCCTTGGGCCCCAGGATCGCGGCCGCCTGGGTCACCAGGCCCATCAGCACATTGACGCCCAGGGAGAAATTTCCAGACCGAACGATGGGGATCTGGGCGGCGTAGTCCGCCAGCTCCTCCAGCTCGGCCTTGGAAAAGCCGGTGGAGCCGATCACCAGGGCGGTGTCCCCCGCCGCCGCGGCGGCCCGGGCCAGGGCCAGAGAGGCGGCCGGAGCGGAAAAGTCGATGATCACGTCGCTGGCGGCGATGGCGTCCACAAGTCCCTGCAGGACCTCGCCCTCATCCAGATGACCAGCCAGTTCCGGACGGTCGAAGCGGGCGGACAGCGCGGCGCGGTCATCGGCCTTGACCACGGCGGCCACGGCCCGACCCATGCGGCCCAGGGCGCCGGCGACGCCGATCCCGATCGATGCCTTACCCGTCATATTCGTCCGCCCTCAAACCTGTTGCGCCCCGGCGACGTAGGACAACCCCGGGCCGCGCTAATCTCCCCAGGGGCCGCTCCCGGTCAACGACAATCGGCGCGCGCCCTGCCCTGGGTTGGGGTCAAGAGCCGCCAAATGCGCCAAAAACCGTAACGGAAAGCTCTTGAGACCCGACTAAGCGGCTCGCCAAATGCGCAAAACCGCTTTCCAGCACGGGGGGCGGCGAACTAGGGTGCCCGCCTAGTCGGATCCGGGAGCCGTTATTGGGGCGGCGTTCTTCCCGCATAAAAAAACAGCGAAGCATGACAGACAGCGAAAAACGGACCTTCACCGACGAGGAAGCCCTCGCCTTTCATAGATATCCGACTCCCGGAAAGGTGTCCGTAACGGCCACCAAGCCGATGGCCACCCAGCGGGATCTGAGCCTGGCCTATTCCCCCGGGGTCGCGGTGCCGGTGCGCGCCATCGCCGCCGATCCGGACGCGGCCTATGACTACACCTCCAAGGGCAACCTGGTGGCGGTGATCTCCAATGGCACCGCCATCCTGGGTCTCGGCGACCTGGGCGCCCTGGCGTCCAAGCCGGTGATGGAAGGCAAGGCAGTGCTCTTCAAGCGCTTCGCCGACGTGGACTCGATCGATATCGAGATCACCTCCAAGGACCCCGATGAGATCATCACCGTGGTCAAGAACATCGGCGCGACCTTCGGCGGCATCAATCTCGAGGACATCAAGAGCCCCGAGTGCTTCCGCATCGAGACCGAGCTGCAGGAGCTGCTGGACATCCCGGTGTTCCATGACGATCAGCACGGCACCGCGATCATCTCCGCCGCCGGCCTGATCAACGCCTGCTTCATCACCGGCAAGAAGCTCGAGGACATCAAGCTGGTGCTATGCGGCGTCGGCGCCGCCGGCATCGCCTCCCTGGACCTGATGAAGGCCATGGGCGTGCGCCACGAGAACTGCATCGCCGTGGACACCACCGGCGTCATCTATCGCGGCCGCCCCACCGGCATGAACCAGTGGAAATCCGCCCACGCCGTCGATACCGAGGCCCGCACCCTGGCCGACGCCCTGGTGGGGGCGGACGTGTTCCTCGGCCTGTCGGCCAAGGGCGCCCTGACCGCGGACATGGTCGCCTCCATGGCGCCCAACCCGATCATCTTCGCCATGGCCAATCCCGATCCGGAAATCACCCCGGAAGAGGCCCGGGCCGTGCGCTCGGACGTGATCGTGGCCACGGGGCGCTCGGACTATCCCAACCAGGTCACCAACGTCCTGGGCTTTCCCTACATCTTCCGCGGCGCCCTGGACGTGCGTGCGCGGCGGGTGAACCACGAGATGAAGATCGCCTGCGCCAACGCCCTGGCCCAACTGGCCCGGGAGGACGTGCCCGACGAGGTCGCCGCCGCCGCCTATAGCGGCCGGGCCCTGAAGTTCGGTCCGGAATACATCATTCCCTCGCCCTTCGATCCGCGGCTGATCAGCTACATCCCCCCCTTCGTCGCCCAGGCGGCGATGGACACCGGGGTGGCGCGCAAGCCGATCGAGGACATGGACGCCTATCGCGCGTCCCTGGCCCAGCGCCTCGACCCTACCGCCAGCTTCATCCAGAAGATCTCCGGCGCGGTGCTGTCGGCCCCTGCCAAGAAACGGATCGTGTTCGCCGAGGGCGAGGAGCCCAGCGTGATCCGCGCTGCCTCCGCCTTCGAGGCCGAGGGCCTGGGCCACGCCATCCTGGTGGGTCGCGAGGAGTTGGTGCGCGAGAACATGCGCCGGGCGGGCCTGGACCTCGACCACAAGCCCCTGGAGATCATCAACGCCCGGCTTTCCCACCGGAACCCGGAATATGTCGAGTTCCTCTACAAGCGCCTGCAACGCAAAGGCTATCTGCGCCGCGACGTCCAGCGCCTGATCAACCAGGACCGCAACGCCTTCGCCGCCGCCATGGTCGCCCTTGGCCACGCCGACGGCATGGTCACCGGGGTCACCCGCAACTTCGACCAGGTGCTGGAGGAGATCCAGCGGGTGGTCGATCCGGCGCCCGGCGGACGGGTCATGGGCATGTCCATCGTGATGGCCAAGGGCCACACCCTGTTCATCGCCGACACCAATGTCACCGAGTTGCCCGAGGCCGCGGATCTGGTGGAGATCGCCGTGGAGGCGGCTGGGGCCGTGCGGCGCCTGGGCTTCAAGCCCCGGGTGGCCTTCATGTCCTATTCCACCTTCGGCAATCCCATGGGCATGCGCTCGGAAAAGGTGCGCGAGGCGGTCGATATGCTGGACGCCATGGAGGTGGATTTCGAATACGAGGGCGAAATGCCGCCGGAGCTCGCCCTCGATCCGGAGCAGAGGGCCAACTATCCCTTCATGCGCCTGACCGACAGCGCCAACATCCTGGTCATGCCGGCGATCCACTCGGCCTCGATCTCCACCAAGCTGGTCCAGGCCCTGGGCGGCGCCACGGTGGTCGGGCCGGTGCTCTTGGGCCTGTCCAAGTCGGTGCAGATCTGCCCGCTCTCGGCCTCGGTGACCAAGATCCTGAACATGGCGACCATGGCCGCCTACGATCAGGCCCAGGTGGACGCGCTTTAGGTCCTAAGCAGCCTCGCGTGGCTGAAGCCACGATTGATTTTGCTTTTTTGGAAGCAAAATCAATGCTGTTAAGAGTCCCAAGTGTAAGCAAACCTGCAAAGGTTTGCTTAGGGCGCTTCGCCCCCTTGACCTTATAGTCCAAGGCGAGCAAACACCCCCGCCCCGCGCGGGGGTGTTCGGCCTTCGCGCGCCCTCCAGCCCAGGCTCGCGCGCGTCATGACCGCCCCACGGCCCACCATCGGCGTCGACTTCGGCACCACCAATACGGTGGTCTCCCTGACCACGCCGCAGGGCGAGGCCAGGCTGGTCCATTTTCCCGGCCTGGGGGAGGACCGCGCGCCGTTCCGCTCGGCCCTCAGCTTTCACAGCGACCCGGAGGTTCCCACCGGACGGCGGATCGACGCCGGCCCCTGGGCCATAGACGCCTATCTGGACGATCCCGGGGACACCCGCTTCATCCAGTCCTTCAAGAGCTATTCGGCCAGCCCCCTGTTCACCGAGACCACCATCCTGGGGCGGCGCTATCGCTTCGAGGACATGCTCTCGGCCTTCCTGCTGCAACTGCGCGCCCATGCCGGCCCGGTGCTTGAGACCCTGCCGCCCCGGGTGATCGTGGGGCGGCCGGTGCGCTTCGTCGGCGCCCATCCCGACCCGGCCCTGGCGCTCACCCGCTACGAAGCCGCCTTCCGTCGCCTGGGCTTCGAGGAGATCCTCTACGCCTATGAGCCCGTGGCCGCGGCCTTCTTCTTCGCCCGGCGGCTGAAGGCCGACGCGACGGTGCTGGTCGCCGACTTCGGCGGGGGCACCAGCGACTTCTCCATCATCCGCTTCGAGCGCCGCGACGGGGGCTTGGTCTCCACGCCCCTGGGCCAGGCCGGGGTGGGCGTCGCCGGGGACGCCTTCGACTACCGGATCATCGACCACCTGGTCTCCCCGGCCCTGGGCAAGGGCACGGGCTATCGGGACTTCGACAACATCCTGCCGATCCCGATCCGCTACTACAGCGCCTTCGCCCGCTGGGATCAGCTGGCCCTGCTGCGCGCCTCCCGGGAGATGCGCGACATCCGCGGCCTGGTGCGCAAGGCCCTGGAGCCGGAGAAGATACAGGGTCTGGTGGAGGTGCTGGATGGCGAGCACGGCTATGGCCTCTACCAGTCGGTCTCCCGGCTCAAGGAGGCCCTGTCGGCTTCGGAAACCGCCCGCTTCAGCTTCCACGCCGGCGCGGTGCGCATCGAGGCCGATGTGGCCCGGAGCGAGTTCGAGGGCTGGATCGGCAAGGAGCTCACCGCCATCGAGGGCGCCGTGGACGAGGCCATGGCCCAGGCGGGCCTGACGCCCGAAGGGGTGGACAAGGTGTTCCTCACCGGCGGCACCTCCTTCGTACCGGCGGTGCGCCGTCTGTTCGTGGAGCGCTTCGGCCAGGCCAAGCTGGATTCCGGCGCCGAACTGGAATCCATCGCCTCGGGCCTGTCCCTGATGGGCGCCGAGCGGGACCTGAGCCGCTGGTGCCAGACCGCCGGGGCCGCGCAGCCTGCCGGGTGACCCTCTGGAGATTTCTTGTGCGCCGCCCAAGCCTCACCTAGGGTATCGGCGATAACATAAGAGGAACGTCTTCATGCTGGGCCCCAAGATGCGCTTCGGCGCGTTCATTGCGCCGTTTCATCCCCTCGCGGAAAACCCCACCCTGGCCCTGGAACGGGACCTGGAGCTGGTCCAGCTGATGGACCGCCTGGGCTATGACGAGGCCTGGATCGGCGAGCACCACTCCGCCGGCTATGAGCTGATCGCCAGCCCGGAACTGTTCATCGCCACCGCCGCCGAGCGCACCCGCACCATCAAGCTGGGCACCGGGGTCTCCTCCCTGCCCTATCACCACCCCCTGATGCTGGCCGACCGCATCAACCAGCTGGACCACATCACCCGGGGCCGGGTCATGCTGGGCTGTGGGCCGGGCTCCCTGCCCTCGGACGCCTTCATGATGGGCATCCCCGTCTCCACCCAGCGCGACCGCATGGACGAGGCCTTGGACGACATCGTCCAGCTGCTGCGCGGCGAGACCGTGACCCACAAGACCGACTGGTATGAGCTGTGCGAGGCGCGGCTGCAGATGACGCCCTGGTCGCGGCCCTCGGTGGAGATCGCCGTCGCCAGCCAGGTCTCGCCCACCGGCGCCACCGCCGCCGGTCGCCACGGCCTGTCCATGCTGTCGATCGGCGCCACCTCGGCCGGCGGCTTCAACGCCCTGTCCTCCAACTGGGCCATCGCCCAGGAAAAGGCCCGCGAATGCGGCCAGACCGTCGATCGCAACGGCTGGCGCCTGGTGGGTCCCATGCACATCGCCGAGACCCGCGAACAGGCCCGGGCGGACGTGGCCTTCGGTCTCGACAAGTGGCTCTATTATTTCCGCGAGATCGCCGCCCTGCCCCTGGTGGCGGATGGTGACGGCGATCCCATCGACCAGCTGATCGCCTCGGGCATGGCCGTGATCGGCACGCCGGACGACGCCATCGCCCAGATCGAGCGGCTGGAACAGCAGTCCGGCGGTTTCGGCTGCTTCCTGTTCATGGACCACAACTGGGCCAACTGGACCGCCAAGCGCAATTCCTACGAGCTGATGGCCCGCTACGTCTTCCCGAGGTTCCAGAACCTCACCGAGAACCGCACCGTCTCCCTGGAATGGGCCCGGGACAACCGGGACCGCTTCATCGGCCAGGCGCGGATGGCCGTGGGCGCGCGGGTGATGCAGCACATCCAGGAAAAAGGCACGGAGAACATCCGTCCCGAGATCCTGGAAGCCATGGGCCTGAACAAGAAGCCCGACGCCGCCGAATAGGGCGTTTTTCCTTCTCCCATAGGGAGAAGGAGGGGCCCATTTCGCAGAAATGGGAGGATGAGGGGTTACGGTCTTTCGGGTTTGCCCTGAACCGTCCCTGACTCCTCCCACATTTTTGGGCATTGCAGAACGTCAATGCGTCCTTCGACTCGCGCTCTCACGAGCGCGGCTCAGGATGACGTAATAGTTTGAATACAATACCGTATTCGTCATCCTGAGCCGGCGCGAAGCGACGAGTCGAAGGACGCACGCTTAGCCCCTAACCCGGCAGGGCCATCACCGCCTCGACCTCATCCAGGGTCTTGGCGAACTTGGCGATCAGGGCGCGGTAGGGGGTGG
>JARLIP010000243.1 GCA_031291685.1 Caulobacteraceae bacterium | reverse complement strand
CTCCCAGGTCTGGGAAACCGAGCACGACATCGCCGAAGCCTGCACAAACGCTTGGCGCTTCCTGACCGACGATCCAGAACGCATCCGCTCAATCGGATACCGCCATTGGGCATGTGTCAATCTTTAGGAGGGTTGGTATTAGTGTTCAAAACAATCATCCGGGCGGCCGCGATCTGCGGCGCCCTTATAACCCTGTCGGCCTGCGCCACAGGCGCTGTTCCGACGGCGATGGTGGTCTCTCCCAACGACGCTATTGTGGTGGCGCCTGGGGCGCCGGGCTACCATCAGCTCAAGGTCGCCAGTGTTGGCGGCGGATCGGAAACCAATCCCCTGTGGATGTCCGATGTTTCCAATGACGCGTTCAAGACCGCCTTGGAGGCGTCGCTTCAGGGGGTCGCCTACCTGTCGGACGACCCGACCAAGGCCAACCTCCAGGTTACGGCCGCCATGGTCGATTTGAAGCGGCCCATGGCCGGCCTGGATATGTCCGTCACCTCAACCGTCCGCTACACCGTGGCCCCCGTGGCCGGGGGCGCGCCGGTGTTTGACGAAACCATCGCGGCCACCGGGACCGCACGTTTCGGCGAGGCCCTGGCGGCGGTGGAGCGGCTGCGCAAGGCCAACGAAGCCTCAATCAAGGCGAATATCACCTTGTTCATTCAGCACCTTGAGGCCAGCCTCAAGAGCGACGGGCCGCACTGACCTAGCCCCCTAAGCCGACCGCGCCGATCGCCTCAGGGCCTGGGGCGGTTGGCCGAAGGCGCGGACGAAGGCGCGGCGCATCCGTTCGGGATCGCCAAAGCCGATCTGGGCGGCGATCTGGTCGATGGGCTCCGGTCCGGCCTCGACTCGCTCCCGGGCGACCTCGACCCTCAGGCGCTCCACCGCCCGGGCCGGGGTCAAGCCGGTCTCCTCGGTGAAGCGGCGGGCGAAGTTGCGCGGGCTCATGGCCGCCCGCTCGGCCAGGTGCTCCACGGTCAGCGGTTGGTGCAGCCGCTCCCGCGCCCAGGCCAGGACCGGGCCGAATCGCCCCTCCGGCCGCTCCATCTCCAGCAGGGCCGAGAACTGCGACTGGCCCCCGGGACGCTGGCGATAGACCACCAGTTGCCGGGCGGTGCGCCGGGCGATGGCCTCGCCCAGGTCCTCGGCGATCAGGGCCAGGGAAAGGTCGATGCCGGCGGTGATCCCCGCCGAGGTCCACACCGCCCCGTCACGGATAAAGATCCGGTCCGGCTCCAGGCGAATCTTGGGATAGCGCCGGGCGAAGTCGGGGCCTCGGCTCCAATGGGTGGTGGCCCGGCGACCGTCCAAAAGCCCCGCCTCGGCCAGGATGTAGGTCCCCGAACAGACGCTGGCCACCCGTCGGGCGGTCCCGGCCGCCGCCCGGACGAAGTTCAGCAGGGCGGGATTGGTCGCAGCCGGCCGGGAGCCGTCTCCGCCCGCCACCACCAGGGTGTCCAGGGGCGGGGCGTCCGCCAGGGCGATGGCGTTCATGGTCGCGCCGGAGGAGCTGGCCACCGACCCGGCCTGGACGGCGATCACCGTCAGGCCATAGGCGCCGGCGGCGAACCGTCCGGCGATCTCGAAGGCCGCGATAGGGCCCGCCGCGTCCAGCAGCTGGAAATCGGGAAAGATCAGAAAGCCGATGGCGCGGGTCATGCCCCAACCCTAGGCCCTGGCGGAAATCGAGGGAACCCTGTCATTTTCGCCAGGGCCTGGATCGGGCAGTCTGCGGGCCTCATCATCGCGGGAGCCTCCCATGGCCGAATCCTTCGTCATCGTCGAAGCCATCTATCCGGGCATGACCCAGTTGGACTTCACCGGCCCGCACACCGTGTTCGGCCGCATCCCCAAGACCCAGGTCATCGTCGCTTCCGAGCCCGGCGGCGCCATCGAGTCCGAGGGCGGGCTGGTGTTCGCGGGAACTCGGCGCCTGGCGGAAATCGAGCGCTGTGACCTGCTGTTCGTCCCGGGCGGCATGGCGGCCACGGACGTGATCAATGATGCGGCCTTCATGGACCAGATCACCCGTCTGGCGGCCGGGGCGCGGTACCATACCTCGGTCTGCACCGGCTCCCTGATCCTGGGGGCGGCGGGTCTGCTCAAGGGGCGCCGCGCGGCCTGCCACTGGGCCTGGCGCGATATGCTGAGCCTGTTCGGCGCCATCCCCGATCCAGGCCGGGTGGTGCGGGACGGGGACGTGATCACCGGGGGCGGGGTCACGGCGGGGATCGATTTCGCCCTGGTGGTGGCGGCCGAACTGGCGGGGGAGACCTTCGCCCAGGTCCTGCAACTGAATATCGAATACGCCCCGGCCCCGCCGTTCAACGCCGGCCGCCCGGAGACCGCCCCGCCGGAAGTCCTGGCCCTGGTGCGGGAGCGCATGGCGGCCCTGCTGCCCGACCGCCGCGCGGGGGTGGAAAAGGCCGCCGCCCGGCTAAGGGCGACGGCCTGACGCTGGGGCTCTACTTGGCCAGTTCGTAGGTGGCGGAGATGTCCACCCGCACGGTCAGCTCCCCCGAAGCCACCGGCGTTTCAGCGCCGGCCATGGCCTTGGCCAGCATCAGGGGGCGGACGGGGGAGGGCGCATATCCGCCGCCCTCCGACAGGTTGACCAGCCGCGAGACCCGATAGCCGGTGGCCGCGGCGTAGAGTTCGGCCTTGTCCCGCAGGGCGGCCACGGCGGCCTTGCGGGCGGCGTCCTCGGCGGCCTTGGGATTTTTCAGGCCAAAGCTGACCCCGTTGATCTGGTTGGCGCCGGCGCCAACCACCGCATCCACCGTGGGGCCCAGCCGGGCCAGGTCGTTCACGGTCACCGTCACCTCGTTGGAGGCCTGGTAGCCGGTCAGCCTGGGCGGCTTGTTGGGCTCATAGGCGTATTCGGCGCCCAGGTTGAGGTTGGAGGTCTGGATGTCCTTGTCGGCGATCCTGGCCTTGCGCAGGGCGCCCAGCACCGCGTTCATCTGGGCGGCGTCGTCGCGCATGGCCTCGCCCGCCGTGGCCCCATGGGCCTGGACGCCGAGGGTGATGGAGGCCTTGTCCGGGGCGGCCTGGACCTGGCCCTGGGCCGAGAGGCTGAGGGTGGTGGCGTCAAACAGCCGCTCGCCCGCCGAAGTCTCCGCCGCCTGGGCCGCCCCCGCCGCGAGGGCCAGGCCCGCCAATAGCCCGCCGAGGGCGGCCGTCCGCGCGATCCTGTTCATGGTGTCTCGTCTCCCTGGAGCTGTCGCCATCACCGGATGGCGGGGCGACATTGACGGGCCCAACATGAACCCAGGCTTTATGCCGCCGACAGCCCATGCTAACCCGCTTTTCCCGTCACCGGGGGCCTGTAGCTCAATGGTTAGAGCCGACCGCTCATAACGGTCTGGTTGGGGGTTCGAGTCCCTCCAGGCCTACCACCCCGCCTCCTCGCCCGCGCCCGCCTATGGCGAGGCCTCGTCCGTGACCAGGTATTGCAGCACGCGCTTTTCGAGCACCAGCGGGGCGCTGGCGTTGTTGGTGCGCATGACCAGGCCATCGGCGAGCGGCTGCGCGGACTCGCGCACGGCGACGGCCAGCCGCAGGAAGTCCGGGTGTGGCCGCCCGCCAACGCCATGCAGCGCGCAGAGTTGGCGCCAGTCGAACACGAAGCTCTCCAGCAGCAGGCCGAACCGCGCGGCGCGCGCCTTGGTTTCCGCGCTATCCGTGGCGACCGCCAGCTCTCCGCGCAGGTCATCGACCAGCCACTGCACTTCGGCGGCGGGCATCACCGGCGAGCGTTGGTCGGTCTCGGTGAGTAGTTGCGGATCGACGTCAGGGTCCCAGGTCACCGTGCGCCATTGTTCGCGCGGCGGCGCCTCACCGCAGGCGAACCGCCAGAACGCCGCCGTGCCGGTGGTGTCGGCGACGAGATGGACGCGCTCCGCCTTGGCCCCGTTCTCCACATGGTGCCGGCGCCAGTTGTCGAAGATCCAGGCCTCGCCCGCGGCCATGTGCACCGATTGCCCGTCGCAGTGGAAGCGCACCTGTGGCCGGGTGAAGATCGGGATGTGCACCCGCACCCGCGTATGCCAGTGATAATTGATGTCGGCATGCTCGGGCACGCCCACGCCCGGCGCCAGACGCATCAGCCGCGAGCGGCTCCACACCACCCCAAAGCCCGCCAGGACCTGACGCAGGTAGGGCATGGCCTCAAGCCAGGGTGTCGGCAGCATCCGCCCTTGGCTGGCGTCCGTCTCGCCGCCGCCGACGCTGATCAATCGCGCGGCGCTGTTGCCGGGCACGCGGTCCGGGTGCGGCGCCCAGGCCTGCGCCGGCAAGGCGGCGACCTCGGCCTGCAGCCGCGCCACATCGAAGAGCACGGGCAGTTGGAAGAAGGGGCGCGATAGCCGCATGGGTCAGGCCCCGTGGCCGGTCAAGGCGTCGCCGAGGGCGTCCCGCAGGGGCGCAAGCCAGGGCTCATAGCGCCGCCATTGGCCCAGACCCTCCCGGCTGAGGGGCTGGCGCACCT
>JARLIP010000242.1 GCA_031291685.1 Caulobacteraceae bacterium | reverse complement strand
CCCCCGACGGCTCGGCGTGCCCACCGCGATGAACACCGCGTCCGCCGCCGCCACCGCCGCGGCAGCCTCCGTGGCGAAGGTCAGGCGCCCCGCCCTGACGTTGCTCGCCACAAGCTGGTCCAGCCCAGGCTCATAGATCGGCATGATCCCGGCCTCCAGCGCCCGGATCTTGCCCGCATCCTTGTCGATACAGACCACATCATGGCCAAAATCCGCAAAGCACGCCCCAGAAACAAGCCCAACATAGCCCGTCCCAATCATCGCAACGCGCATCTATCTTCCTCGTGAACTTCGCTGCGATTGGGGCCGCGACAGGCGCCTAAGGAGCACAGGGTCGCGACATCGATAAGACGATTGCCCATTTCCTAGCGTCACTGAGGATGACAGCCTCGGATCATCGGGCCCCCACCGTCGGCGCGGCGCTGGATCTCAGTAGGATCCCTTGCGCAACAGGACCGCGGGGATGGTGGCGCATAGGATCTTCAGATCAAGCCCAAGGGACTTCGACCGCGCATAGGTCGCGTCCAGCGCCACGCGTCGGCGATAGGAGACGTCATTGCGCCCGCTGATCTGCCACAGGCCGGTGATGCCTGGGGTCACGGAGCAATAGTCATGGAAATACCGCCCGTACTTGGCGACTTCAGCCGTCACGATCGGGCGAGGCCCCACCAGGCTCATCTCCCCGCGGATCACATTGATCAGTTGGGGAACCTCATCAAGGCTGGAGCGGCGCAAAAACGATCCGAAGGCGGTGATCCGGGGATCGCACCGCAGCTTGTGATCCTTGTCCCATTCCGCCCGGGCCCCTGGATCAGCCGCCAGGAGGGCCTGAAGGCGCGCATCGGCGTCCACCAGCATGGAGCGGAACTTCAGGCATTTGAAACCGACGCCGCCCCGCCCGATCCGGGTCTGGGCATAGAAGAAGGGGCCGCCGTCCTGTAGCCAGACCGCCGCGGCGATCAGGATCAGCAGGGGCGCCAGAAAGACCAGGGCTGTGACGGCGATGGCCACATCCAGAACCCGTCCCGCGCTGAGCCCGAGGGGCGGCATATCCCGCGTCACCGTATTGGGACGCCGCAGCCCTCGGGAGACATTCGCCTCAAAACTCATCGCCGCACCTCACAGCCATTGTTTCCAAGACCCGCCCCGGGACTTAACCCTAACCCGTGGTCACCCAGATCCGACGACGGCGCAAGCGTGGCCGTTTGCATTGCAACATAAAGCTGGATTTAAGGGCGCCGGACCCATGTTTTCGCCCGTCCCTTGGGCGGCGGGACCGGGTCAGAGCGGCGATGCAAAGGCTTTACAGCATGGGCTTTTCGACGTTCGCCGGCCACTCGCGCCCAGGGACAGTCCCGCCGGCGCCGCAACGCGGCGTGGAAGCCGAATCGCCGCGAGGCCTCAGCCGGCCGCGCGCAGCACCTGGGGAGAGCCGACCCCGGTGCGAAGAAACTCGCGCTCAGGCCCCTGCAACCGCAAGGCGGTGAGAACCCCCGTCGCATAGGCGCCCGTATCGATGCCGATTCGCCCGGCCGCGATCTTGGGCGCCGTATTGGCGGAATGGCCGTGGATGACCACCTTTTCGATCGGTTGCTCGACCTCAAGGAACGGCCGCCGGATCCACAGCAGGTCCTTCTCCACCTGCTCCTCCACAGCCACGCCGGGCCTCACCCCGGCATGAACGAAGAGGTAGTCGCCGCCGTCGAAATAGAGGTCGAGGCTGTTGAGAAACTCGACATGGTGCGTCGGCATGGCCTGAACCAAGGCCTGACGGGTGCTTTCCCAGCCGGCCTGGTCATGCCGCAGCTTCGGCGCCTGGATCCCATAGGAGGCCAGGCATTCCCGCCCCCCGTGCGTGACCCAGGTGGAGCCGCCGGACGGATCGCGCAGGAAGCTTAAGAGCATGTCTTCGTGATTACCCTTCAGGGTCACCACACGCCCGGGACGCTCGGCCTTCAACCGGGTCAGGCGCTCGATCACCCCCTTCGAATGGGGCCCCCGGTCCACATAGTCGCCCAGGAACACGACGCCATGGCCCGCCCCGCTGGCCTCGGCGTCCCGGTCGATATGGCCGAGAAGCTGTTCGAGCAGGTCGAGACGGCCGTGGATGTCGCCGACCGCATAGATCACCCACCCCTCGGGCGCGGCCGTCACGCGCGGCTGCGTCGGGTCGGATGGGTTCTGCGATAGCCACTGCCTAGACACGATGTTGAACGCTCCAGATGTTGCACCGCCCATGGAATGGCGGAGGAAGGGTGTCAAACGCGATCTTACGGAGCGGGCTCATTTCCGAGCCGGCGTCGATGGCGTCCAACCGTAGAGCGCCGCCACGACGCTGAAATGTGCAGCCTCCCTGTCCAGGGACAGCGGCGCCTCGCCAATCGTAACCGGACCCGGCAGAATTCATGTCGCACGATATCGTGGCGATCTGGGGGCAGGCATCAGGGCGCCCACGACACACCCCAGCCGGCCAACGCCAAACCTTGACCACGGTTCCCGGCCCACGGGGATTCCGGGCCAGATTGGCCGCTCCCTGGGGAGGAACGCCCCCCTTAGCGTCGGCGCAGTCCAATTTTGATGACTTTACGATCATCGTCGGATCAGTTTTCGGAACGCGCCATGACCTTGGTCATGCAAGCCTAAGGCCAAGTCCGTCTGGAAATCATATCAATCGCATATCAACCCGCTCAACAGACCGAAGCGCCTTGCCCAGCACGCGCAGAGTGCAGGGTTCACCTGCTGGGGTCAGGAAAAATATTCCGAAACATCGCGGATCAGTTTCAGCCTGATCAGATCCTCCGCGGTCTCGAATGTCCCGCTCTCGGATTCGGAATAGAGGGCGATGGGGCCCTGCCGCAGAATGTATTTGTTATAGAGAATGTACTCGGCGCCGAAGCGATAGTGCTCCTGACGCTGGATCTCGCGCTCGATCTTTTCGGCGAAGTCCGCCGTGAACTTGAAGTGCAGCAGCACGCCGTTGGTCTGGTGATAGACGCCGTGATCGATATCGTGGGCGTTGAGATATTGCGGACCATGACCGCGCAACAACGGGACCTTCTTCAGGGCTGGCGGGGTCTGGGGAAAGTTCTCGATGATGGTCCGGCGCCATCCGACCGGGGCCACCGCCAGGAGGCGGTCCAGCTGACCACGTATCCAATAGGTCAGCCAGGTCGTGCGCTGTTCCCGTTCAAGGGTCGAAAACAGACGCACCCGGGGGCCCCCGACCACCTCCATGGCCGGCGCGTCCTTCCGCCAGGGCTTCAGGGGGCGCTTGCGGAAGTGATAGCGGGTGTCGAAATAGCAGGCCTTGGTGAGCAGATCATCCCCCGGCCCGGCGCCCTTGATGTCGCCCTTGGGATACATGTCCAGCATGAAGCCGGGGACGGCGTCGCAGGCGTCCGGGATCTGGGCTACATAGGCCGCGACCCCGCGCCCGGGCCAGCCCTCATAGACGAGGTACTCGTCGGCGTCGACGAACAGCGTCCAGACCTGTGGCGGCAGCCTGCGGCGGATGTCGTTCACCCAGGTCATGCCGAAGTTGGATTCCAGATAGCTGTCCTCGGTATGGAGCAGCAGCAGGTCGGGCTGGGCCCTGAGGAATTCGGTGGTCCCGTCGCTGGACCCGTTGTCGACGACGATGAACTGGGTGATCCCCATGGCGCGATAATGCTCAAACCAGCGCGGCAGACGCGCCAGTTCGTTACGCATCACCGACAGAACGATCGGCGCCGGGCTGGCGGTCAGTTTGGCGACTTCAGTGGTATCGAGCATCACACCTTCTCCCCGGCCAAGGCCAGGACTTGAAGCAACGGCCTCCGGCGCAGACCCAGAATGATCACCCCATAGACCGCCACTCCGGCCACGATCATCAGGGGCAAACGGAGGCGCATGGACAGGGTCATCGTGAAATGGGCCACCAACTCCGCCGCGCCCCCCGCCACAAGGCCCGCCAGCAGGGCGTAGGCCATGTTTCGCAGATAGTTCCGGGGATGGATGCCCAGGACCCGGTTCTGCATGACCGCGGTGACGATGAAGCTGATCGCGGCCGCCACCATCTGCGAGGCCGCCGCGCCCACGGGGCCGAACCGGGCCAAGGCCAGCAGCAGACCCAGGCTGACCAGCAGGGTGATGCCCCGCTGCAGCGGCAACTGCTTGATCGCCCCGGCCACCCCAAAGGCGGGCTCGGAGAGCTGCTGTGGCAGGGCCAGCAGGGCCGCCGCGCATAACAGCATGATCGCCATGCCGGTCTCATGCCACTGATTGCCCAGGGCGATGGTGGCCAGGTCCCCGCCGGTGAGGCCAAGGAGCACGATGGGCCCCACCAGAACCAGATAGACGCAGCCGATGATCAGCTCCGTGGAATCCTGGATGGCGCCGTGCCGGGCGTGCAGCAGGGACAGTATCCGCCAATTGATGGTGCGCATCGGCTCATAGACGATGGTGGTGACCAGGGCGACGATCCGCGCCCCGATCCGATAGATGGCCACCGCCGCCGGGGTCATGAACGCTCCCAAGAGAAGGTCCGCGCCATAGTTCTGGAAATAGCTGAGGCCGCGATCGACGATCATGGATCGCCACAGATGCATCATCTCCCGGGCCTGGAGCTTGGAATATTCGATAGCCGGCAGCCAGCGGGCCACCGCCAGGAAGATGAAGGCCGAGATCCCGGACTGGACATAGCGGCTGGCCACCAGGGAATAGACCCCCCAGCCGGTCATCAGCCCGCCGACCCCCACGGCCAAGGCCAGGGACTCCACCGCGATACTGGTGATGGCCAGCTGGCCGATGCGGCCGTCGCGCACCAGCACCGATTCCGCCACCGAACGGGCGCCCGCCGGCAGGGACAGGGGGATCATCAGCATGACCAGGACCATCACCCGCTCGGAGCGGAACACCTTGCCCGAGGCCAGGGCGATCAGGCCGCCGATCAGGATATAGGCGATCGCCAGCAGCACATTGACCCAGAAGGCCGTGGTGGGAGCGTTGCGCTCGCCCGCGTTGCGGATGACGTATTCATAGGTGCCGATGCCCATGAACTGGTTGAGCATCAGAGCCACCGCGGCGGCCAGGGTGAACTCGCCGAAGTCGTTGATATTGAGGAAGCGGCCGGCCACCAGCAGCAGAATCACCGCGATGAGCTGCGACCAGGCTCGGGCGACGAAAAGCAGCGATGAAGCCATAGGCTAGGAGCGACCTTCGACGGGGCGCCGCGTCATGGACAGCGGTTTCGCCAGCAAGAGGGGACGGATATCTGTGTTGGTTCTGGGACCGGCCGCGGCGCCTCCGGGCCTCAGGCTGCCGGCCGGACGCCGGCCTCCGCTGGCGCCTCGCGACGGACCACCCGACGGCGCACCACCGGCCGGGCCGGGGCATAGCGCGCCACCCGAGCCGAGGAGCCGATCATCAGGGCCATGATCGTGGCCAGCAGCAGCCCCGGGTCGATGGTGGTGCCGGCGGCGACTTCCGTGGCCAGGAAAACGATGAAGCCATATTTGGCGCCGGTCATCAGGGCGGCCGAACGCCGAGATCCCTCGATCGCGCGGTGCAGGTAGCTGACCACCACAAACCCGCCCATCAGGACAAAGCCCAGCACGCCGGTGTTGCTCAGGATCGCCACCAGCCAGTTCGATGTCCGTGCGCCGCCGGGGCCGACCCCAAGGCCATAGGTGTCGAAAAAGGCCTGCATGGCGACCCGGTTCCAGAAGCTGCGCTGGCTGAAGGAGCCGGACTGGGTCTTCTGCAGCACCATCTTGTCCAGAATGGAAAGGGGCGCGCGGGTGAAGTCGGGGGCGAACACCAGGATGCCGACGAACATGGCGGCCAGGACGAAGCCCAGGGCCGCGTCCAGCTCCATGCCGCGCACCGTGCCGGTCTTGACGATGCGATAGATCAGACGCGCTAACACCGCGATGGCGAACACCCCCAGGCCGAGATAGGCCGTGGAAGAGGTCGAAAAGGCCGCCAGGGCGATCAGGGTCAGGCTGGTCAGCGGGCAAAGGACAGTGCGGGCCAAATCGGACCGGAACGCCGGGCGAATGAAATAGATCAGCCCCCCCAGGCCCACCGCGGCGGCGCCGAAGGCCGAGGCTTCCGGGAAAAAGCCAGTGATCCGGTGAACGTGCAGGACGCTGGTTTCGAAGAAGAGTTCGTAATTGGCGTTCTTGAAGGCGGTCACAAAATCCTTGAGCGCCGGACTGAAGACGCTGGCGCTGTCGAGAATACCGCTCAAGGCCAGGATCACACCGCTGGTCAGGACCGCCGTCAGCACCTGCTCGCGGCGGCGTCCGCCCTCGTCGTCCGCCAGGAAGGCGAACAGGGACAGGCCGGCGATCAGATTGATCAACAGATAGGTCGCCTGGGCCAGATTACTGGCGGTGGGCTGCAGCGCCTGGGCGGTCTCCAGGGCCGAACGCATGCTGACCGTGAACACCCGGCCAGCGAAGATCCGCGGCAGGGCGATGGCGGCGATGATGGCGAAGACGACGAACAGGGCTTCCAGGCCAAATCCCCGCAGGTCCTTGGCCGCGTTGAACATGAAGATCCTGGAGCGGCGGTCGGCGAAGACCCGCGCCGCGAGAATGAGCGCGGCCGTGGCCTGAGGCAGGATATTGGTGCCGCCGACCATGTCGGGGGGCACGACAGCCAGGGCGCCGAAGGCGGCGGTCCCCAGGAACAGATAGACGGCGACCACCGGCGGCGAGAACAGGGCGAAAATCGCCAATATCCAAAAGATCACGGCTGGAATTGACATCTGATCCTCGCGAGTGGGGTCGGCCAGCCCATGGCCGGCCTGCTCCACCTGTTACCTAGAACTTCGCCCCGGGAACGCGGCTCCGGGTCATCGGCCCCGTCCGGCGGCGCGCCAGTCGATGCTGGTCGCGCCACCCGGGGAAGACCTCGATCGGTCTAGTGTTCGCCCTCCAGGTAATAGTCCCGGTAGCCCTTGTAGTAGTAGCTGGAGTCCCCGTAGCCGTAGCGTTGTTGGGCCTTCAGATCCACCTGGGTCAGCACCACGCCGACCGGGGTGACGCCCACGGCGCTGAGCAGCTTGATCGACTGTTCGGCGGCCTTGCGGGGGGTCTTCTGCCAACGGACCAGCAGCACCAGGGCCTCGACTTTCTGGGCCAGAACCCGGCTGTCCACGATCGGGAGCAGCGGCGGGGTGTCGATGATCACGTAGTCATAGAGGGTCTTCAGATGAGCCAGGAGGGCGTCGAAGGCCGGCGTCTCCAGGGGCGACTTGGTGGTCGCCACGGCGTTTTGCGGCAGGACCAGATAGTTCACCCCGGTCTTCTCGTCGACGAGCACGGCTTCCCGCACCGTCATGCGGCCGGCGATCACGTCCAGAAGGCCCTTGGTGGCGTTCAGGTTCATGGTGCTGTTGACGTTCCGGCGGCGAAGGTCGCAGTCGAGCACGATCACGCTGGAGCCGCCCATGGCCAGGATCTGAGCCATGCAGAGGGTGGTGGTGGTCTTGCCTTCGTTGGGCAGGGACGAGGTGAAGGCGATCACCCGCGGCCGCTCCTCGGGGCTGCCCGCCGAGATCGCCGTGACGATCGTCCGGAAGGCCTCCGCATAGCCAGACAGCGGGTGCTTGAGGATGGCCTCGATCGGCGACTTGGTCTCCAGCTTCTTGATGGCGCTGGAGGCGATCGGCACACCCGACAGATAGGGCAGGCCCAGCTTGGCCTCCACTTCGTCCTGGGTGCGCAGGCCGCTTTCCAGGGTGCGGCGGACGATGGCGGCCAGAACGCCGGCGCCGGCGCCGAGCAGCAGGCCCAGGAGCACGTCGAGCGGCTTGTTGGGGCTGCTGGGGGCCAGCGGGGTCTCGGCCACGGACGCCACCTGAGCGTCGGGCTGGGTCACGGCCTGTTGCTGGGCGGTTTCCTTGTACTTGGCCAGGAAGGCTTCATAGATGGTGCGCGAGGCGTCGGCGTTGCGTTGCAGCTCGTCCAGGGAGACCGAGGCTTCATTGCTGGCCACGACCGCGTTGCGGGCGGAGGCCAGGCTGCCGGCCAGGGAGGCCGTGCGTTGGCGGGACACGTCGGCCTGGGCCTTCAGGTTCGACATGATCCGGTTGACCTCGGCCTGGATCTGCGAGTCGGTGTCGGCCAGCTGGTGCTCGGCCTGGATCACGTCGGGGTGACGCGGGCCCAGGCGCTGATGCATCTCGGCGAGCTTCTGGGTGATCAGAGCCCGTTGGGCGCGCAGGTCACGGATGACCATCGAATTGAGGGCTTCGCCGGTGTCTTCGCCGTTGGAGCCGTTACGCACCTGGGATTGGGCGGCGTTCAGGCGGGCCTGGGCCTCGGCTTCCTGCGCCCGCGTGAGGGCCAGTTGCACGGAGGTGTCGGCGATCTCGCGCTCGCTGATGGTGGAGCCGCCGGCGCTGGTCAGGTTGTGGGCCGCCTTGTAGCTCTGCACGGCCCGGGCCGCGTTCTCGGCGTCCTGGCGCAGGCTGTCCATGCGCGAGTTCAAGAGGGCGTTGGCGCTGGCCACGGAGGCCATCTTCACCGCCCGCTGGCGCTCGATGAACAGTTGCACATAGGTGTTGGCGATCAGGGCCGCCTTGGACGGGCTGCGGCTGGTGAAGGACACCGTGGCCAGATAGGTCTCGCCGGTGCGGCGGGCCTTCAGACGGCTGAGGACCCGCATCGCCGCCGCCTCATGCTGTTCGGCGGGGGTGCTCAGGGACGCGTTCTTGCCCAGGGCGGAGTTGAACTCCGGATCGTTCATCAGGTTCAGCTTATCGACCACCGCGGCGGCCAGGCCCGGGGACTTCAGGACTTCGACCTGGGTGTCCACGCTGTTGCTCTGAGCCGCGTCGGTCTGCTGGGCCTGTTGGTTCGCGGCGCCGACGGTGATCTTGTCGGAGGAGACCATCAGCACCGAGGATGTCGCCGTATAGGCCTTGGGCTGGGTGATCAGAAGACCGATGACGATCGCCGCAACGACCACCATGACCGCCAGAAACACCGGCAGCTGCCGGCGATAGGCGCTGATGACCGCCAAGGCGTCAGCCTCGGGCGCACCTCGCGGATCGTTGATGATGGCGTCTTGAGACAAGGCTTAATCCTTAAGCTAAGACAAAGCGATCAAGGATCGCGTTTGAAGGCGGTTGTCCTAGTAACGCAGGACCGTGGTCAACAGGAGCATGTTGCTCGAATGGCCCAAGGTTCGATTTGGTCCACTTGAGGTCAAGTTCTCGTGGGTGAAGGCAAGGTTCAGGCCAACCCGTCTGTTCATCAGGTAGTTGACCCCAAAGGTCGTATCCCACCGGTCGTCGTGACGACCGTAGGTGCAGCCCGGCGTTCCGCAGATACCATTATAGGTGTCCTGACCGCCCTCGATGCTGGCCGACAGGATGATGTTGCGGAACAGCTCGTGGTCGATCCGGCCCGATATGTACTCGGTCACATAGGATGAAGCGTCGGGCTGGTCGGTGTCCTGCACGGCCCGCACCGCCTGCAGCTTGATGGTGGTCAGCTGGGTCGGGAAATATTCCACCGTGGCCCGCAGCGACAGGCCGCCCACCGCCGGGACCTTGGCCACATAGTACTGTTCCAGATAACCGATCCGCACATCGCCCCGCACCAGGCGGGTGATGTCGAAATTGGTGCCGAGCGCGACGTCGAATCCCTTCGAATTGCGGCTCTGGCCCGGATCGTTGTGATCGTAGGCGCGCTCGTTCAGGCCGATATAGGAATAGACGGCGGTCCCGGGATTGATGGCGTATTCGACCTCGCCGTCCACCGTCGCCCAGGAGCGGTTGTAGCCGCTCACATCAAAGGAGCCGCCCGACTTGAGCTTGCCGCTTTGATAGGTCAGCACCTCCCCGCCGGCGCTGAGACTATAGCGAAAACGATTGATCTCGGTGACGCTGTTCAGGGCCGCCTGGAACGACTCGTTGCGCAGGGGCTTGGCCAGGTTCTGGGCGTAGTTGGTCGACTCGCGGGACTCGACGTTGTTGCTGTATTCCCCGGTCAGGGTCACCGAACTGTTGGGCAGGGTGTCGAGGCGAAAATGCGCGCCAACGCCCGCCTGGGGCGCGTTTTCAGAAGTGTACGTGAAATAGTTGTCGTAGGACCCACGCACATAGGCGCCGAACTCGTTGCGTGACCAGTCGGAGGTCAGGGTGACCTGCGGTTTGATCTTGAGATCGAAATCGCTCTTGGTGTTGGTCTCGGTCGCATAGATATTGTCCGAACCTTCCAGCGAGACATCCAGCTCGGGTTGGATCACCAGGCTTTCCCAGCGAATGTTCAGGGGCGCGTATTCCGGATGCGCCCGCTCGCTGACGGAGACATTCCTGTCACGGGCGAAGGCTGAGTACTGCTGCCGGGTCGCCGCCATGGCGGGACTGGACACGACGGCGGCCAGACCGGCGGCGGCGATCAAATATTTCATTCGAGTACCGCTCGCGGTTGTTCTTACGGCGTCAGCTGGCGGGTGGTGACAGGCCGCCCGGGAAATCAGGACAGGGCCGGCCGTCACGGCGAGCGCCGCGTTGGATGGAACGTCCCGTTCCAAGACGAGACTCCGCGGCGCCCCAAGGTCAGCCATCAAAAATGTCTCTCTCCGATCCGGACGGTGTCGCCCGGCGCCACCGGCGTGGTGGTGGTCAGCGAATAGACGTGCTCCTGAACCTCGTTGGCGTGCTTGATGAACACGTGCTTGGTGTCGGCGCGGTAGGTGAAGCCTTCCGCCAGGGCCACGGCGTTCCGCACGGTCAGGCCGGAGCTATAGGGATAGTCACCGGCCTTGTTCACCTCGCCCAGGATGTAGAAGGGACGATAGTTCAGAACGTCCACGCTGACGCGAGGGTCGCGCAGGTAACCGTCCTTGAGGGCCAAGGTGATCTTGTCGGTCAGTTCGTTCAGGGTCAGGCCACTGGCGACGATGTCGCCGATCAGGGGCAGGGACAACTTTCCGTTGTCGGAGATGCTGAACTCGCCGCCCAACTTGTCTTCACCGAACACGATCAGCCGGATCCGATCACCCGTGCCCAGGCGATAGGTGGTGGTGATGGAAGCGGCCGCGGGGCTCGGAGACGAGGGCCCAGCGGGAATTTCCGCGCTTTGGCAAGCCGTCATGCCCATGACCAACAGGGCGGCGAAGGTGCGAACAAGATGTTTCATGACTGCCTTACAGTTCTCCTGTTACGCATTTGACACAGTTGAGGCTGACCTATGATTCCGGTTGTATTGATAGACCATGTTCAAGACGACACGCCTTAACATGATCTGTACCCCACAAGGACGGAACCATGGCCGCTTAGCAGGCGGGCAATTAAAATGTCCATAGCGTAGGCGCCTGCATACGAAAGATCGCTCTCTGCTCCATTTCAGGACCAGCATTTCGCCCTTGCAATGCCCGCGCCACCCCTGTGGGCGCCCAAGCCGGGTCGGTCAAACCTTGACGCGCAGCATCCGGCGTGAATGAAATCTGACCAGATCCCGCGCGCCGGGCCGTCCGCCCCGGAGCCATTCGCGGCCATTCCGACGAAGCCGACGCCCATCCCAATGTCACCGACCGCCGATCCGCCTCAATTTTAGGCCCTCCCCCGCATTTCGCAACTGCGAAGGCGGCGCCATGCCGACCCGAGGAACGCGCCACACGGCGCCGTGCGCAAGCGCAACCCTATCTACCGACACAGTTTTTCCGGCCACCTCGACCCCGAATGACAATGGCGCCCCCAAGCGTCGCGCGGCCTCGCCTTGGCTTGGCGGCGCTTATCCGCATCTTGAACGGCAATGCCGCCAATCGGTTCCACGATCCCTCGTGTTGCGGCGCCAAATCGACGGATGGCGCCCGCTGATCGAAAATGAGCGCGCCCTGACGGACCGGTCGCCTCGCGACGCCTCATGACTTGCCAAACCTTCCAGGCCGCGACACACCCTGTGCCATCCTGGACAATCTGGCTGAGCTTCAGATCAAGCCCGGCGGTCCGGAGACGAGCCGCTGTTGACGATAGGAAATGACGGATGTCGCCAATGGATCGCCCCATCCCCGCTGACGCATCCCGGTTCGCCGTGGGGTTCGCGACGGCGGGCCGCCGCGAGCTGTTGACGGAGACGGTAAAGGAGCTGGGCCGTCAGACCCGCCCCCCGGACGAGATCCTGATCTGTCCCGCCACGCCGGACGATGTGGACGAGACCGCGATCCGGGCCCTGGCGACCTGTCCGGTGAAGATCCTGCATGGCCCTCGCGGACTGCCGGCGCAGCGCAACATGATCCTGGCCGCCACCGAGGCGGACCTGCTGGTGTTCTTCGACGACGATTTCTTCATGGCGCCGACCTGGCTGGAACAGGCGGAGCGACTGCTTCAGGAGCGGGCGGACGTTCTGATGCTGACGGGCGAGGTCATCGCCGACGGCGCCCCAAACCAAGGCTACGACGCCGAGACCGCGCGGTCCCTGCTGGCGGCGGACCGCCCCCCCACGGACACCGCGCCGATCCGCAAATACAACGCCTATGGCTGCAACATGGCCTTCAAGATGGCCCCGGTTCGCGCCGCGAACCTGAGGTTCGACGAGGCCCTGCCCCTCTATGGCTGGCTGGAGGACGTCGACTTCAGCCGCGCCCTGGTGGCCCGGGGCGGGCTCATCCTGCGCACCCCCCTGTGCCGGGGGGTGCACCTGGGCACAAAGGGCGGCCGCACCTCGGGGCTGCGCTACGGCTATTCCCAGATCGCCAATCCGCTGCACCTGGCGCGCAAGGGCACCATGACCCCCTGGCGCGCCGCCTGGCAGATGGCCCAGAACCTGGGCGCCAACTGGACCAAGGTGCTGAAGCCCGAGCCGTGGGTGGATCGGCGCGGACGGGTGAAGGGCAATTTCATCGGCCTGATGGACCTGCTGCGCGGACGCCTGAGACCTCAGAACATCCTCAACCTCTGAACGGCCCGAGCCAGCTCAGAGCCCGAACCGGTTCAGAGCCCGAACCAGCTCAGAGATTGGGCGCCCGGGCGCGGATGACGGCGGCGAGCTTTTCGCCCACCCGGTCCCAGGCGAACCGGGCCTTGGCGTTTTCGCGGCCCGCCGCGCCCATGCGCTCGGCCTGGGCCGGATCGCTCAGAACCGCGTAGAGCGCTTCGGCGATCGCATCGGGGTCCCGAGGGGGGACCAACAGGCCTGAAACCCCATCCAGAACGCTGTCGACGAACCCGCCGACCCGGGTGGCCACGATCGGCAGGCCCATGGTGGCGGCCTCGACGCAGGCGACGCTGGACGGCTCCACCCGGCTAGGCAGGCAGAAGACGGCGCTGGTGCGATAGAGCTCGGCGACCTGATCCCGGGGGGTCATGCCCAGGACCTCGATATTGGGATGGGTGATGGCCGGGGAGGCCCCGGCGATGATCAGGCGCGCGTCCGGCATCCGCTCCAAAAGCTTGAGAAAGCCCGCCACCAGTTCCTCGCCGCCCTTACGCACCCAATCGATGCCGACGAAGCAGATGCGCCGCGAGGCGAAGCGCGACGGCGGAATGTCCGCGTCCGATCCCAGGGCGTTGGAGCCGATATAGACGGTGGAGACCTTGTCCGGCGCGCAGCCATAGTCCGAAATCAGAATGTCGCGGACGTGGTTGGCGCTCACGGCGATCGCATTGGCCCGGGTGAACAGGGCCTGCTCCTCGGCCAGGACCGCGGGGTCCACGGCCGTTCCGCCAAAGGACGGACTTTTCATCGTATAGTCCGTGTAGATCACCAGGGGCGCGCCGGACATGGCGGCGTTGAACACCCCCTGGGTCTGCACCACCACGTCGATCCCGCGCCCGGCCCCCCTGGCCCTGGCCAGGGCGCGCCTAGCCGCGGACCGGAAAAAATAAGGGGTGCGAATGAAATAGAAATAGCGCCGGCGCTCAAACAGCACCGCCTTCACGCCATACCGCAGAATGCTCAGGATGGTGTTGAGCACGAAAAAGGGCGGATATTTCAACGTGTCCGCGGCGAGATCCACGTCAATGACATCGGCGCCCGGGAAATTCTTCCGAAGTTGCGCCAGTATGTATTGGTTGGTGTTTGAAAACTCACCATTGCGGACAAACAGTATAGCGCCCTTGGCCACAATCGCTCCCCGCGCCACAATCACCAGGATATTCAAACATCAGGCCTGGACATACTCGTTACGATCGCAACGACGAGCCGCACGGTCCGGCGAAATACGGGCGGATTTCTAGACGGACCGGATACGGAAAGCAAGATTTTGAGGCCGCCGAAACGCCCCTGCCCCGCGCCGGGCGAGACGCGCCCACGCCGTCGGCGCCCACAGCCAAACCGAAGCCCATCACGCGTAAATTCAAGGCATTATGACAGACCCTATGTAAGCGGGGCAAATTCCGGTGCGCGGGGTCTATTCATGGTGAGCCGATCGTGATTCACCATCTGGATGTCGCCGCCCTCTGAATCGATTGACGAATTGCCGCTGGATGATCTTCGGCGCGTTGTGGCGGCGCTGGTGGCT
>JARLIP010000241.1 GCA_031291685.1 Caulobacteraceae bacterium | reverse complement strand
GACAAAGCGCTTCTTGGCAGCCTCGTTGGCGAAGGCCATCACGGTGGGCACGCACATGCCCAGGCCGATCTGGAAGAAGCCGTAGGAGACGCCGAACTTGGCCTCCTCCTGGCCGAAGATCACCGATTGCATGGGGGTGCCGCCGCCCCCGCCCCATTCCTTGGGCCAGGTGATCTGGGCGTAGCCGGCGGCCGCCTTCTTGGCCTGCCAGGCCTTGGCCGCGGTCATCAGGTCGGCGTGGCGCAGGGGCGCGCCGCGCGAGGGGGTGGGGGCCGGAGCGTTGGCGGAAAGCCACTCGCGGGCCTTGGCGCGGAACGCGGCTTCTTCGGGAGAGTCGTTGAAATCCATGGTCTTGTTCTTTCCGATCAGGCGGCGTTGCGGCGTTCGAGCTGGCTGACCAGCCGTTCCTTCCAGACCCGGGGAGCGCCCGCGACCAGGGAAAGCTGCCGCGAGCGGCGGTAATAGAGGTGGCAGTCGACGTCCCAGGTGAAGCCCATCCCCCCGTGGGTCTGGATGTTTTCCTTGGAGGCGAACCAGAAGGCCTCGGAGGCCGCGACCCGGGCGGCGGAGGCGGCGATCGGCAGTTCGGCCGCCCCGGCGTTGAGGGCCCAGGCGCCGTAATAGGCGTTGGAGCGGGCCAGCTCGTTCTTGACGTAGATGTCGGCCAGCTTGTGCTTGATGGCCTGATAGCTGGCGATCACCCGGCCGAAGGCGTAGCGCTCAAGGGCGTAGGCCTTGGCCATCTCCAGGCAGCGGTCGGAGCCGCCCAGCTGTTCGAAGGCCAGGAGCACGGCGGCGCGGTCGAACACCGCCTCGGTCAGGGCGAAGCCCTCGCCGGCGTCCCCCAGGCGCTCGGCCGCGGCGCCGTTGAAGGTGATCTTGGCCACACCCCGGGTGGGATCGAGGGTCTTGAGGGTCTCGCGGGTCACACCGGCGCCGGTCAGCTCCACCAGATAGAGGCCGGCCTTGCCCGCCTCCTTGGCCAGCACCACCGCCACGTCGGCGATATCACCGTCGGTGACGGGGATCTTGGTCCCGGTCAGCTTGCCGCCCTCGACCTTGGCCTGAAGGGTGGCCGGGGAGATGGCGCCCGGCCCCTCGGAGGTGGCGAAACAGCCGATCACCTCGCCGGCGGCGATCTTGGGCAGCCAGGCGGCCTTCTGCGCCTCGGAGCCGGCCAGCATCAGGGCCTCGGCCAGGAAATAGACGGTGGAGGCGAAGGGGATCGGGGCGCAGACCCGGCCCAGCTCCTCGGCGATGGCGCAAAGCTCGATCCGACCCAGGCCCAGGCCCCCGTGCTCCTCGGGGATGGCCGCCCCCAGCCAGCCCTGCTCGGCGACGCCCTTCCACAGGGCCGCATCGTGGCTTTTGGACGCGTCGTCCAGCACCGCGCGCACGGCGGCGGGAGGACACCGGGCCTCAAGGAACTTGCGCGCCTCGGTCTTGAGGAACTTCTGATCGTCCGTGTAGTCGAAATTCATGATCCTGGAGCGCCTCCCGACGCGATGGTCCCTGATGGTTTTGCCAGCAAGATACCCAGGTTTACGCGCCGGGAAAGATTGACCTAGCGTCAATGATTTTCGTCCAGGCTCAAGGGCTTGATTTGTCCGGGTGCGAGCGTTCATGGCCAAGGCTCAGTTTCATCGCCATCAGAAGGTCTGGGTGGAGAGCGTCGGCGCGTGGGCGGTGATCGAGAAGATCATGCCGGTCTGGGCCAAGGGCTTCGACGAGCCCGTGCGCATCACCTACGAGGTGGGGCTGGGCCGGGAGTTCCTGGCCCACGAGTTGAAGGCCGAGGACGAGAACAGGATCGGCGAGGGCCAGGAGGGCGGCGCCCACTGGCGGCTGATGCGGGCGCACAACAAGTGGCAGGCCATCGAGGATTGCGCCCACCATCCCTTTCCCGGCACCTTTCCGGTGGTGGTCACCGACAGCGCCGACTGGGGCGGCTGGCGGGTGCCCGGGGCGGAATATGACCGCGACCCGCGCAAGATCGAGCAGCAGGCCCGGCTGATCGTCGCCGCCCCCACCCTCCTGGCCATGGCCAAGGAGCTGGTGGCCCTGGTCGCCGAATCCCCCGAGGACGCCCCCGTCCCCATCAAGCGCCTGGCCAAGAGCGCCGCCGGCATCGAACGCTATCTCAACGAAGTCCCCATCCCCCCGGAACCGGAGCCGGGAACGCTGGGCTAGGGGCGAGGTTCGGCGTAGCTGCGCCAGGATGCCGAGGTGGCCTGCGAGTCCCCCGAGGGGTCAATCCAGCGGTTGAAGGCGATAGGGATTGAGCTAAGCTCGGACGACTAGGTTTGACGGGAGCCGCCATGCGCAGCGTCAAGATTCATGATGGCAAGGCCGCGCCCAAACCAGCACGGCGGCGGGGATTCATGGCCGGTCGCATCTCCGCGCCGGACGACTTCGACCGCATAGGACAGGCCGAGATCGAGGGGCTGTTCACCCAGCACGAGACCGCTGCAAAGAACTGTGCGTCCTTCGAGACGGCCGCTACGCGACCTCCTCAGGATGGGGCCTATATACGTGCTTGACCCAACAGCTTGACTCTAGGCCCCTGGCGCCGGACGAATGGCGGCGATGGGCGAGCCTTCAGAAAAGCAGACATGGATTTCGGCGCGTGCGGCGCTGGAATATCTATCCCGCCACTATCGAAACGAAAATGACGCCAAGAACGCCATCATAGACAGGGCTGCGATTGGCCGTGTCGCCGCGATTTGCGAAACCAGACAGACCGACACCGTTACGGTGAATTTAAACGGTCAGTCGTTTCCAGGGCCAGTTCATCAAGAAACTGATCATCACGTCAGCACCGCGTTTTGGGTGAATTTCAGGGACAAAACGAAGCGCGCCAAAACGGATTGGGTGGCCGGCGCATCCACTTTGGCGATTTCAAGCCGAAGAATCAGGCTGAAGTCGTGGAGGTTATGCAGCGATGGTTGCTTGATCATGGGTTTTCTGGCGGCATTACGAGGACGAAGGAATGCGCCGGTAAGGTATTCAAATTGTTCAAATAGTATGGTCGGAAACCGGTTTCCGACCACGTTTGCGACGGTTTCCGGCCTTTCCGGCTGAAAGATCCGGCATTTGTGGACATCCTATTTCCGTCGCTAACCGATGGAGATACGCAGATGTGAGTTTGGCCAGTCCCCAAACGCGAAACGGCCAGACCCCGGCAAGGGTCTGACCGCTGTTCGCTTAACCGGGCCGGTGAAGGCTGGGACAAGCTCTCGACAGGGCTAAAGACCTAGCACGAACTGGCCCGATCTCCAACCTTTGGAGCAAGGCTCAGCCCATGAAAAAACCAGACCGTATTCCGGTGAACGCCTATCGGCGCATCACTCCAAAAGGGGCGATCCAGTGCGTGCGAGAGCACGTCCGCAAGGTGGCGCCACACCAACGTCGCTAATTAGCCCCGGGCGTCAGGCCAAAACCTGACGCCCATCTAGGGCCTGTTGAAAGATTATCCCCTTGATGCAGGCAGGGAGAAACTTCCCATCAGGGCGGGGAATATCCTTTGGTCTGGGCTCCCTGGCGGGGGCGTAACGGATATCCGTAAAACATCATAACGCGGCGTGGCGTGATGGAGAATTCCTCCCGCCAAAACATCAAACGTGACTCTTTAGGAAATATCCATTCCCATATGATTCGATCACCCATTTGACGGATACCTTGCAAAGGCGGTCGATTGGCGCCATATTGCGCTTGAGAAGGACCGATGATGATTTCCGATCTGCTAGATCAACTCCGCACCGAGGAAGCCGCGCTACAGCGCAAGCTCGACGCTGTCAGGGCTGTGATCGCCGCATACAGTTCAGAGGGAACGACACCGTCAGTCACTTACCAAGCTGCTAAGTCAAAAGATCATGACGGCCACGGCAATGCCCCCAAGGGGCAGATGCCCTTGGAGCGGTTTTCCGAATACGGCCAAACGATCCTCCTTGCCGCCATGGATGTTATTAGAGGGCGGCCCGGCGCTCCGGTTCCGATCCGCGATCTGGTGTCTGGCATTCAGGCTAAGGGATATGAGATTCGCGGGCGCGACCCTGCTAACGCGCTTTCCGCTTTACTGGCCCGGTGTAGCGCCGTGACCAATGAGGGTCGGCGCGGATGGCTGCTCGCTGAATCAGATCCATCTGGCGTCGGTTCCGCCTCAAACGAGGCGGCATATGATGCCGAATTGATGGAGATGTTGAGCTGAAATGAAAAGGCCCCGCCTTTCGGCGAGGCCTCACAAGTTTGGGGGTGGTGGCGGGTGCCAGAGGCTCATTTGCAAGGGTCCTCTCTGGGGTTCGATTCCCCCCACCTCCACTCCATTTCCAGTCGGAGGGCCAAATTCCTTGGCCGGAAACCCTCCGTCGCCTTCAACCGGGGCCAAAGGCCCGTCGCAAAGGAGCACCCCATGTGGCAAACCGTCATATTAGACTAAGCCGCCTTCATGAGGCCTTCGCCGTGTCGGGCCATGCCCGGCGCGGCGTTAGGCGTATAATGCATCAAATGATGACTCTGTCAATGGATTCATAAGGTTAAGCATGGGCGATGCGGACCGCTTAACACTCGGAAAAGCCTTAGAAACAGAGCGTTTAGACGATTTCGTCGTATAGACCGAAGCTGAATCGATGACTTTAATCGTTTTTCGAAGGGGTGTCAGGCCTCGGCCCGGCGCCCTTTCGCTTTTGGCCCGGGGCCGGGGTTACTTCTTCCGGCTTGGTCTGGGCGTAGCGCTTCAAAGCCTCCCCGAAATCCATGTCTAGGAATAGCGCCGGTTCCGTTTTCTTGCCGGTCATGCGATCAGCAGCTTGTAAGTCAGGCGCCGGCCTTCGGTCAGGGCCAACAGGTCGTTGACCCGATCGCCCTTGGCCATCTCGCGGCGGTTCATCCGATAGGTCATCTCGCCAACGTAGCGATCTAGGTGCTTCGGCGAAACCCAGTGGTGAATGCCGACGATCTGGCGTTTCATCATCGACCACACGCTTTCGATCGTGTTCGTGTGGGCGGCGCCCTTCACATATTGGCCGATGGAGTGATTGACGGTGCGGTGACGATACTCGGAGCGAAGGCCCTTGTAGCCAACCCAGGTGTCAGTCACGAGCATTTCCGCGTCCTTGGAGACGGTCTCGCGAACGAAGCCCTTAAGGGTTTCACCGTCAACACTGGTGATCACCTTGGCGACGACATCGCCATCCCGGCTGACGGCGCCGATGACGGCCGTCTTGCCCGAACCGATGCCGCCACGGCCAGAACCCTTGCGGCGTTCTGACTTGGACTTGTTGTGGAATTTTCCCCCAACGAACGTCTCATCGACCTCTACGACGCCATCAAGAGGCGCGTTGAAGCTGTCGGTGCGTGCGGCGTGGCGGAGACGATGCAGGACAAACCAAGCCGTCTTTTGGGTGACGCCCAGGTCAGTCGCAAGGGTCGTGCTAGCAATGCCCTTGGGGTGGTTGGTGATCATCCAAATCGCCGCATACCAAGTCCGAAGCGGGAGCTTGGTGTCCTGAAAAATGGTTCCGACGCGGATGCTGAAGCGCTTCCGGCAGACATAGCACTTGTGGGTGTTGGTTCCCTTCAGCGTGCCGATCCGGCTTTCGTCAGCGTTGCCACACAGGGCGCAGAACTTCCCATTCGCCCAGCGAATGGCGGTGAAATGGTCGATAGCCGATTGCTCGGTTGGGAAGGCCGCGAACAGTTGGGGAAGGGTTTTGAAGGTCTGAAGCACGGCGCAATCTCCTATGCGCTGAGAATGCCCCATTCATCCGGTTGGGTCAAGCACGTATATAGGCCCCCTCAGGATGACTAAGTATATTGAAATTACACAATAATCGTCATGGTAAGGAGCGGGGCGAAGCGCCGCGTCCGAACCACGCGCCAACGATGCGACCGTCCCGATCAGAGCTTCTTGACGAACTCCGCCCGCAGCACGAGGCCCTTGATGCTCTCGTGACGGCAGTCGATTTCCTGGTCGTCGCCGGTGAGGCGGATGGAGCGGATCACCGTGCCGCGCTTGAGCACCTGGCCCGCGCCCTTGACCTTCAGGTCCTTGATCAGCGTCACCGCATCCCCGTCGGCCAGGCGGTTGCCCACGGAATCCCGCACCTCGACCTGGCCCGCCGCGCCAGCCGCCTCGGCCTTGGCCGCCGCCTCGCTGGCCGCGATCCAGTCCCCAGTGGCCTCGTCATAGACGAAATCGTCGCCGCCCTGCCCGTCCATGTCGTCCTTGCCTTTTGAAACCTGAAGGCCCCCGCCTTTAGAGGGTCCGGGGCGAAAGGGCCAGGGTTTCAGGGCCTTGGCCTAGCTGAATTCCGCGGCGATATCCCAAGGGGAAAAGGGATCTTCGGGTTGCCGTGGATTAAAATGAGCGGCCTAAACCGCCTCGCCGCCGCTGGCGCTTCGGCCGGGGCGTGGCTAAATGGCGTTCATGCGCACAGATACGCCCCAGCCGATCCGGCTCACCGAATACCGCCCCCCCGCCTTCCTCATCGACGAGGTCCATCTGGACTTCGCCCTGGCGCCCAACACCACCCGGGTGAAGGCGCGGCTGACCGTGAAGCGGAACGGCGATCACGCCGAGGCCCTGCGGCTGGACGGGGTGCGGCTGAAGCCGATCTCGGCGGCCATCGATGGGCGGATCTTGAGCGAGGGCGAATACGCCGTCACCGATGAGGACCTGACCATCCCGGGCGTTCCGGACGCCTTCGTGCTGGAGACCGAGGTCGAGATCGACCCCCAGGGCAACACCTATCTGGAGGGGCTCTACATGTCCTCCGGCCGGTTCTGCACCCAGTGCGAGGCCGAGGGCTTCCGCAAGATCACCTGGTTCCCCGACCGGCCGGACGTGTTGGCCCGCTACACCGTGCGTATCGAGGCGGACAGGGCCGCCTATCCGCGCCTTCTGTCCAACGGCAACCTGATCGAGGCCGGGGACCTGGACGGGGGCCGGCATTTCGCCGTGTGGAACGATCCCTTCCCCAAGCCCTGCTACCTGTTCGCCCTGGTGGCCGGTGAGCTGGACGAACTGGCCGACAGCCTGGTGACCATGAGCGGGCGCGCGGTGCAGCTGCGCATCTATGTGGACACCGGCATGGCGCCCCGGGCCGCCTACGCCATGGACGCCCTCAAGCGCTCGATGAAATGGGACGAGGACGCCTTCGGCCGGGAATATGACCTCGATCTGTTCATGATCGTCGCGGTGCGCGACTTCAACTTCGGGGCCATGGAGAACAAGGGGCTGAATATCTTCAACTCCTCCCTGCTGCTGGCCGACCCGCAGACCGCCACCGATCTCGACTATGAGCGGATCGAGAGCGTGGTGGCCCACGAATATTTCCACAACTGGACCGGGGACCGCATCACCTGCCGCGACTGGTTCCAGCTGTGCCTGAAAGAGGGCCTGACGGTCTTCCGCGACCAGAGCTTCTCGGCCGACATGCGCGGCCACGCGGTGCAGCGGATCAAGGACGTGCGCGCCCTGCGCGCCCGGCAGTTCCCCGAGGACGCCGGTCCCCTGGCCCACTCGGTGCGACCGGACAGCTATCTGAAGATCGACAACTTCTACACCGCGACCATCTATGAGAAGGGCGCGGAGGTGATCCGGATGCTGAAGACCCTGCTGGGGGCGGACACCTTCCGCGCCGGCATGGACCTCTATTTCGAGCGCTGGGACGGGCACGCCACCACGGTGGAGGCCTTCATCCAGTGCTTCGCCGACGCCTCGGGCCGCGACCTCGCCCCCTTCTTCGCCTGGTACGAACAGGCCGGCACCCCCAGGGTGGAGATCGACAGCGCCTATGACGCGGCGGCCCAGATCCTGGAGCTGACCCTGCGCCAGGCCACCGATCCCACCCCCGGCCAGCCGGACAAGCGGCCCCTGCCCACCCCGGTCTCCATCGGGCTGTTGGACGAGGACGGCGAGGTCCAGGCCTTCCGCATGCCCGGCGCCGCCGTGATGGTCGAGGACGCGGTGATCGTGCTGGATCAGGCCGAGCAGGTGGTGCGGCTGGAAGGGGTGACCCGGGCGCCGGTGCTTTCGCCCCTGCGCGGTTTTTCCGCCCCGGTGCGCCTGACCACGGACGCGCCGTCCAAGGATCGCTATGTGCTGCTGGCGGCCGATCCGGATCTGTTCAACCGCTGGGAAGCCGGCCAGGAACTGGCCCGGGACCTGATCCTGGCCCGGGCGGACGGCGCCCCGGACGAGGTGGGCGAGGAGCGTTTCGCCGAGGCCATGGGCCGGGCCCTATCCGACCAGTCCTCCGAGCCGGCCTTCAAGGCCCTGCTGCTGAGCCTGCCCAGCGAATCGGACCTGGCGGTGGTCAGCGCCCCCGCCGATCCGTCGGCGATCCACGAGGCCCGCGAGGCCCTGCGCCTGCGCCTGGCGGTGCATCTGGGCGAGGTTCTGCAACGGCTGCATGGCGGCCTGCAGGAGGCCGGAGAGTTCTCCCCCGACGCCGAAAGCGCCGGGCGCCGGGCCCTGCGCAACGCGGTGCTGGACCTGTTGGCCGCCGCCCCCCGGGCCGATCACGCCGAACGGGCCCTGGGCCACTACCAGGCCGCCGGCAACATGACCGACGCCATGGGCGGGCTGAACGCCCTGATGCAGATCGGCGGGGCGGCCTTCGAGGAGGCCCTGGCGGACTTCTACGCCCGCTGGAAGCACGAGCCCCTGGTGATCGACAAATGGTTCGCCATCCAGGCTCGCAGCCCGGAGGAGGACGTGCTGGGCCGGGTGCTGGGCCTGACCGCCCATCCAGACTTCGACCCCAAGAACCCCAACCGCCTGCGCGCCCTGGTGCAGTCCTTCACCAGCGCCAATCCGGCCCGGTTCCATGACCCGTCCGGCGCGGGCTATCGTTTCCTGGCCGACCAGATCCTGGCGGTGGACCGGTTCAACCCGATGACCGCGGCGCGGCTGATTGAACCCCTGGGCGGATGGCGGCGTTATATCCCCGAACTGGGCGAGCTGATGCGCGAGCAGCTGCAACGGATCGTGGAGACCGAAGGCCTGTCCAAGAATGTCTATGAACTGGCCAGCCGGGCTTTGGCCTAAATTGGGTGGGCCTGAATCGGCAAGGGCTGAAATTCGGGGCTGACCTGGAGAAACAGACGTTCCGCCGCACCCAATCGGCGGGTCGCCGCGTGACAGTAATCCCAGCGGGCGCTTAAGCTTGGCCTAACTGACTCGTGCAGGGGGTGTTTGGCGTTTTGGCTGTGGGCGGAGCCTTGATTGGGCGGCGGATGGGCCGTGGGGATGGGCCATCCAAGCCCGTCATCGCGGGCGCGCAACCGCCCGCCCGGGGCTCCACGGCCAGCTATCTGCGCATAGCCGTGCTGTCCGCCCTGATGGTGCTGGCTATCTATACCGTGTTCGGCGTCGTCAACTTGCGCCGCGATGGCGACCCGCAGGACGGGTTGGGCCCCGATCCCGCAGCCCAGGCCGAGGCCCTGGCCGCCCGGGCCGAGGGCGCAATCGGCCGGCTGGACGCCGCCCTTTCAGCCTCCGGCGCCATGTACGCCCGCCTGCCCTCGGCTCCCATGGACGCCGCCGAGGCCGGCCTGTCCGCCGCGGGGCCCGCCGCCAGCGCCGTG
>JARLIP010000240.1 GCA_031291685.1 Caulobacteraceae bacterium | reverse complement strand
TGATGGCCACCACCTTCAAGGGCAAGAAGCCCGAGGTCGGGCGCTTCAAGGGCCTGGGCGAGATGATGCCGGCCCAGCTGAAGGAAACCACCATGGACCCGGCCGTGCGGACCCTGGCGCGGGTCACCCTGCCCCGGTCCGAGGAAGCGGTGGAGGATCTGGTGGAGACCCTGATGGGCCGCAAGCCCGAACTGCGCTTCCGCTTCATCCAGGAAAACGCCGCCTTCGTCACCGAAGAGCTGGACGTCTAGTTCCAACGGCGCTGGAATTTGATCGCTAGGCTCAGCCCCTATCACCGGGCTTCAGAGTCAAGCTCAACAGCCCTTGGCATAGGTCGTGACGGGCGGAGCCGGTTGCCGGCTCCGCCCGTAGGAACGCCCTAGAACTCTTCCCAGGTGTCCTGAGCCGCCGCCGTGGCCGCGCCGCCTCGGGAGAAGCTGCTGGAGATACGCTCGCGGGCCGCATGAACCGGGTTGGAGCGCGGCGCTGGGGCGTGACTGACGCTGGCCCGAGAGACGCTGGACCGAGAGACGCTGGACCGAGCGCTGCTGGCCTGAGCGCCACCGCCGACCTGGAAGGCCTGGGTGAGCCGGGCCAGGGTGTTGGCTTCCTGGGCCATGGAATGGCTGGCGGCGGTGGACTGCTCGACCATGGCCGCGTTCTGCTGGGTCATCTGGTCCATCTGATTGACGGCCGTATTGACCTGGGCAAGGCCCGTCGCCTGTTCCTGGCTGGAATGGGTGATCTCCTCGACGATGCCGTTGATCTCGGAGACCTGGGCGGCGATGCGCTGCAAGGCCTGACCGGCTTGGCCGACCAGATCCACTCCGACGCCCACCTCCTTGGCCGAGGTGGAGATCAGCCCCTTGATCTCCTTGGCCGCATCGGCCGAGCGTTGGGCCAGGGCCCGCACTTCCTGGGCGACCACGGCGAAGCCGCGACCCGCCTCGCCCGCCCGGGCGGCTTCCACCCCAGCGTTCAAGGCCAGCAGGTTGGTCTGGAAGGCGATCTCGTCGATCACGCTGATGATCTGGGTGATTTCGCCGGAGGAGCGTTCAATGGCGCCCATGGCCCGGATGGCGCCGTCCACGATCTCACCGGAGGCCTGGGCGTCCTCACGGGCCCTGACCACCACGTCCCGGGCGTGCCGGGCGCCGTCAGCGGTCTTGCGCACGGTGGCGGTGATCTCATCCAATGCCGCGGCGGTTTCTTCCAGGCTAGCCGCCTGCTGCTCGGTGCGGCGGGACAGATCGTCGGCCGCCTGAGTGATTTCGCCGGCGCCGGAATTGATGCCGTGGGAGGCGTGCACCACCGAGCTCAGGGCCTCCTGCATCTTGCTCATGGCGGCGTTGAAGTCCTGGCGCAGCTGCTCATAGTCCGCGGCGAAGGCCTGATCGAGCCTATGGGTCAGGACGCCGTCGGCCAGCTTCTGCAACCCGCTGGCCAGGGCCTCCACGACCCGGGAAAGCTCGGCGGCCCGCTCGGCGCGCTCGCGTTCGGTGGCGATGCGCTGGGCCTCGGTAGTCCCGCGCAGGCCCTGAGCCTCGGCCTCCATGGCCCGGGCCGCCAGGGCGTTATCCTTGAACACCTGAACCGCCTTGGCCATGGCGCCGATTTCGTCGCCCCGGGCCTGCCCCTCGACCTCCACGGCGAGATCGCCCTGGGCCAGGCGTTTCATCCGGTCGCTGAGGCGGATCAGGGGCGCGGAAACCTTGGTGTTCGCCATCCAGACGGAGATCCCCAGGCCCAGGGCGACGGCCAGCCCCCCCAGTATGATCATCAGTTTGATCGTTCCCGCGGCGTCCTGCTGCAAGGCCGCGACAGCCCTGGCGTTCTCCGCCTCGATCCCATTGTTAAGGGCTACGATATCCACCCCGAAAGCGTTGATCTTGGTGTCGACGTCTTCCAACTGTTTGACGGCGATGCCGATCTGATCGAGATCCTTGGGAGTCAGCTTGCTGCCTAAGGCTAAGCCAGGGATGCTCGCGCCGAGAGCGACAGCCGACGTGGCCTCGTCATAGATTGCATCAAATCTCGCCTTCAGCGCCTGGTACTGGTTGGCTTTGGCTGGGTTTAGACGAATGGCGTCGTCAAAGTTCGCGTCCCCCCGCGCCTTCGCTTCCTTGAACTGCTGAGTGGACAATTGGCTCCGCGGATCTTGACGATCATAGGCCAAGGCCTCGAAACCCTCGCGCCCCACCTCATTAGCGATCCGCATCGCCCGGGCGATGCGAAGGAGCGCCGGATCGACACCCTCTGTGATGTGGCTATACCGCTGGGCGACGTCGTTGAGCTTGATCGCGCCGACGCCGATCACGCAGGCGAACACCGCCGCCATCCCCACCAGGGGGATCAGGGTCTTGGTTCGCAGTTTGAGATCATCAAAACGCATAGCACCGCCTTGCCTCATGTCATTGAGGGGTGGCCGCGCCGCAAGATACGCGGATCATGTTGACCGACCCCTTTTGCAGGTTGAGCCTTCGTCGGAATTACCTTTCGGCTCCCTTAATACCCGCCACATCCAAGACAAAGATCAACAAATAACGGAGCACTCCCTATGCAGTTTCAATGAAAATCCAGGTATTTCCCATGAATACCCATTTTGGGTGATCCCGATCCGCGACAGTTTGTCGCCACCCCCTATATTTACCATCAGTTCAACAGCACGAATGCCTTGGAGACGCCGAATCAGGCGGATTCTCGACCAAGGATCAGGCCGGGAAGACAGCAGAACTCGACCTCCGCACCGGACCAGGCGGTCGGCGTCACCGCCTGACCATCCGCGTGCGAGGCGTGCTAAAACATCACATCCGATAAGACCGACCGCGAGGAACGCCTGTGAGCCATCTGGAACTTGTCCGCGCCTTCATCGGTGCGTGGGAGGCCCGCGACCTGGAGGGCATCCTGGCGCGGCTGACCCCGAACGCCTTCTATCATAACGTGGGCACGGCCCCGGCCATTGGCGCTCAAGCCATTCGCGGCCTGATCGAGGGCTTTCTCGGCGGCGCCGAAAAGGTTGAATGGACGGTGCATCACATCGCCGAGACCCCCAGCGGCGCGGTGCTGACCGAACGCACGGATGTCTTCGTCATGGGCGGCAAGCCCCTGACCATCCCGGTCATGGGCGTGTTCGAGTTCGAAGGCGACCTGATCAGCAGTTGGCGGGACTATTTCGACCTGCCGGGCTTCCAGGCCCAGATGGCCGGCTAAGGCTCGCCCGACCCTTGGCCCAATGCCGTCAGGTCCCCGTCAAGAACGACCTCTATCAAGGCGTTTTCGAGTCGGGCCGGGGGGCCAATGAAACCGTACGTCATTCCTTTGGCCCTCGCCGCCATGTCGCCGGCCCTGGACGCCCAGGCCCAGAGCCAACCGCCGACGCCCATCCAGGATCTGGTGGTCACCGCCCAGAGGCCAGCGGCCCAGACCCTGATCGACCGCAAAGTCTATACGGTCTCCCGGGACCTTCAGGCCGTTACAGGAACGGCGGCGGACGTGCTCAACACCGTGCCCTCGGTCAGCGTCGACGCCGACGGCAATCCGAGCCTGCGCGGGGATGGGTCGGTGACCATCCTGGTGAACGGCAAGCCCTCGGCCCAGTTCTCCGGCGCCGCCCGGGGCCTGAGCCTGCAGCAGTTCCCCGCCGGCGACATCGACCGCATCGAGGTGCTGACCAATCCGCCCGCCCAGTACAAGGCCGAGGGCTCCGGCGGGGTGATCAACATCATCACCAAGAAGACCCGCAAGGCCGGCGCCTCCGGGGGCGGCCAGTTCAGCCTGGGGGACAAGCGGCGCTTCGTCCTGGCCCTCAATGGCGCCTACAATGCCGGAAAGCTGCAACTGTCCGGGGGGCTGGGCCTGCGCCAGGACGCGCGTGACCGCCAGAGCCTCACCGATCGGCTGGAGCCCGACCCCGGCCAAACACTCGCCGGCCAGACGACCGCCAGCCACCAGAGCCTGACCGAGCATCAACGGCGCCTGTTGCCCTCGGCCCGGGCCAGCCTCGACTACGACCTGACCAGCCGCCAATCCTGGGGAGCCTCCTTCAGCCATCGCGAGCTTCAGGGGATCCGCTATTTCGATCAGTATGACACAAGCGGTCCGCCCGGCGCCGCTCCCACCAACCTGTCCGATCGCCATAGCGACGGGCGCGACTGGAGCAGCGACACCAGCCTTTCCGCCCACACGACGCAAAAGCTGTGGCGCCCGGGAGAGACCCTGACGGTGAGCCTCCAGCGCAGCGCCACCCGGGAGCGGGAGCGCTATGTCTATAGCAACACCCAGGCCCTGCCGGCGGCCGATCCGACCTATGACGACCTGCGCCTGAGCCTGGACCTGATCAAGACCGAGATCAGCGCCGACTATGACCTGCCCCTGCCCCAGGATCGCGACCTGAAGCTGGGCTATGACCTGGAGGACGATCGCAACGCCTTCGACAATGTCGGGGACAAGCTGAACCCCACCACCATCGATCCGGCGGTGACCAACCACTTCCGCTATCGTCAGCAGGTCCATGCCGGTTACGCCCAGATCCAGTCGCCCCTCGGCCCCTGGCGCCTTCAGGCGGGCCTGCGGCTGGAGGCGACCAAGGTCTCCAGCCTGCAGATCACGGGGAATGTCTCGGACGGCCGCGCCTACTTCGCCGCCTATCCCAGCCTGTCCCTGGACCGGCCCCTGGGGGCGGATTCCAAGCTGTCGCTCAACCTCAGCCGGCGGGTGACCCGCCCCGATCCAGAGGCCCTGAACCCCTTCGCCGACCACCAGGACACCCACAATCTGCGGGCCGGAAACCCGGACCTGAAACCCCAGGACACCTGGCTCTACCAGGCGGCCTACACCACCACCCTGCACACCCAAGGCCTCGCCACCCAGACCCTGGGAGCCACCGTCTATTACCGCTTCGACCGCGACAGCGTCACCGACGTGACCACCCCAGTCAGCGCCGACGTGGTGCTGGTTACCAAGCGCAACCTGCCCAAGAGCAGAGCCGCCGGCCTGGAGTTCAGCGCCAACGGCAGGCTGGCCAAATCCCTGACCTACGCCCTCAGCGGAAACCTGTTCTACAGCCAGATCGACGCCGGGGCCCTGGGCGGCGTGGGGTTGAAATCGACCACGGGGGTGAACCTGAAGGCCAGCCTCGACTATCGACCCACCGCCGCCGACACCGCCCAGATCTCCTTCGTGCGCACCGACCGGCGCCTGACGCCCCAGGGTTCGATCAGCCCGATCAACCAGGTGAACCTCGGCTATCGCCACCAGATTCGCCCTGACCTGGCCTTGCTGGCCACGGTCACGGACGTCCTTGACGGCCAAAGGTTCCACCGCCTGGTCGCCACCTCCAAGCTTCAGGACAGCTATCTACGCCACCAATATGGCCGCGTGGCCTATGTGGGGCTGGTCTATACCTTTGGCGCCCCGAAAAAGGCCAAGCCCACAAGCTTCGAGTACGAACCCTAGCGGCTAGAAATCCAGATTGTCCGGCCATCGATGCAGAGGTCACGGACGCCTTCTAAATCCGCGAAATCATGGCGTCAGGCCGGCCGCGCCGAGCTCCAGCCCCGCCGCGACATCGATGGCCTTGGCGGCGGCGAAATCGGCCTGGCTGGCGGATTTATCGCCCATCCGAGACCGCACGACCGCGCGACCATAGAGAGAGGCCGCCTGCCGCGGATCCAGGGCGAGGGCGCGATTGTAACGGTCGAGCGCGTCCTTCAGCCGTCCAGAGCGCAACGCGATCAGAGCATAACTATCCCAATAGGAGGCAACGACAGGGCCCCGAGCCACCGCCTCGGCGCAGTCAGCCTCAGCTTCGGGTAGCTTGACATCGTTCAGCCCACGCACCCAACAGCGGCCATTGAGACTGCGGCCCGATTGGTCGTGGGCGGCCCAGGCGTCAAGAAGCGCCCAGGCCTCCTCCGCATGCCCAGCATGAATGAGCATTTGCGCCTTGTGGGAGCGAATGCCTCCATCCGACGGATCGATCCGCCAAGCCTCATCAATATCCGCCTGCGCGTCCCGCTGCCGTCCGAGACGTTCCAAGAGCTTGGCGCGGTGGGCCAACGTCAGGCCATTTTCGGGTTCGAGCCGATTGGCCTCATTCAATTCGGCCAAGGCGTCGTCTAGCCGCCCAACTTCGTCGAGGATCAGGGCGCGCTGTCGATGAAGATCGCCATCCGTGGGCGCCATGGCCACTACCGCATCCAAGGTGGCCACGGCATGGGCGTCGGCGCCGGCATAGACCGCCTCGCCCGCGACCTGCCGCAACAGCGCGACATTGTCGTGGTGTGAGGCCGACAGCGCATCAAGGGTCGCCATCGCCTCCTGGATACGCCCAGCCTGCGACAGGATACTAGCGCGAACCAAGGCCAGATTCGGGTCATGATCGACCTTGATCGCGGCGTCGATCACGTGCAGCCCACCCTCCCGGTCCCCGATCGAATCGAGCGACTCGGCCTTGCCGATAGTGGCCGTCAGGGAGGTCGAATCCACCGCCAGCGCCTTGTCGTACGTAAGCGCGGCGGCGCTGAATTGCCCCTTGCGGTACAGGCGGTTGGCCGCCTCGGTCAGCGTCACCGGATCCTGCGCTGGTTTGGTTTTGCCGTTGAGGTCAGGGTCCGCCTTCGGCTCGGCCTTGGCCTGATAGACAGTCGACATCTTGTTGTTGAAATGAGGCAGGCGGTCGTTCAGCGCGGCGGCGTCCGCGGCGGAAATTTCCGGCGCAAAGACGCGTCGGCTCATGGTCGTGCGAACCACACCGTCCTTAAGGCTGGCCTCACGCCAATAGGAGGAGCCGCCGAGACGCTCATGGACCGGGTCCGAAAAATAAGCCCAGCGCCATTTCGCCGTAGCGGGCGGCAGGGTGATCAGGGTGGTCCAGCGTTTGAATTCGGGAAAGCCAGTCACCCAAGGCGCCGTTTGATCCTGCTCCTTGGGGCGATGCAGCTTGTTTGGCGGGTTGAAGCCGGCGCTGTAGATCTCCAGGCTACGGTCGTCCTGATCATCGCCGCTCCAATCCGGTTGTCCGACGCCGGTCATGGTGAGCACAATCAGATTTTCATAATCGTCGTATCGCCAAGCCACGCTGTCGGGTTCGACCCACGACGCCTCTCGGCTCCAGTACCTCTTGAGCATATGTTCAGCGTCTTCAGCTGAAAGCCCGGCCAGACTGGATCGCATGACCGCCACGCCGTCGCCTCGGATCACCTGCTCAACCTTGACCTTGGCGGGCTTGTCGAATCCCGCGCTGGCGTCGACTTCCAGCACGGTGCTCTCCAAGGGGCGAAGCAACGGCTCAGGCTTGATTGGCTCCAGGTCCGCCGGGCCCGGGCGTAGCGGCAACACCCAGCGATAGACAGGCGGCGACAGCGTCTCCAAACGCCCGTCGCCCAGTCGCGTCCCATCCAACAGCCAGGCCTTGCCACCGAAATGGGTCCGGACGACCACATGATCGAACGCCGTCGGCGTCGGGAGAAGTTGATCGGCGCCGTCACCGCCTTGGGAATTCACCAGCACCGGCTCGGCCTCCACGCCGAGCTCGCGTAGCAGCGCCATCAGAAGGACGCTTTTGGCCTTGCAGTCTCCGAACCGACGGCTCCAGGTTTCGTCGGCATCGGCGGGCCTATAGTTGCGGCCATCAAGGCCCACATAGACGTAGCGGATCCGATCCTGGACCAGTTTCAGCGCCGCCTCGGCCCGTTCCTGGGGATCCTTCGCCGTGGCCGCGATCTTGGCGGCCTCAAGGCGCACCGGGGAGTTGGGCGTCAGCTGGGACGCCTTGTCGAACAGGGGAAAGACTCGGTTGGAGACGTCTTTCCAACTCTCGAACCCGGAATAGACGAACCGCCGCCGAACGTTCAGCCGAGCCGGCGCGCCGTCTGTGGGTACGGCCGCCTTCGGATCGCGCAGTTCATAGACAAGCTCCTGCTTGCCGTCACGGTCCAGCGCGGAGACCGCGCCCAGGTCCGGCGTCGCGCGCCAGTGCAGCGGCACACTATCGGGCCAGACCAGTCGCGCCCGAAACGCCCCGGGCATACCAGCCACGGGCAGTTGCATGAAGCCACCGGCCTTTTCGCCGAAGATCGGGTCGCGGCGCCGGACCGTGGCGGCGAACTCCAACTCATCGCCCACCTGAAGGCCTGGGACCTGGAGCGTGGCGGTCAGACCGCCATCCAGCATGGCGGCGTCCAGATTATCTTCACGCTGGATGATCTGGAACCGGGTCTTGGCCAGCACGTCGGTGACTTGACCAGCGCGAATGATCTTGAGGCCGTGGATGGTGATATCGTCGGAACTGGGGCTCCAGGTCGCCACGATATTGCCCGCGGACAAACCCTCCGGCTTCAGGATCTTCAGCCGGTAGGTCACATACATCTCGGAGCCGCCATCTCCGACCCGGATCTGGCTGTCGCTGTCGATCACGCGAACCGGAGCGCCCTCCGGCGCCTCGGCGGCAGTGGGCAGGGGGAATGGGATGACCCAGGCGCCGGGCGGTCCGTAGTGAATGTCGCGGGAAGCCGCCACAGCACACCCGGCGGTCAAGGAGATCGCCACCGCCAACATCCAGACTCGCACTTCGGATCCCCCAGTCAATGAGGTGAATGATAGCGGCTCGAGACCCAACCGCAACCTTAAGTAACCCCAAGAATGATAAGCCGCGCCGTTCCGCACGCCGGCGCCCGAATGACTGTTTCCGAGGCGACAATCGGCGTGGAACCCATGGTTCGTTGATTTCGCGACGCCGAAGCGCGAATCCGGTGGTCTATCGCGCTGGCGACGCTGGTGATCGCGGGAGGCCATTCATGTCGAAGACATCGCGGTTCAGCGGCAAGCGCCTGACCTTGGCCGTCTTGGCCATGTCCAGCGTGGCCGCCCTGGGCGTGGTCCTGGCCGCCGTCTTCGCCCCCTATGTCTCGGCCGAGCTCAATCCCTGGCTGGAGCCGCACCAGATCGTCGATCCGGCCCCGGCCAGGATCGCCAAGGGGCGCATGGTCGGGGACTATTTCGCGGTGGAGGACGTCGGCGGGGGCGTCTTCGCCATCGGCGAGCCGCGCTACTACCAGCGCAACTACGCCTATCTGATCATCGGCCAGGAGCGGGCCCTGCTGTTCGATTCCGGATCGGGAACCCGGGACATCAGCGGGGTGGTGGCCGGCCTGACCCGCCTGCCGGTGACGGTGATGGCCTCGCACCTGCACTATGATCACCTGGGCGGCATCGCCCCCTTTGCCCACGTGGCCATGATCGACCTGCCCCAGACCCGGGCGGACGTGTCCAGGGGCCTGTTCCGGGCGGGGCGCTATGAGTATCTGGGGCTGATCGATCATTTGGCGCCGCCGCCGGTGAAGGTCGGCGAGTGGTTGGCCCCTGGGGCGGTGATCGATCTGGGCGGGCGCAGCCTGACGGTGCTGAACACCCCCGGCCACACACCCACCTCGGCCGCCCTTTGGGACGCGGCCGGCCATCGGCTGTTCATCGGCGACTATATCTATCCCACCACCCTCTACGCCTTCCTGCCGGGGGCCAGCCTTTCGGCCTATCACCACACGGCGCGGCGGCTGCTGACCACCCTGCCCGCCGACACCGTGCTGTGGACCGCCCACTGCTGCCGCAAGGGCGAGGGCGTGGCCGCCCCCTGGCTGTCGATGCGGGACCTGCGCGACCTCGACGCCGCCCTGACACGGGTGGCGCGGGGCCAGGCGCGGCCCACTGGGTTCTATCCTCGCATCTATCCGGTCAACCGCCAGATGACCCTGGCCACGGGCTTTGGCTGGAACAATCGCTGAACGAATCCGGCGATCGTGATAGTCCCCCACCCCATGGCGACAGGTTGGATGATCGGGGTGATGGTGGAGTTGGCCGGGGAGCCGGTCGCCCTGCGCCATTTCTTCGCCGTGGGGCACGAGGACCGGGCCAAGGCCGAGTGGACCGCCATCGACGGCGCCCTGCTGATCGGCAAGGTGGCCGTCAGCCCCGTCGGCGGCCTGGAGCCGGTGCATGTGGTCAGCCATCTGGCCGCCCCGACGGTCAAGGCCCTTGCCCTGAAGCCCGGCGAGGTGCGTCCCCTGGGCTGGCGCTGGCCCCGCCGCTGGATCGCGCCGGAGGACTAGCACAATCGATCTCCTCCCATGCGTCGCACCCCCCCCTCAGCCAAGGTTTCAGCCCGACAGCTCCCCCGTTGAAACGGGGGAGCAGAACACCCTTTTCCTCCCCCGCATAGCGTAGCGGCGCGGGGGAGGTGGCGCGGGGCGAAGCCCCGTGACGGTGGGGGCGTCTTGACGGTCCGAACGCCCCCTCAGTCAGGACTGCGTCCTGACAGCTCCCCCGTGTGGCTGCGCCAAACGGGGGAGCAGGATCATTCCTCCGCCCCGCCCACGGCCTGGCCGCTCAGCTCCGCTCCCGCCGTGGGGGACAGTTTCAGGTTCCAGATCGTGGCCAGGGCCGAGACCGCCGTCACCCCCCAGAAGGCCAGGCTGAAGTCCCACAGGCTGGGGGTCGCGCCGCCCCTGGCCAGCATCCCCAGGTGCAGCACCCCCGCCCCCATGCAGATGCCCAGGGACAGGGTCAACTGCTGGAAGGTGGCGTAGAAACTGGTGGCCGAGCTCATCTTGTCCGGCGGGATCTCGTCATAGGCGATGGTGTTGTAGGCGGTGAACTGGAACGACATGAAAAACCCGCAGGCGGTCAGCACCCCAAAGATCGCCGCCACCGGCCAGCCGGGACGAAACAGGCCGCACGCCGCATAGGCGACGCTCGAAACCACGCTGTTGATCACCAGGCAGTTGCGAAAGCCGAACCGTTTCAGCACCCCCGGCGCCAGCCACTTCATGCCCAGGGAGCCGATCGCCCCGGCGATGGTGATCGAGCCGCTGGCCGCCGCGCTCATGCCGAACCCCAGCTGCATCATCAGCGGCAGCAGGAACGGCTGGGCGCCCTGGGTGATCCGGGTCAGGGAGCCGGCGATCACCGACAGGCGAAAGGTCGGGATCCGCATCAGGCCAAGGTCCAGGATCGGGTCCGCCCGCCGATGGGCGTGGCGGATATAGAGCACCCCCGCCGCCGCCCCCAGGCCGATCAGGGCCAGGGCCGGCCGCAATTCCCCCGAGCGGCTGCTCATCTCGAAGCCGAACAACAGCCCACCGAGGGACAGGCCCGACAGCAAAAAGCCCACCCCGTCCGGGCGCGGCGCCCTATCCCCCCGCACCTGACCGATGAATCGGGTCACCAGGATCACCCCCAGTATCCCCACCGGCAGGTTCAGATAGAAGATCCACCGCCAGTCCAGATAGGTGACGATGAAGCCCCCCAGGGGCGGGCCGACGATGGGCCCGATCAGGGCCGGTATGATCAGCCAGGACATGGCCTGGACCATGTCCTCCTTGGCCACGCTGCGCAGCAGGACCAGCCGCCCTATGGGGATCATCATCGCCCCGCCAATGCCCTGGATGAAGCGAGCGGCGATCAGCAGGGTCAGGCTGTGGGCCTGGCCGCACAGGATCGACCCGGCCAAAAACAACAGGATCGCCAGACGAAACACTGTCTTGGAGCCGAACCGGTCGGCCATCCGCCCGCTGGCGGGGATGAACACCGCCAGGGCCAGCAGATAGGACGTCAGGGCCGAGCTGAGATGGGTGGCCGGCACGCCGAAATCCCGGGCCATGGTCGGCAGGGCCGTGGCCAGGATGGTGGCGTCCATCTGCTCCATGAACAGGGCCGTGGCGATGATCAGGGCCACGGTGCGATAGTTGCGCCGGGGCTCGCCCCCGGCCACGGGCTCGGGGCGCGGCGCCAGGCTCAGGCCATCGGCCGCCGGCACGATCCCGTCGCGCACCTCGGAATTGATCGAGGCCAGCCGCCGCCGCCGTGGCCCCGTCACGCCGCCGCGCTCACAGGAACCATGCCCGAAACTGAGGGATACTGATCACGACGGGCCTTATAGCCACCCCATCCCCCGGCGTCACCCCGGCGCGCCTTTACACCCCGCTTACGCCCCGCCCCCGCCATAGGCGCCGCGCCTTGACGGCCCCTGGGGCTACTACAGGGCGCCTGAGGACGGGAGGATACGCGCATGGAGGCCGCCGCGATCGCTGTTCGGACCGCGCCGCCGGTTCTGATCCTGCTCGCCCTGGCCGCCCTGGCGGCCGGGGTGATCCTGGGCTGGATCGAGACCCGGGTGATTCATCCGCCCCGGGCCCCCCTCAGGGCGCCGGACCCGGCGAGGCCCCCCCCCCCCCTCGCGGGCCCCCCCCCCCCCACCGGGGGGGCGTTGGCGGGGCGCCGCGCTCGGCGAAATACACCCCCCGGGGGGGGGGGGGGGGTGGGGGCGGCGGTGATCTTGTCTAATTCCTCCCCCTCTGGGGGAGGGGGACCGCGTCGCGGTGGAGGGGGCTCGCCCGGGCCCTAGATAAGCCCCAGGCTCTTGACGCAGGCCACGCCG
>JARLIP010000239.1 GCA_031291685.1 Caulobacteraceae bacterium | reverse complement strand
CGGGGCGGCCTCGACGGCGCGGCCGTCGGTGATGAAGGCGGCGTTCACGCCGTCGGCGGGCCAGGCCTGCCAGCCGATGTCCCCGGCGGCGAGGCGAGTCCCCACGGGCAGGTCGCGCTTGGCGACCAGAACCTGGGTCATGGGATGGGCGGGCGCGGCGGCGGAAACGACCACGGGCGCTGGCGGCGGGGCGGGCCGACCGACCATGCCCCGGATAATCAGGGCCAGACCGATCGCGGCGATGGCCGAGACGGCGATAATTATGATTCGCGATGCGCCCATGGGCGGCGGTGCTCCAACGCCGTCTGGCCTTTGCGGCCAAGAGCAGCCCAAATCCAAACCAATCGCGCCTCGATGCGCATCACAAGCTTGGGCGATCCATGGTTAACGGCCCGCTAAGCGGCTGGCGAAATGATCAGAAGGCGCCGTGGAAGCCGTGCATCAGGGCCGATTGGGGATAGGCGGCCAGGGCGCCCGCGGCGATGGCGACGCCATAGGGCACGTCGGCTCCCGGCGTGGTCAGGCGGTCCAGCCAGCCCGGCGCCCCGGACAGGTGGGCGCGAACCGTCGCGGAGCGCGCGTTCAGCAGCAGAATGGCGAGGCCGCCGCCAGCCAGCGCCGTCACCATCAGGAAATCGGCCGCGGCGGGCCAGCCCAGCCACAGGCCGGCCATGGCGAACAGCTTGGCGTCGCCGCCGCCGATCCAGCCCGCGGCGAACATGGCCATGCCGGCGACCAGCGCGCCCAGTCCGACCCCAAGATTGAGCCCGATCTCGCCCATCGGCAGGCGAAGCGCCAGGGCCGTGACCGGGAACGCGACCAAAAGCAGCAGGGAGATCCGGTTGGGGATCGTGAAGCTGGTGGCGTCGGTCAGGGCGGCGATGATCATCAACGCCGGAAAGATCGTCAGAAGCGCGGCCTGAAACGTATTCATCAATGAGATCCTGCCTGATCGGCCCTGACCGCCAGGATCGCGCGGCGGGGTGAAGGAAGCGTTGCGCCGCACCCCGCCGATCCGTCGCGGTCAAGCCGCCACTCAAGAAAAAGGCCGCGACGCTTTCGCATCGCGGCCCGTTTCGTTGCGTCAAGCGCCCAGGATTAGGGGAGCTTGCTTTGGAGGGTGGAGAACGAGGCGTTCAGCTTGGTGCCGATGGCGGACACGGCGCTGATGATCACGACGGCGATCAGGGCGACGATCAGGCCGTATTCGATGGCCGTGGCGCCGGATTCATCCTTCACAAAGCGGGTAACGAACTTGGTCATTGCTTGATCTCCTGTTTCAGCAAGCAGTTAGAAGGGGACCCCAAGCCGCCCGGCCTGCTTGCCCCGAAAACACGATCAATCTGCATTGGTTGGCTTAATTACCAGTAAAGATGTCGAAGTTGCTCGGAATATTTGTATGGTTTATTCAAATTTACTATTACTAACTATTAACTACGGCCGAAAATGGCCGTAAAAATAGCGTGTTGATCCCCTTATAATTCTCCCGCGCACCTTGAAACCGTCCTTCAGACTTTATTGACCAATCCAGCCGAGTCTGGGGCTCCATCCGACTTGGAGGTCTTGGCCATGGGCCGCCCGTTCAGCGTCATCGCCATAAGCCTGCTTTTCGGCCTGACCGCCGGCTCCGCCCTCGCCTCGGGAGAGGGGATGACCGTCGAGCTTGCCGACAGCCAGCGTGTCGGCCTGCGGGGCTCCGCGGCCAATGTCATCGTCAGCGACCCCGCCGTGGCCGACGTGGCCATGGTCGACAGCCACAGCCTGCTGGTGATCGGGCGGGGCTATGGCGCCACCCGGGTGGTGGTGCTCGATGCGGTCGGCCGCACCCTGTTCGACAGGCGCGTGACGGTCGTCGCCGCCAATGACGGCCGGGTGACCGTCTATCGCGGGGCGGTCGCCAGTGATTTCAGCTGCGCCCAGCGTTGCCAGACCATCGCCGGGGCCAAGGACGCCAGCACGGCGGGCGCGGCGGCGGCTCCGGCGGCGGCCCCGACGGCCACGCCCTAGAGATGACCACGCCCTAGGATCGGTTCGGCCTCGCGCCGTGCGCTCGCCCTTTACCAATACCCTTAAGCGTCGATTAGGGACACGGCGCTATCGTGTCCCCATGCGCTGGAAAAGCCTCCGCCTAGACCTGTCCGGTAGAATGATCCGGCGCCTCGTCAAGGGCCGCGACGGCTCGACCGCGGTCGAGTTCGCCATGGTCGCCCTGCCGTTCCTGGCGCTGATCTGCGGCATCATCGAGCTGGGTTTCGTGTTCCTGGTCTCCACCACCCTGGAGACAGCGACGACCGACACCGCCCGCCAGATCCGCACGGGAGAAATGCAGACCGCCGGCGGCGCCACCGCGGCCACCTTCAAGCAGTCCGTGTGCAACGGCATGAGCTGGCTGGGCGTCGCCCAGTGCATGAGCAACCTGCAGGTGGACGTGCGCACCTTCGCCCAGTTCCAGAACACCGCCGTCCCCGCCCCGATCGTCAATGGCCAGCTGAACACCCAGTCGCTGCTGTTCCAGATGGGCGGGCCAGGGGATATCGTGCTGGTGCGGGTCTATTATCCCTGGACCCTGATGACCCCGAACCTGGACGGGGCGGTGCAAAATCTCAGCGGGGGCCAGCATCTGATCAGCGCCGCCGCCACCTTCCGCAACGAACCCTATCCGACGACACCCTGAGCCATGATCCGGTCCCTTCTCATACGCTTCAGACGCGACCGGCGCGGGGTGTCGGCGGTGGAGTTCGCCCTGATCGCGCCCCTGCTGATCTCGACCTATTTCGCCCTGGCGGTGCTGTCGGGCGCCATGATGGCCGAGCGCAAGGCCAGCCACGTGGCCTCGGCCATCGGCGACCTGGTGGCCCAGTCGACGGTGCTGCACGACGCCGACTTCACCGACATCTTCTCGATCGCCAATACGGTGATGGCGCCCTTTGACACCACCTCCACCGCGCTGAAGATGCGGGTGAGCAGCATCGGCCAGGATGCTAACGGCGCGGTGAAGGTGCTGTGGAGCAAACCGCAGAACATGACGGCGTTGGTCCAAGGGACGACCTATACAGGACTACCTGCCGGCCTGATCTCAAATGGACAGACCATAATTCTGTCCGAGGTCACCTATACCTATAATTCACCGGTGTCGTCCTTCGTTCAGAGCATCATTCCTAACGCCTTGACCTTCACCGAGCACTTTTATCTGAAGCCGCGCCAGTCGGACTCCGTCACCGCTCTCACCCCTTAAGGTCGGCGCAGAGCGCCTGAAGGCGCCCGATCAGTGGCGGGACATCATAGGGGCGGCCGTCGAGCCACGACACTGGCCGCAGCCCGATCAGGCTGTTGGTGATAAAGAGGCCCTGGGCCGAGACCAGGGCGTCCGGTCCCACCTCCACCTCCCGCACCACGATTCCAGCCCCTAGAGCCCGTTCGATCAGGGCGCCGCGCAGGACGCCGTCCAGCACGCCGCAGGACAGGGCTGGGGTCGCCAGGGCCTCGCCCTCGATCCAGAACAGGTTGGCGGCGGCGGCGCAGGCCAGATGGCCACGGGTGTTGAGCATCAGGGCCTCGTCCGCTCCCGCCGCCCGCGCCTCGGACCGGGTCAGGACATTGTCCAGATAGGAGAGGGTCTTCAGCCGCGAGGCCGGGGACTGGTCGTTGCGCCGCGCCCGGGCGGTGATCAGCCGCGCCGGGGCGGTCGGCGGAGCGCTGGGGGCGGCGGTGACGATCAGGCGGGGCGCCGGCGGCTCGGGCCGGTCCAGACCCCGCCCGCCCGATCCCGCCGTCCAGGTGACGCGGACGGCGGCCCGGGCCTTGGCGAGGCCGGCCTGATCCAGGGCTTGGGTCACGGCGTCCGCGACGACGCCTGGGTCCGGGGCGGGCAGGCCCAGGACGGCGCAGCCCCGGGTCAGCCGCGCCAGATGCGCCTCGAACAGCACCGGCCGTCCGCCCGCCGCCAGCACGGTCTCGAACAGGCCGTCCCCTAGCAGCAGGCCCCGGTCGTCGCTCGCAATCGTCTCGGTCACCGCATCCCCGGGTCCTCATGGGCGGGCCCGCCGCCGCGCACGAACAGCAGGCCGACGAAGCCCAGGGCCAGCAGGCCCAGGATGGTGGCGAAGCCGCCTTGCTGGGTCTTGAAGATGTGGGTGCCCAGATTGACCAGACTGGAGCCCAGCCAGACCGTGGCCGTGCCGGAAAGGGCATAGACGCCGAAGAAGGCGCCGGTCTGCTCCGGCGGGGTCAGGCGGGTCAGGAGGGTGCGGCTGGAGGCGTAGTGGGCGGTGATGAACATGGCGTTGGAGAAGCCGATCAAGAGATAGATGATCTCCGGCAGGGTGGTGAACATCGGGCCATGCCAGACCGGCGCGTGGGCGACCGGATCGAAATGCCAGAGATAGAAGATCTTGTCCGGCCCCATGCCCAGCATGGCGATCAGGCCGATCAGGGTCATGCCGATCTCGATCTGCACCGAGCGCTTGGGTCCCAGCACATGGTCGAGGACCCCGCCGAGGACGCCGCCCAGCACCGCAAGGATGCTGAGGATCACCCCATAGGCCAGCATCTCCAGGGCCTTCCAACCCATCACGCCGGAGGCATAGTCCCCGGAGAACAGCAGGAAGGCGGTCATGCCGTCCACATAGAACATCCGCGCGATCAGGAAGATCATCGCGTCCCTATGGCCGCGCAGGCTGGTGACCATGCGCCAGAGGGTCGCCGCCCCTTCCCTGAAGGCGCGCAGGACCGGGACCTGGCCCTTGCCCGCGTCGGCGGTGAACAGGAACAGGGGCAGGGCGCCCAGGGCGAACAGGGCCGCGGCGATGGGGGCGACGATGCGGTCCTGCTCGTGGGTGGCGATGTTCAGGCCGAACAGCGGCGCCTTGGGGATGAAGCCCCAGTCCACCTTGCCCGGCAGGGCGAAGGCCCACAGGACGAACACCAGGGCGCCGACGGAAAAGGCGTTGCCCAGGGCGAGCGCCAGGCCCGAGGCCTTGTGCGCGCCGGACAGGCCCGCCGCCCGCACCAGTAGGGAGTTGTGCAGCACCTCGGTATAGGAAAACAGCACCCCGATCACCGTGGCGATGGCGATCACCATGCCCACGGACAGGCCGCTATGGTCAGGCTTAGTCCACCACAGGGACCACATCAGGGGAACCATGGCGAGCACGATCAGGGCCAGCCAAGGTTTCCTGCGGCCCATCTTGTCGATGGACGCCCCCAGCAGCGGCGCGGTGAGCATCACGATCCAGCCGGAATACTGGCCATAGGCCGCCACGGCCTGCTGGCCGCGCACGGCGTCCCCCACCACCACCCGGGCGAAATAGGGCATGAACACATAGATGGTGACCAGGACGACATAGGGGTTGCGGACCCCTTCGAACAATGACCAGCACAATGCGCCCAGGGACAACTTGGCCGCGGGATTGGCGGCCTGGGGCGGAACCGCCACAAGGTCCGCCTCGGGTACTAACTCGGTCAACGCAGGGCTTCCTCATATGCGCGCCGTCCTTCACGCTGCGGCGCCTTGCGAAGCCTAGTGGGTTTCAAACAGTTGTCAGCCTTGAATCGCAAGGGCTGGCGGGGTGGCCGCGGGTTCGCTTGCAACCTTGAGATCCCAACCCCGGCGCAGAACGATCCAGAGTACGGCGCCGATCACGAACGGCCCCGTGGGCAGGTGGATCAGGGCGGCCAGGCTGCGGGACACCGCCGGCAGTATGAAGCCGGCGGCCAGGATAATCTTCTCCCAGGGGCGAAAGCCGGTGGCCAGGCCTTGGCGCAGGACCCAGGCCAGCGGAATGGCCAGGAGGATCAGGTCGTAGTCCAGCAGGAACGGGCTGGCCAGAAGGGCGGCGGCCACCAGGGCCGGGCCCTCCGCCGGGCCGCGAAAGGCCCGCCGTTGCAGGGCGATCAGGGCGCCGGCCGCGCCAAGGGCCACCAGGGCCTGCGCGCCGTAGGCCAGGGGCAGGCTTCCGTGCAGCAGGCGCACGGCGGCGAACAGGCTTTGCATCTTCTCATTCCCCACCAGACCCTGCTCCAGGGCCGCCCGGGCCAGGGGCGAGACCGCCAGGAAGGCGCGCCAGGTCACGGCGCCGAACACCAGCAGGGACTGACCCGCCAGCAGGATCACGGAGAAGGCGGCGCCGGCTATGGCCCGCCAGCGCCAGGCGGCCAGCAGGGCCACGGGGATCAGCACCCCCAGGTGGGGCTTATAGACCAGGCAGCCCAGCACAACCCCGGCCAGGAACGGGCGCCGGTCCAGCAGCAACAGCCCCCCGCCGAACAGGGCCGCGCTCAGAAAGCCGTTCTGGCCGTGGCCGACATTGGTCAGCACTGCGGGAAAGGCCAGGATCGGCAGCCAGCCCGCCGCCCGGCCCAGCCAGGCCCGGACCACCTGGGCATAGGCCAGGCCCGTCGCCCCCAGCCAGACCGCCAGGGAGGCCAGATAGGGCATGCTGGCCAGGGGCAGGCACAGCCACAGGAACATGGGCGGATAGAAAAAGGCGTAGTCGCCCACGTCCTTGCCAAACAGCCGGGTCTGGGCCGCGTGGTGGGCGACGGGGTCGTAGGCCAGGGCCGGATGACTGGACATGGCCAGCTGCGAGGCGGTCCAGAAACTGGCGAAATCCGTGCCCAGGGGCTTGCCCAGCCGGTCCAGGCCGCCATGCGACAGGGCCACCCACACGGCGGCTATGCCGATGCTCATGACCAGCCAGATCAGGGCGTAGGCCCGGGCCCGATCAGCGGTCAACCAGTCGGCGTCCCGCAGGGCGCGCGCCAGGAATGAACGACGGGGCGGTGTCTCGGCCAGGGTCATGGCGGGCACTGTCTCAGGCGGAGATTAACCGGGCGCGAAGGGGGGCTATTGGCCCCGGGGAGTTGGTGAAACAGGGCTGGCGGGTATGGAGGGGCAGGGCGCTGGGGTTAGTCTGCGGATATCCGTTGTCTTTATGAAATTGGGCTGTTCCCGAACTTCGTGCAGACTTATCACCCAGCCATCAGCGGTGGAAACCACGGACGACGTCTCGAGTTTCATGGCTGGATGGGGTTTGCCGCCGAAGCTAAAGGTTTGCACGGTCGACCTCGAAATGCTGACGGCGCAGGTCGTCGGATCCGGGTCTTTGACGTCGACTGTTCTAGCGATCGAAAGATTTGGACGTTGATCGCTCTTTAGATCGGTATGACCCATGAGGGTCGGCGTGCGGATCTGCATCGCGGCCATGGTCACTAGGTCGCTCGTCAGGCCGTTGGTCAAGAATGACCGTTTCATTAGGCTGGTGAGATCGGCGCGGGTCAGGGGCGGATAGGCTGCGGCGGCCTCCGCCGTCTCAGGGGCGGCTTCTTCGCTAATGGCCGACCAATTGGCGACGTCTAGGGGTAAACCCGACGCATCCGTGACGATCTCGATGGGCGCGCCTCGAAGTGACTTGAACCATCGCGTCAGACCGGGCGAGCTTTCAGGACCCCAAGCCGCGCCATCAAGCAGAATCCAGCGAAGGCGCGCTCGGCCTTTGTCGACCTGCAATACTTCGATGGCAAAGCTTATGCTTGATCCGCTGTCCAGCGCTGAGCCGCCGTGTGACGCGTTGTGTACTGTCGTGCTGTTGGCGAACTGGATCGTTTCACCCGGCGTGAAAGGCGGTAGCTGCAGCATCGGCGCACTCGTCGCCTCTGCGCGGGCCGCTCCGGGGATCAGGCTCTCAAAGCAGGCCCATCCAAGCGCGATCATTCCCCAGCGGTGTCGCAACGCGATGCTCCTTCGCCGCCTGCCGACGGAAATGCGGGGTAGGACTATCGCAGTGGATGGAGATCGATTCTAGCTCCGCCGCCTCAAGCTGCGAGGTGGCGTGCTCCGAACCGAGATATTAGGCGGTTCTCAAGGGGTGGGGCCTGGACACTCGGGGGTCTATGCATTGTGGCTATACTGGATCGTCCGACATGATGGCGTTGTGACCCTGTGACCGAAAACGAGATCCGACCATGCCCGTCGCTACGCCGCCCCCGCCCAGGGCCTTGCTTTGCATAGAGAGGCCGGAGGAAATGGGGAGGCTGAATGTCGCCCCGACAATTGTACGGGTCGTCGGGCTGTCGCAGGGCCCGAACGGGAATGTCGAGGCGACGTTGATTGGTGGGCAGAACGTGTGCTTCCGAGTTCATGGCTCGGTTGGAAAGATCGAGGTGCGGTTTTCGGACCCTTATCTTGGACCTGACAGGCCCAAGATATATTCGTCGATGTTTTTCCCGGTTAGAATTGGAGACGGTGAGAATAATTTCGAGGTGTTTGCTGGCAACGGCCGAAAGGCAAGTCGGGAAGCGGGCGGCGAACCGGATTGGCGACACATCTGGATTTTAAAGCCTGCTTCAGTGTTCTGCCGCTCGAATCCACAGTGGCTTAGCTGCCCTGATCCCGGCGCGGGATAATTTCAAATCCCCCGGGGCGTCGAAGGTGGCCGCTGTCGGATGGGAAGCCAAGGCGGTCTATGGCGCGGAACGCCGATCTTCATCCGTCCCTCGTGTCTTGCCGCCCGATAACCCCCGTGTCCCGGGGCGGCCCCCCCCGGCGGGGGCCCCCGCGGGAAACAAAAAATAAAAACGGTTTAAAACGAAAACCCCCCATCCGCGGGGGTTGCGGGGGGGGGGGGCG
>JARLIP010000238.1 GCA_031291685.1 Caulobacteraceae bacterium | reverse complement strand
TTCTACACCAAGACCGGGGTCGGCACCGTGGTGGCCGAGGGCAAGCCGGTAGAGGCGTTCGAGGGCGAGCTCTATGTGCGCGAGACCTGGCTGCGGGCGGATCTGGCCATCATCTAGGCCTGGCGCGCCGATCCCGAGGGCAATCTGGTGTTCCGCAAGACCGCCCGCAACTTCAACCCGGTGATGGCCACCGCCGGCAAGGTCACCATCGTCGAGGTCGAAGAGATCGTGCCGGCCGGGACCTTCGATCCGGACCAGATCCACACCCCTGGCATCTATGTCGACCGCATCATCCAAGGCGCCCACTACGAAAAGCGCATCGAACGGGTCACAACCCGCCCGCGTCCGGCCAAGGAGACCGTCTGATGGACACGCAAGCCAAGGGCTGGACCCGCGAGCAGATCGCCGAGCGCGCCGCCCGGGAACTGCGGGACGGCTTCTACGTCAATCTGGGCATCGGCATCCCGACCCTGGTGGCCAACTACATCCCGCCAGGGGTCAATGTGACCCTGCAGAGCGAGAACGGCATGTTGGGCATGGGCCCCTTTCCCTATGAGGGCGAGGAGGACGCCGACCTGATCAACGCCGGCAAGCAGACCATCACCGAACTGCCCACCTCCAGCTTCTTCTCGTCCGCCGACAGCTTCGCCATGATCCGCGGCGGCCATGTGGACCTGACCATCCTGGGGGCCATGGAGATCGCGCGGAACGGCGACATCGCCAACTGGACCATCCCCGGCAAGATGCTCAAGGGCATGGGCGGGGCCATGGACCTGGTGGCCGGGGTCAGGCGGGTGATCGTGGTCATGGAGCACGCCAACAAGGCTGGCCAGTCCAAGATCCTCAAACGCTGCACCCTGCCCCTCACCGGCGCGGCCTGCGTCGATCGGGCGATCACGGACCTGTGCGTGTTCGACATCGATCGCAAGGGTGGCGGCCTGACCCTGATCGAATTGGCGCCAGGGGTGAGCCTGGACGAGGTCAGGGCCAAGACCGAGGCCGAGTTCAAGCTGGCCGCCGGCGTGGCGTGATGGCTTTTCCCCGGGGCGGCCCTCCCCGCCCCGGGCGACACTGCCGGCCGGCGGGACGATCCAGTCGGCCGGGACTTTCTTCGATAACGATCGGCGGAGCCCGCAGATGACCAAGATCCTGGATTACACGCGTGAAGACGCCGGCCAGCCGCCGTCCCTGTTCCCCGCCTACGCCTCGACGGTCGCCCGCTCCCCGCGCGAGCCCCTGGTGCGCATTCCCCAGACCCTGACCGAGACCACCGGCCCCGCCGACTGGAGCGCCCTGATGGGCGAGTCCAAGGCCGACCTGACCCGCCAGCACGCCGCCGCCCCCCTGGGGCAGAGGATCATCGTCTCCGGCCGGGTCCTGGATGAGGCCCACCGGCCGGTTCCCAACACCGTGGTGGAGATCTGGCAGGCCAACGCCGCCGGTCGCTATATCCACAAGAAGGATCAGTGGGACGCCCCGCTCGACCCCAACTTCACCGGCGCCGGCCGGGTGATCACCGACGCCGAGGGCCGCTACCGCTATGTGACCGTGCGGCCGGGCGCCTATCCGTGGAGGAACCATTACAACGCCTGGCGCCCCTCCCACATCCACCTCTCCCTGCTGGGACCGGCCTTCGCCACCCGCCTGGTCACCCAGATGTATTTCCCGGACGATCCCCTGATCCCCATCGACCCCATCGCCGGCGCCGTGCCAGAGGCCTATCGCCAGCGGATGGTCTCGCGCTTCGACCTCGCCACCACCCAGCCCGACTGGGCTTTGGGCTATCTGTTCGACATCGTCCTGCGTGGCCCCGACGCCACCCCCATGGGGATCTGACCATGAGCGGCCCGACCAAGACCCTCGACAATCAAAGCCCGGAACTGTTCGGCCAGACTCCCTGGCAGACCGTCGGCCCCTTCTTCCACTACGGCCTGCCCTGGAAGGGCGGCGCGGACCTGACCGGCGGCTCCGATCTGGGGGCGCGGCCCGAGCTGACGCCCGAGGGCCATTACGTGCTGAAGACGGCGCGCGACCCGGGCCCACTCGCCGGCAAGATGATCGAAATCGTCGGCCAGGTGTTCGACGCCGACGACGTTCCGGTTCCCGACGCCATGATCGAGATCTGGCAGGCCAACGCCGCCGGCCGCTACAACAGCCCTGACGACCCGCGCGAGGAACTGGCCCTGGACGCCGGCTTCATCGGCTTTGGCCGCGGCGCCACCAGCGAAGACGGCGAATATCGCTTCAATACGATCCTGCCCGGCCGCACCCCTGGCCCGGGTAACAGTCAACAGGCGCCCCACATCGCCGTGGGCGTGTTCGGCCGCGGCCTGCTCAAGCGCCTGGTCACCCGCATCTATTTCGAGGGTGAGGCCGCCAATGACGAAGACCCGATCCTGGCCCTGGCGCCGGCGGCGCGGCGTTTGACCCTGATCGCCAGCAAGACCGGCGAGGCGACCTATCGTTTTGACATCCACCTGCAGGGCGAGCACGAAACCGTCTTCTTCGATATCTGAGCCGGAAGGACAGCACCTTGGCCTCACTGCTCCGGGACCGCCCCGCCTCCACCGCCGCCATGATCGCTGTCTTCGACGATGAGGCCCTGCTGCGCGGCGCCCTCGACTTCGAGGCCGCCCTCGCCCGCGCCCAGGCCGCCGAGGGTCTGATCCCCGCGCAGGCCGCGGAGGTGATCATTGAGGTCTGCGCCAGCGCGCGGTTCGACGTCATGCAACTGGCCGAGGAGGCCGCGTTCGCCGGAACCCTGGCCATCCCCCTGGTGTTTCGCCTGCGGGCCCTGGTCGCCGAACGGGACGGCCCGGCGGCCAAGCTGGTGCACAAGGGCGCCACAAGCCAAGACGTGGCCGACACGGCCTTGATGCTCCAGGCCAAGGTGGCCGCCAACCTGATCAAGGGCGAGGCCCACGCCCTCGCCGAGGCCCTGGCCCGCCTGGCCCAGATCCACATCCAGACCCCCATGCTTGGCCGCACCCTGCTGCAAGGCGCCCTGCCCATCACCCTGGGCCTGAAGGCCGCCAACTGGCTGTTGGGGGTGGACAGCGCCCTGAGGCGCTTCGAGCGGGAGGCCGCCGAGGCCCTGGTCCTTCAGCTGGGCGGCGCTTGCGGCTCACTGGCGGGCCTCGATCAAACCATCGTCGAGCGCGTTGCGGTCGATCTTGGCCTGGGCGTGGCCCCCATGCCTTGGCAGGCCCGCAGGGATGGCGTGGCGGGCTTGGCCTCGGCACTGGCGATCCTGATCGGCGCCGTGGGCAAGATCGCCCGCGACATCTCGCTGATGGCCCAGGGCGAGGTCGCCGAAGCCTTCGAGCCCAAGGTTGAGGGCCGCGGCGGCTCTTCCGCCATGGCGCACAAGCGCAATCCCACCGGTTGCCAGGTGGCCCTGTCCGCCGCGATCCGCGCCCCGGGCCTGGCGGCCTCGATCATCTCGGGCCTGCCTCAGGAGCACGAGCGCGGCCTGGGCGGCTGGCAGGCCGAAGCCCCCACCCTCGCCACCCTGTTCGAACTGGCCCACGGCGCGCTGGCGGCCATGGCGCCGGTGGTCAAGGACCTGGAGATCGACACCGCCGCCCTCGCCCGTAATCTCGCCGCCGCCGACGTCGGGTCCGATGTCGGCCGGTCCGTCGATCTGGTTCGCCGGGCCATCACCCACTATCGAAAGGACCGCTGATGGCCTTCGCGACCCGGGACGGGGTTCGTCTCTATTGGCGTCTGGATGGCGCGGCGGAAAAACCGGCCCTGTTCCTGCTCAACTCCATCGGTACGGATCTTGGTCTCTGGGACCGGGTGGTCCCGCTGCTCTTGCCCCAGTTCCGCGTCCTGCGCATGGACGCCCGTGGCCACGGGGCTTCGGATGCGCCCGCCGGGGACTACAGCCTGGACATGCTTGCGGCGGACGCCGTGGCGGTGATGGACGCGGCGGAAATTGAGCGGGCCGCCGTCTGTGGCCTGTCCCTGGGCGGCATGGTCGCCATGACCCTGGCGCTGAACGCGCCGGAGCGCGTCAACGCCCTGATCTGCGCCTGCACCTCCGCCCAGATGGATGTCGCCGCCTGGACCAACCGGATCGAGACCGTCCGCGCCCAGGGCATGGCCGCCGTCGCCGAGATGGCTCTACAGCGGTTCTTCTGCGAGCCCTTCACCCGCACCCATCCCGAGATCGTCGCCACGGTCCGCACGGGCCTTCTGGGCATGAGCGCCGAGGGCTATGCCGGCTGCGGAGCGGCGATCCGGGACATGCGGTTGCTGGAGCGGCTGAATCTCATCACGGCCCCAACCCTGGTGATCTATGGCGCCCGGGACGTCTCGACGCCATTCGCGGGTCATGCCGACCAGTTGATGGCCAAGATCCCCGGCGTTCGGGGCGCGGGCCTCGCCGCCCCTCACCAGGCCTGCCTTGAGGCCCCCTCTGCGTTCGCGGGCGCGGCGCGCGATTTCCTGTCCGACCTGTCAGGCGGCGCGGCGGTCCGTGAGGCTGGCGAGGTTCTGTTCGAGGCTGGCCTCGCCGTCCGCCGCAAGGTGCTGGGCGACGCCTGGGTCGATAAATCCCTGGCGGGTCGCACCCCCTTCAACGCCGACTTCCAGGCCATGATCACCCGCTATGCCTGGAACGAGATCTGGGGCCGGCCGGGCCTGGACCACCGCACCCGCCGCCTCCTGGTGATCGCCATCACCGCCGCCCTGGGCCGCTGGGAGGAGTTTCGCCTGCACGTGCGCGCCGGCCTGGAACAAGGGGGCTTCACCCAGGACGAGCTGAAGGAGGTCCTGATGCAGACCGCCATCTATGCCGGGGTTCCCGCCGCCAACACCGCCTTCGCCGAGGCGGCGGAGGTCATGTCAGCGGTTTAGACCCAGTGCGGCCCATTGGACGATGGCGTCCAGATGGGTGAAAACCGACAACCTCGAAGCTTGCAAAAGACATGGCAGGCCTTAGCCTGAGTCAGATCCACAATCGATTGCAGTCCCGATAGGGATCAGCCAGAAGCGGGCGTTGAGGAGAGGGGCGATTATGGAGACGATGGCCGACCATAACGGGATTGGCGCGCTAACCCGGCGAACCGCCTTTTTGGCCGGCCTTGCGGCGCTGACGCCAGCCGCCGCGACGGCTCGAGCCCCGCTCGTCAGTCCCTCGGGCCTCGCCCCCCTTTCCGAAGGCTGGAAGCGCGCGCAATCCCTGCCGCTCTGGGATGGCGCGCCCCCCGACCGTGGATTTAAGGCCCAGCCCCTGCCCCCCGACTATCCGCAAGGTTTCATCCGCAACGTGACGAGGCCTGAACTTCGGGTGTTCAGGCCAAGCCAGCCCAATGGCCGGGCGCTATTGGTCATGCCAGGCGGGGCCTATACCTTCGTCGTCGCCACCCATGAGGGCGCCGGCGTCGCCGAGGAGATGGCGCGCAGCGGCTATACAGTATTCGTGCTGGTCTATCGTCTTCCGGGAGAGGGCTGGGCGTCCCGGTGGGATGTGCCGCTGCAGGACGCCCAGCGCGCCGTCCGTCTGATCAAGGCGCGCGCGCAAACCTTCGGCTATTCACCACAGAGCGTTGCGGTTCTGGGCTTTTCAGCGGGCGGCCATCTGGCGGCCTCATTGATCACGGCCGCTTCAGAAAAGGTCTATGTGGCGCGGGACGAGGTGGATCACCAGGACGCGAACCCAGCGGCGGCGGGCCTGATCTATCCGGTCATCACCCTGACACCGCCCTACACGCATCCAGGCTCAGCGACAGCCCTTTTGGGGTCAAACCCCGATCCAGCAATTGTGGAGCGCCGTTCGCCCCAACGGCGCGTCTCAGCCTCCACCCCGCCGACCTTCCTGGTTCACGCCCTGGACGACCCAGCCGTTCCCTATCAGAACTCCGCACTCATGCTGGAGGCGCTGAAGGCGGCCAAGGTCCCGGCGGAAGCCCACTTCTTCGAGGAGGGGGGGCACGCGTTTGGTCTCGGCGCGCCAGGCGCCCCCGCCTCTCTCTGGCCCGCCCTCTTCCGCCTTTGGCTCGATCGACGCCTGTCGGAAACCTAGGGTCTGGATCACGCCTCGCCTAACCGGGAGGATCGCTACGGCTGGAGTATCTCCGAAATTAATATTCTAGCCGTTTTCGGAGTTCTTTCATTCCATTCGCTTCCGCGCTAGCACTCACACATTAGGCGCATTTCAACAGTGACTGTTCAGGATGACCGGACCAAGAAAGGTTGAACGCACCGGCGCGGTCATGATGGCGGACATCGCCGCCTTGGCGGGGGTGTCGGAGTCGACCGTATCGCGCGCCCTGGCCGGCAACCCCCTGGTCGCCGAGAAGACCCGTCAGCTCATCGCCCAGCTTGCCAAGAGTCATGGCTACGCGGTCAATCCCGCCGCACGCAGCCTGCGCCGCGGCAACACCCAGACCATCGCCGTCATGATTCCGCTGACCCACGCCTCGAGGCAGCATGTCTCCGACGCGTTTTTCGCGGAGATGCTCTCAAGCCTGGCCGAGGCCCTGAACGAGCGGGGCTACGATCTTCTCTTCCACAGAATCTCCGCCGATCACGGCGACTGGATCGGCGCTCCCATCCAAACCCGGCGCGCCGACGGCGTCATCATCATCGGCCAGAGCCTGGAGCATGAAGCCATGAATCGGGCCGCCCTTGCCGGCGTTCCGCTCGTGGTATGGGGCGCCAAACTTCCCAATCAGCACTATGTCTCCGTCGGGGTGGACAATTTTCAGGGGGGCGTGCTGGGGACCTCCCACCTTCTGGCGCGCGGTCGACGCCGTATCGCCTTCCTGGGCGACACGCGGGTGCCGGAGGTGATGGAACGACGGCGGGGCTACGCCCAGACCCTGTGTGACGCCGGAATCGATCTCGACCCCGGCCTCGAGCTGCAGATCCAGTTCGGCGCGGAGGAAGCCGTCCAAGTGCTGCGCGACGTCGTCCAGGCTGGTCGCGGGATCGACGGGGTCGTCGCGGCCTCGGACACCTTGGCGCTCAGCGCCATTCGCGAACTGACGCACTCCGGGCTGAACGTGCCGAAAGACGTCAGCGTGGTCGGGTTTGATGACATACCCCTGGCCAGCTACACCCTGCCGCCCCTGACCACGATCCGTCAGGAGATCGCCCCTGGTGCGATCCTGCTGGTCGAGAAACTGCTCGCCATCCTGGCTGGCGAGCCCGTGGAGAGCGAGCAGATGTCGCCGACCCTGATTGTGCGCGGGTCGTCCTGATTCCCCCTAGTTTCTTGTTTTAACGCATTTTCTTCACGCGAACCGGTATCCACTTCGCTCGAAAATGCTCTAGCGGCCGAGATGCCGGTCGAAGAACCGGTTGATCACATCATAGCAGTCCCGCGATTCCGGCACGTCCGCATTGTAGAAGAACCCGTGGAACAGTCCCTCCCAGACATGGAGTTCCGCGTCCACCCCGACCCGGACCAGCCGCGAGTGGGTATAGACCGCCGAACTCAATTCGAAGCCGCGCGTGCCAGTGATGATCAGGGTCGGCGGAAACGCCTTGAGCACGGTGTCTGAAATGGCCGGGGAAACCAGAGGGTCGGTCGGGCTCGCCTTGGCGAAATAGGCCATCGGCGCCAACTTCGGCGCGTCGTCCTTCGGCGGAGCCGGGGGCTGCTGGGCGTCTCCCAGGGGGCCGTTGAAATAGGCCGCATCCCCGCCGAAGCCCGTGCTCGTCATGGTTCCGCCAGCACAGAAAATGCCCACGGCGCCTGGACGCGGCAAGCCATGCGCCTGAAACCAGGCCACCGCCTGTCCGGTCAGCATGCCGCCGGCCGAGCAGCCATAGATCCCGATGTTGCGGGCTGGATAGTGCTTCAGCAAATGGCGATAGACCGCCGCCACGTCTTCGCTCGCGGCCGGAAACTGGTGATCCGGCCCCTCCCGGTAGTCCAGGCTGACAACGCGGATACGCCCCAGGGCCGCGATCGGAATTGACTCCAGTTCAGCGCAACCGGGGAAACAGCCCGAAAAGCCCCCGCCGTGCAAATTGATCAGCACACGTCTTTCGTTGCGCTTGGCGTATCCGTTCTTCGGTCGATATTCGAAGGCGTGCACGCCGGCCAGGGTGACATCGGACCTGATGTAGCCAAACAGGGCGCGCTGCCGGGCCAGATAGCCCTCCATGAAGATGGGAACCCCATCGCGCTGGGTCAGCAGTTCCGGCCGCTCCATCTGGTGAAGATGTTCGTTCACATAGGCCCGCGCCTCAGGGCTCAGATAGTTCGAAAGGGGCACATCCATGGCGGGCGCATGAACCGTGCCGTCGGGATCCAGCGGGATCGGCGACTTGGCGGGTTCGGCCGCGGCGCTCAGACCACTGAACAAGGTGGCGGCGATCACGGCCAACCCAACGCTACGGGCCAACCGCGCCAAAACCTGAGTGCGCATCATTCCTCCCTGAACCTCTGTCAGACCTGAATCTATCGGAGCCTTTGGTTCCCAATCGCCGCCGACCGAAGCGGCGGGACCAGCTTTCCAAGCGGTCTTGATCTCTTCGTCCAACCCAGTAAAGTGAGGAACGCAATCGATTGCAAGCGCCATTTTGAGGGCCGGAACAAGGTCAGGCGCGACAGATGAGTTGGGGGGGAGCACCATGTCGGTGACGCGTCGAATCTTGAATATTGGCTTCATGGCGGCTCCCCTGGCGCCGGGCTGGGGATGGGCCGCCCCCACGGCCACCGACTCGATTCTGCAACGGGTCGATCCCGAACTGAGAGCCGCGGCCAGGCAAATGCTGGAACATCCCCTTGCGCCCTTGACCCGCGAGTCACTGACGTCCCTGCGCGCGGCGTCCCCGCCCCCGCCCGCTGATCTGCCGCCGCCGCTCCCCCCAGTACGACACAGGACGCTTCCTGGCGTGGACGGGCGCGGGGCCGTAAAAATTCAGCTGATCGCGAGCGAGGGGGTCGAGCGAAAGCGGCCCGCGGTGCTCCACATCCACGGCGGCGGCTACATCGTCGGGCAAGCTCAGGCTGCGACGCCCGCCTGACAGAAGCTCGCGCAGGAGTTCGACTGCGTGGTCGTCAATGTCGAGTATCGACTGGCGCCCGAGACGCCCTTCCCAGGTCCGCTGGACGACGTCTATGACGCCCTGACCTGGCTATTTCGCAATGCGGGCGAGTTGGGCGTCGATCCCCGGCGCATCGCCATCCTGGGGGAGAGCGCGGGCGGCGGCCTGGCCGCCATGCTGGCCATCCGGGCCAGGGATCGGGGCGAAGTCCCGCTCTGCTATCAGGTCCTGATCTATCCCATGCTCGACGACCGGACCGGGAGCGTTCGCCATGTCGCCCCCTTCATCGGGACCATCGGCTGGAACGAGGCCGAAAACCAGTTCGGCTGGAGCGCCTTCCTGGGCGCGCCAGCCGGCGGGGCGACTCCGCCGCCGGGCGCGGTTCCCGCTCGGGTCGAGAACCTGGCCGGCTTGCCGCCGACCTTCATCGGCGTTGGAGGCATTGATCTCTTCGTCGATGAGGACCTTGCCTATGCGGGCCGGCTGGTCGACGCGGGGGTGCCGACCCAATTCCACCTGACGCCGGGCGCCTACCACGGATTCGATTTCGTCGTTCCCGACGCGCGAGTCTCGCGGGAATTCACCGCGGCCTGGAAGAGCGCGCTGCGAACGGCGCTCGGCCCCGCTGTCAACGGCTAACCGCCGTTTATCGATCAGCCGCCCTGGCGATGTCCGTTCGGCGTTGGAGACATACAGTTGCGCGTTCAGACCATGCCGAGGCTCTCGCTCCTCCGGATCATCGAAATGAACCTGGGCTTCCTAGGCCTTCAGTTCAGTTTCGGCCTGCAACAAGCCAATATGGCGCCGATCTATTCCTATCTGGGCGCCAAGGACGCCGCCCTGCCCCTGCTGCAATTGGCCGGGCCCATGACCGGGTTGCTTGTCCAGCCCCTGATCGGCGCCATGAGCGATCGAACCACGTCGCGTTGGGGGCGAAGAACGCCCTATTTCCTCTTCGGCGCCGTGCTGTGCTCCGCGGGGCTCTTCCTGATGCCCTTGAGTTCGACCTTGCTGATGGCGGCGAGCCTGCTGTGGCTTCTCGATGTCGGCAATAACGTCACCATGGAGCCCTATCGCGCCTATGTCAGCGACCGGCTTCCGGATGATCAGAGGCCCCTGGGATTTCTATCGCAGAGCGCGTTTACGGGCCTCGGCCAGATGCTGGCCTATCTGACGCCGTCGATCCTGGTCAATGTCTTCGCCTTCAACCCCAACGCGGTGGATTCCCACAATATTCCGCAGACCACCCGTTTCACCTTCGCACTGGGTGCGGCGCTCTCGCTCAGCATGATCCTTTGGTCGATCCTGCGCGTCCCAGAGGTTCCGCTGCCTCCGCTGGAGCAGGCGGCGCTCTCAAAGAAGTCGAAATCCCTATTGGCGACGGTTCGGGAAGTCTGGGACGCCATTCTCGCCATGCCCGCCCCTATGCGTAAACTGGCCCTGATGAGCCTTTTCCAGTGGTACGCCATGTTCACCTACTGGAACTATGTCATCTATTCGATCGCCCGCTCCGTTTATCATACGTCCGACGCGCTGACGCCGGGGTTCCGCCAGGCCGTTCTCAAGAATGGTGAGATCGGCGGATTCTACAATGGCGTGGCCTTCGTCGCCGCCTTCGCCCTCATGCCCTTCGCCAGACGGTTCGGCGTGGCGACGACCCACTGCGTCAGCCTGCTTTGCGCCGCTGCTGGGATGCTGGCCATCCCCCACATCACCCAGGGCCCATGGCTGTTTTTCGCCGCCGCGGGAGTTGGGGTGGGTTGGGCCAGCATCATGGGCAACCCCTACGTCATCGTCGCGCGTTCAATTCCGCCTGAGCGGACCGGCGTCTATATGGGCATATTCAACATGATGATCGTCATCCCGATGCTGCTCAACGCCCTGACCATGCCGCTCTATTACGGGCCCTTGCTGCACGGAGACGCGCGCAACGCCTTGACGCTCGCTGGGGTGCTGATGGCGCTCGCGGCGGCCAGCATGCTGCTGTTGCGCAAGTCCGCCGGAGCCCCTGGCCCGGAAAGCCCGCCCGAAGTCGCCGCCAGGCCCTGAAGGCCAAGCCGATTATTCGGACGGACCACCCGTCCTTCGGACTACTTCATGAACCTGTTCGGCGAGCAGGAAGGCGCCCAACAGCCCGACAGGGTCACCAAGGCCTGGCGGCTGCAAAATCTCGTCGAGTTGCGCGCGCGTGCACAGATAGTCGCCGCCGACCTCGGCCGCGCGATCCCGGACCCGTTCCAGCAGTCCGGGCGTCTGCATCACCCCGCCGCCCATCAGGATTCGCTCTGGCGCACAGACCGCGATCAGGGTCGAGGCGAAGTGACCCAGATAACCGGCCACGATATCGTGGCCTGGATGATCGCCGGGCAGGTCGCTCAGCGATCCGCCCCAGCGCTTCTCGATGGCGGGCCCCGAGACCAGACCTTCGAGACAGTCTCCGTGAAACGGGCACACACCCTGGAAGGCGCGATCCGCCGCCGGGCGAGGCGGGACGATATGGCCCATTTCCGGGTGAGCTAAGCCGTGCGCGAGCGTCCCGCCGACCATCAGGCCCGCCCCGATCCCGGTGCCCACGGTCACGTAGCAGGCGACCTGGCGATCCTTTGCCGCGCCAAAGCGAAACTCGGCCAACAGCGCCCCGTTCACATCGGTGTCCACTCCGCAGGGCCGGTCAAAGCGCGCCCGAAGACGAGCGGCGATATTGACGCCGGTCCAACCGGGCTTGGGGGTTCGCCGGATCGCGCCCCAGTCCGGGGCTTGGGGGCGCAGTTCCAGCGGCCCGAAACTGGCCACGCCAAAGGCCGTGATCGGGCCATGCCGCGCCATCGCATCCTCGAAATAGGCGAGCACCTGGTCCAGAGTCGCGTCCGGGTCAGTGGTCGGGATCCGCACCCGATCCCGAATGTCCGAAGGCCCAGACGCCACGGCGCAGACGAATTTCGTCCCGCCGGCCTCAATGCAACCAAACAGGGGCGCGCTCACGCCACGGCCTCCGACGCCAACCACAGGACGCCATAGGGCGGAATGGAGGATGTTGGGTTCATGGCCTCGCCACTCAAACGGTCCCGCAGATTGGGCGCGGCCAGGGTAATCGCCTGAGCCTCGGACGAGAAGTTGAGCACGATAAGATCATCACCGAGTTCGAGCCTGGCGAGCGCCGCGGTGGCGCTGTCCAGCACCTGGGCCGGCGCCGAGGCATTGGCGGCGCGCATCGCCGCGCCCAATCTCTGAACGCCGGCGAAGATCGCCTGGGCCGCGTTCGGCTCGGCGCCCGTCGCCGACAGCAGGGACCAGTTCATCGGCGGGCGATGAATCCAGCGCCCGTCGTGCGCCCGCTCCGGGTCGCTGAGGTAGTCTCGGTCATTGGTCAGGCCGATCTCATCGCCCATGAACAGGATCGGCAGTCCCCCGCTGGCGAAGATCGCCGCCTGCATCAGCAGCACCCGCGCCACGGCCTGCCCCTGTTCGGACGCGGGCGCCGACGGATCCGCGAGGCCACAAAGCGACGCCAGGGCGCCATTGGTGCCATGGAGCGCGGCACCATCGGTCTGAAACGGCTGGCCCCGCGACCAAGATCCCTCCGTTTGGCCGTGCAGCCATTGGGCGGCGGCCCGGATTCTGCGTTCAGCTTCGGGGGAGGCCAGATCCGCCAACAAGGGTCCCCAACCGATGTCGTCGTGACAGCGTACATAGGTCGCCCATCGCGCCTGTCGCACGGGTAGGGTCGCCCGTTTCAAGATTTCGCTGAAGGCGGCGGCGCTTTGCTCGACCAGCGACAGCCAGGTCGCCGCCATCAGCGAGCTGTTGTAGCCTAGATGCGCTTCCGGGGCGTCCTCGGCGCCAAAGAAGGCGGACGCTTCGGACAGCTGGAAAATGGCTTCGGACTTGAGGATCACCGCCGGCGCCACGATGGCGACCGCCGCGTGAAGCGCTTCGATCAGGGCGTGGGC
>JARLIP010000237.1 GCA_031291685.1 Caulobacteraceae bacterium | reverse complement strand
CAACGAACGGGCCGCGGACCAGCACGAGCCCGACGGCGGCCAGACCTTCCAGATCGACGCGGGCGACACCTTTGGCGTCGATAAGCGCTGGGGCGTCTATGTCAGCGGCTATTATTCAAAGAAGAACTCGGTTTCCGAGGAATCGGAAAACGATGGCGAGTGGACGCCGTACAACTATCCGAGCAGCGATCAAGTCCATATCGACTACAATACATTGCGCCTTCCTGGCCTGGATCTGGACTATTACAAGCTGCAGCAGGAGCGCTATGGCGGCAACGTATCGTTCGACTACCATGGCGATCGCAACCAGTTCTACCTGCGGACCCAGGTCGCTAAGTTCAAGAAGGTGGATGATCATTCCGAACTGATCGTGAGGGCCAATAAGACCGCTAGGGATGGCTGTGATGACACGTCTTACTACACGACCTGCGGGGCGTCAGGGGTTTACGATCCTCAGGCCTTTTTTGTGAACCGCAACTTCAACACCAATGACGAAGACTCGATCCTGACCAACAGCACCCTTGGCGGGGAAAGCCGTTTCGGTCGGTTGAAGCTCACCTATGACGCCTTCTACAGCTATGGCGAGCGCAACAATCCTACAGGGTATCAAGCCGAGTTCCAATCGCCCAACAGCGGCCTGTTCGCCACCACTGGTGTGACCTTCACCAACCCGGACCCGCGCTTCCCAGAATGGCAACTACCCCTGGCGGCCCAATCTCTGGTCTATGACAATAGTCAGCTGACCAGCCTCAACAACTTTGGGCGGCGGACCACCTTCACCGAGGAGCGCAAGTACGGCGGCCGCTTCGACGCCCTCTATGACATGGACGGCGAATACCATCTCGCCTCCCTGAAGGCCGGTTTCAAGTTCCTGCACCAGCATCAGGATCACAGCGAAGTTGCTTACGACGTGACGAAGCCTGACTACGCCAGCATGGCCACGTCCGGTCTGGCCGGGCGCAATGTCGGCAGCATCCTGCACGGGTTCTATACCTTTGGATCGACCTTCAGCCGTGACGCCGTAGTCCGGGCGATCGACGCCAATACGACGGGTTCACATGAGGCTAGTGACTCGGCCAGCCATTATCGCGAAGACATCATCGCCGAGTACGGCATGGCCACCTTCAAGTTCGACAAGCTTGAGGTGATCACAGGGCTTCGGGTGGAGACGACCCAGGTCAACAATACCGCCTGGCAGTCCAGGCCAGGGGTCGACGCCACTCCAACGACACCGGCTATCCCCGACGACAGCAAGTTCGTCGATACGCACCGCACCTATACCGAGGTGTTGCCCAGCATCTTCCTGAACTATCGCGCCGACGCTCACACCGTCTATCGGGCGGCGATCTGGACCAGCTTCTCGCGGCCCGCCTATCAGAACATCAGCGGCGGCTCGACGGTCACCCGAGACACGTCCGGGAGCCCGACCTCCATCACAGAGGGCAATCCGGACCTGAAGCCAGCGGAGGCGTTAAATTTCGACGCCTCGGCGGAATTCTATCTTGGAAACGCCGGTCTGATCTCGGCGGGTGTATTCTATAAGGACATCAAGAACTTCATCTTCTCAAACGGGGATACGGTCACCGATCCCCACGGGAAGGCCGTCCAGATTAGTCAACCGATGAACGGCAAGCAGGCCCATGTTGTGGGTATCGAGCTGAACTTCGAACGGCGCTTCTCCGAGCTTCCGGGCATCTGGAGTGGCTTTGGGTTCGCGGCCAACACCACCTGGCTGGAAAGCCGGGCCAAGGGGGGCAAGGACTATCGCCTGAACTACGAGATCCCGCTGCTGGACTCGCCCAAGTGGCTCTACAATCTCAGCCTCACCTACCAGAAGTACGGCCTGGATATGAGCCTTGCCTACAAATATCAGGGCAAGTTCATCGAGGATATCCGCGACAACTATATCGACAAGTGGAACCAACCCTATAAGCGCATGGACTTCCACTCGCGCTATAGCCTCAAGCATGGCGTCACGGTCGGTTTTGATGTTCAGAATCTTCTGGAAGACTACGGCTATTACACCTCCAAGGGGCCGTCGCCGGGCTATCAGAAGGACTATATCGAGCCGGGCCGCACCTTCCTGTTCAATATCTCCTACGCTTACTAGGGCTGGGCCACAGGGTATCGGCCAAGGGGCGGCGAGGGATCGCCGCCCCTATTTCCGGGTTGAAACCCAGTGCGCCTTGACGTCGCCGCGATTGCGCCAAAAAAGTGTGGGTCCGCGCGGGGATTCGCCCCTGCGCGGTATCCGCGCTCGCAGGGAGGCGATCGGTGGCCCAAACTGCCCAGACCGCCTGGTGGACCCAGCCGGCCGCCCTTGGCGACCAGCCTCACTATCTGTCCATCCGCGACCACATCGTGCGGCGGATCGAATCCGGGGATCTGCCGGCGGGGGCCAAGCTGCCCTCCGAACGTCAGCTCCAGACTGGCACGGGCATAGCCCGAGGCACCATCCGCGAAGCCCTGTTCCAACTGGAGGCGGAGGGCCTGATCTATCGTCGGGACCGCAGCGGCTGGTACATCTCGCCGCCGCCGATCGTCTATGATCCGACCCGCTGGGCGGGCTTCATGACCTATGTTTCCGAGCAGGGCCGCACCCCCACGACCACCACCCTGTCCGCGGAACTGGCCGGCGCCCCGCAGGCCGCGGCCGAGGTGTTCGGGATCGAGGTCGGCGCGCCCCTCTATACCCTGCGCCGGCGGCGTTCCATCGATGGCCGCGCCGTGCTGGTGGAGGACATCCGGGTCAGCCCCTCCCTCGCGCCGGGGTTGCTGAAACACCCCCTGGATGGGTCCCTGACCCAGATCCTCAAGCGGGAATACGGGATCTCCGTCGCCCGCAACCGGGTCGATATGTGGCCCTGCGCCCTGACCAAGGCGGAGGCCGCCGCCCTGGCGGCCAAGCCCGGCACCCCGGGCCTGCTGATCGTGCGAACCAGTTTTGACGCTCAGGGCCGTATTGTCGAATATGACCGGGAATACTGGCGCCACGACGCCATGCACATCCATGTGGATATCAGCGTGCCCCCCGTCGCGTGACGGGCGCGGGCGGCGGCGAGCTTAGCTTTCCGTCATTAGCGCGCATCTTAATAAGTTGAATTTATTCGGAAATTCTGTCGCCGTGGCCGGGAAGGCAGGTCGTTGCGAGATTCGAAGACCAGGGCGCGGCGCGTGTCAAAAACGCGGAGATGTTCATTGATCGCGTTTCGATCGCGTCAAAAATCCCGGTTCACAAACCGCCGATATTTCAAAAACTTGCCCGTGAAACGCGACTAAGCTTGTCGTTCCGACAACTGACCATCATATCAGCCGCGACTGAATCGCGGCACTGGCGGGTCAACCGCTGACCTCATTGCGCGTTCAAGGTCTCAGGTGTCGCCAAGGACAGCGCCCGGCCAGGCGATGGCGGGCGACCTCGGCGCGGTAAGTGAAAGTTGTGGGAAGGCAAGCGTCCATGTCCAAATTCAAGTTCATCATCTCCCTTGGCGTCTCGGCCGGGGCTGTGGCCCTCGCCTGCGCCGGATCGGCCAATGCCGGCGGTTTCTATCTTCAGGAACAGTCGGTGAAGGGGCTTGGACGGGCCTATTCGGGGGAGGCCTCCGATACCGGCGCGGACTCCCTTTGGTGGAACCCGGCGGCCGTGGCCAACGTCAAGGGGATCGAAGTCTATGGCGGCGTGCACGCCGTGTTCAGCGACTCCGAGCTTCGCGACACCGGCTCGACCATCCGGCGTCCGGGCCAACAGACGACATCCGTGGGTGGCGAGCCGCGAGCCTATGATCCCCTGGAGACGGGCGTCATTCCCAATTCCGCCGCGGCCTGGCGGGTGAACGAGCATATCGCCCTGGGCCTCGCCATCAGCGCGCCCTTCGACTTTTCCACCCAGTATGATTCCGCCAGTTTCACCCGTTACCAGGCCCTGACCTCCAAGCTGCTGGACCTGGATATCCAGCCCACCGTGGCGATTCACATCAATCGCTACCTGGACATCGGCGTGGGCTTCGACGCCCAGTACGCCAAGTCCACCCTCAGCTACGCCCTGCCGAACCTTTCCCCGCTTCTGTCGGACGGCGTGAGCCGGCTCGAAGGGGACGGCTGGAACTATGGCTGGACTGTCGGCGCCCAGTTGCATCCAACCGAGCGCCTGACCATCGGCGGCAGCTATCGCTCGCAGATCGACCACGAACTGCGCGGCACGGTGGCGATCACCGGCCTGCTTGGGCCATTGGCGCCGGAGAACGGCAAGACCGCGGCCAGCGCCACCTTCTCCACCCCTTCGATCGCCGTCCTGGGCGCGCGCTATGTGATCAACGACCATTGGGCGGTCAATGGCCAGGCCCAGAGGGTCGGCTGGGGCGCCTTCGACGCCATCCGCGTGCGCACGGCGGGCGGCCAGATCGCCTTCATCCAGAACTACCATGACACCACCACCGGGGCGATCGGGGTGGATTACACGGTCAATCCCAAATGGACCCTTCGCTCCGGTATCGCCTATGATCCGACCCCGACCCCCAGCGAGGGCCGCACCTCGCGGGTGCCCGATGGGGACCGCTGGCTTCTGACCATCGGGACCACGGTGCGTCCGACCCCCAACCTCGAACTGGACGGCGCCCTGGGCTACATCCATCTGCAGGGCTCACGGGTGCACAGCAACGCCAACGCCTATGCCGGCACCCAGGTGTCCACCCCGATCTCCTATGTCGCCCAGGTTACGGGCGAGGCGATCATCGTGTCCACCGGCTTCAAGTTCCACTTCTGACACCCGCTCTGGATTGAGGGGACGGGTCCGCTGGCGCGGCCATTCACAGGCGTGGTTTAACGCATATTAGTGAAGGTTGGCCGGCGGGCGCCTAGCTTCGAGACAAAGGAGATGGGTCATGTCTGAACCTGATTTCGAGCCGGCTTGGTTCACCCGCAAGGGCGATGTCATTGAGGCGCGTCTTTGCATCATGCTCGATGAGCATGTGGAGCAGGTCTGGGCCGCCCTCACCGAGCCCGAGCACATGGTTCAGTGGTTGGCGCCCGGAGAGATCGAGCTGCGTCAGGGCGGGGCCGCGCGGCTGAATTTCGCGGACAGCGGCATCGTCATCGACAGCACCGTCACCGCCATTAATCCTCTGCATCTGCTAGAATATTCCTGGAGCGGTCCCGGCGAGCCGAACCGACCCGTGCGCTGGGAGTTGGAGCCGGTGGGCGGGGTGGTCAGGCTGGATCTGACCTTGACGGTTCCGGCCAATGAAGACGCCGCCCGGGCGGCGGCGGGCTGGGCCGCGCATCTGGAAATGTTGGCCGCGGCCCTGGCCGGCGTGCCGATCAGGTTTCCCTTCGATCTGTTCAAGGCCGCCCGGGCCGCCTATCAGGCCCAGCTCGCCGAGGAAAAGGTCGCCTGAATCGGTCAGGTCCCGGTCCCAAGGTTGGGTGGCGAGATCCAGGCTTTGTCGATTGATCGCGGGGTTTGGATCCAGGCGCCGCAAACGCGCCTTTATGGCGCAGGAGGCGCTGTTGAGCGCGCGCATTGGACGGATCGTGGCTATGATGCGCCGCGAAACGATGGAGTGCGGATGATGGCCCATATCACCTATCACGTGGTCGAGCACGATGGGGGCTGGGCCTATCGGGCCGACGGCGTCTATTCAGAAACCTTCCCGACCCGGGCCGCGGCGCTGAAGACCGCCAAGCGGGTGGCCGGGGAGCAGCGGGCGCCAGGGGAAACCCACGAGATCCAGTATCAGGACGAGACGGGCGCCTGGCATGTGGAACATGCCGACGGCCATGACCGGCCCATCACCGACGTCGACGCCTAGGGGCAAGGGCGGGGGCAATGCCGATGAGTATGGCCGAGACGCGCCGTGAGCAGGTGTTTCCTGTCCTCACGGCAGCCCAGATCGCGATCGCCAGGCGGTTCGCCCTGGGGCCGCCGCAACGCTTCGAGCCCGGGGCCCGGATGTTTTCGGTGGGCCAGCGGGGCGCGCCGACCTTTCTGGTGCTGGCGGGCGGGATCGAGGCCTGGGGCCGGGACGGCGTCGGCCACGAGACCCTGATCACGACCCACCATGCCGGTCAGATCACCGGCGAGGTCAATCAGCTGGCGGGGCGCGCGGCTCTGGCGGAGGGACGCGCCGGGCCGGAGGGGTGCGAGGCCCTGGCCTTTGACGCCCCCCATCTGCGGGCCCTGATGGTGGCCACCGCCGAGGTGGGCGAGATCATCATGCGCGCGTTCATCCTGCGGCGGACCGCCATGCTCAGTGATGGCGGCGTGGGGTCGGTGCTGGTGGGCCAGCGGGGCGGACAGGCCCTGGTGCGGATCGAGCAGTTCCTGACCCGCAACGGCTATCCCTACACCGTACTTGACGCCCGGGAGGATGATGACGGCCAGATGCTGATGGAGCGGCTGGGGCTGCACGACGAGGATCTGCCCATCGTCCTGTGCCCCAACGGCTCGGTTCTGCGCCGCCCCACCGAGACGGAGGTCGCCGCCTGCGTCGGCATCACCCCGGACCTGGACCCCGATCAGGTGTTCGATGTGGCGGTGGTCGGCGCGGGGCCGGCGGGTCTGGCGACGGCGGTCTATGCGGCTTCGGAGGGGCTTTCGGTGCTGGTCCTGGACGCCCACGCCTTTGGCGGACAGGCCGGCGCCTCCTCGCGGATCGAGAACTATCTGGGCTTTCCCACCGGCATTTCCGGTCACGCCCTGTCGGCCCGGGCCTTCAACCAGGCGCAGAAGTTCGGCGCCCAGGTGGCGATCCCCGTGGAGGTCGAGGCCCTGGAATGCGGGGGCCGCGACCGGCGGCCCAGCGACCTGTTCAAACTCAACCTGGCTGGCGAGCGCCAGGCCAAGGCCCGTTCGGTGGTGATCGCCTCCGGCGCGCGCTACCGCCGTCCGGCCATCGAAAACCTGACCATGTTCGAGGGCGCGGGGGTTTCCTACTGGGCCTCTCCGGTGGAGGCCAGGCTTTGTGAGGGTGAAGAGGTGGCCCTGGTGGGCGGGGGCAATTCCGCGGGCCAGGCGGTGGTGTTCCTGGCCTCCAAGGTGCGTCGCCTGCACCTGGTGATCCGTCGGGAAGGACTGGAAGCGACCATGTCGCGCTATCTGATCGACCGGATCGCGGCCCTGCCCAATGTGGTGCTGCACCCCCGCAGCGAGGTTACGGCCCTGTTCGGCGACGCGGAGACGGGTCTGCAGCGGGCCAGCTTCCGCAACCACGCCGCCGGGACCATCTGGACGGGGCCCCTGAAGCACCTGTTCCTGTTCATCGGCGCCGATCCCAACACCGGTTGGCTGAGGGATTGTGGGGTGGCGGTGGACAATGGCGGCTTCGTGCAAACGGGCTCCGCCGCTGGCGAAGAGCCCTGGCCGGCCTTTGGCCGTGGCCCTCTGGCCCTGGAGACCAGCGTGCCGGGGGTGTTCGCCATCGGTGACGTCCGGGCCGGCTCCACCAAGCGGGTCGCCGCGGCGGTGGGTGAGGGCGCCCAGGTGGTCGCGGCTCTGCACGGCGTTCTGGCCGAGGTCTAGGGGGCCGGCGCGCGCGGCCTTGAGCTAACGCCAAATGCGGTTTGGCGAATTCGGCGGAACCCTTATATTAGCGTCATGGCGAACACGACGACCGCACCCCAGGGACTCCTCCCCAAGGCCGCCGGCTTGGCGGAGCTGGAGGCCAGCGCCGCCGCCGCGGCGCGGCTGATGAAGCTGCTGGCCAGCGAACAGCGCCTGATCCTGCTGTGCCGTCTGGGGGAGGGGGAGTGCTCCGTCGGCGACCTGGCCGACTATGTGGGCCTGGCCCAGTCGGCGGCGTCCCAGCATCTGGGCAAGCTGCGGGCCGAGGGTCTTGTGGCGACCCGGCGGGAGGCCCAGACCATCTATTACCGCCTGGCCGATCCGGCGGCGATGCGGGTGATCGACCTGCTCTGCGATATCTATCGGGGCGGCGAGCCGAAGGCGTGAGGGCCCGCTCTGGATTCAAAGGTTTGAGCGGGTTCTCATCGGAAAAGCGGGCCCGCTTTTGCGGAGCCCACTCGCCGTCATCGCCGCTTGCGGCGATCCATTCCGTGAACGAGACTGGGTCATTGTGCGTGGGATTCAGTCTGAAAGCCCGTCGCGGCGGCGCCTGAACGGCATGGATCCCCGACACTGCGTGTCGAGGATGACGGTGGTGAATGCGGACTCTAGCGGTCGAGCTCAATGGCCGTTGGTAT
>JARLIP010000236.1 GCA_031291685.1 Caulobacteraceae bacterium | reverse complement strand
GCCGCGTTCGCCCGTCATCGCTGATTTGCGGGGCCCCGGAGCGATCGACCCGGGCCCTTCGCCGTTGTGAAACGCCTCGGACCCTTGGTCCGGCTTTCCAAACGCCCCTCGCGCCCCTAGATACGGCCCCTTCCGGATCGCCCGGCGCCTGAGGACCAGCGCTTGAAACAGATCGACCTGTCGACCACCGCCGGCAAGATCGCCGCCTATGTCGACTATAATCTGAGCGACCACGCCTTCCTGCGCCTGTCCTTCAGGAACGCCCATTGGCTGGACGATCGCCTGGTGCGCTCCAACCAGCCCTGGCCCTTCCAGCTGAAGCAGTGGCGGGACAAGGGCGTGCGCACGGTGATCAATCTGCGCGGCGGCTTCGACGCCACCTTCTACGCCCTGGAAAAAGACGCCTGCGCGCGGCTGGGCATGACCCTGGAGGACTTCACGGTCCGCTCCCGGGCGGCGCCGTCACGGGAGCAGATCCTGGGGGCCCGGGACCTGTTCAGGCGGGTCCAGTATCCGGCGATCATGCACTGCAAGTCCGGCGCGGACCGGGTCAGCCTGATGAGCACCCTCTACGCCCATTTCGAGATGGGCCAGCCCATTGAGCAGGCCATGGAGCAGCTCAGCTTTCGCTATCTGCACCTGAAGAACAGCCGCACCGGCGTGCTCGACCATGTCTTCGTGCGCTATCTGGAAGACGCGGCCCCCAAGGGGATCAGCTTCATCGACTGGGTCCAGAGCGACGCCTATGACGCCCCCGGTATGACCCGGGACTTCCACGCCAGCTGGTGGGGCAATCTTCTGGCCGACAAGATCCTGCGGCGGGAATAGCGGGCTAAGCGCCGGCCCTCGACGGCGTCAGGCGCTTGACCGCTGCGGAGACCCGGTGGCGGAACTGCTGCCAGGCGGCGACGCGGTCCGAGGTCACCCAGTTCATCTGCACCACCCGGCGGGGGCCGGCGAAGGGCTTGTGCCCGTGCCAGGAATTTTCCGAGCGCCGGAAGACGAGCAGGGTGCCGAAGTCGGGCGGCACCTCGGCGGCCACCGCCTCCAGGTCCTCGCCGTTGCGCAGCAGCCGCAGACGCCCGCCGTCCTGGGCCCAGGCCTCGTTCAGATAGAGCAGGACCGTGATCACCTTGGTCTTGGAATCGGTATGGATCTGGCCGTCATGGGCGCCGCACATGCCGCGCACGGTGAACATGGTCGGCAGGTGGCCCAGATCCAGGTCGAACTTGTCCTCGATGGCGGTGCGGAACTCCGGGCCGTCCAGTTGCTCGATCAGTTCGGCCAGGGCGCCGCTGACCTGGACGTCGTCCAGGGTGAAGGAGCCGGCCTTGTCGATCTTGGGATAGTCCCGGCCTATGGCGTCGGCGACCTCGGGGCGCACGAAATTGGGCACGACCAGATAGTCATAAGGGTCGTGACTGAGGGGCGCGGACCTCAGGGCCTCGATATCGAGATAGGACATGGGCTCCTTTCAGCGGCCATCGCGGCGCCGGTTGTTCGGATCTGGTCGCCGAGCGTGGCTAATGCAAGACCGATGTGGCGCCATGGGGGCGTTTTGGTGGCCGTCTAGCGCAATTCGCGCCGCGAAACGACCGCCACCTGGTCGCGGAAAATGGTCTAAACCCTCGGCCTTGAGCATGACTTTTGGCCCCAAGGCCATCGCACTGTCGTTATTGTGTCCCGCTCATCCCCGCGAAGGCGGGGATGAGCGGATTTGGGGGGCTGGCGGTCAAGTCAGACAGCCGTTGGTCTAAACCCTCGGCCCTGAGATGGCGGCGGATGAGATGAACGACCTATCGATCTGGTACATGACCACTGGCGAGGCCGGGTTTCGCACCCAGGCCCGGGGCCTGGCCAGCGCCCTGGGCGAGGCTCCGCGGGAGCTGGTGGTGGAGCTGAAGGCGCCCTGGCGCGGCTTGCCTGGGCGCATCGCCGCCCCCTTCGCCCTGGGGGGGCTGAGCGCGGCCTCCGATCGGCCGCGGCCGCCGTGGCCGGACCTGCTGATCAGTTGTGGGCGGCGCACCACGGCCCTGTCCATCGCCATCCGCCGGGCCAGCCGGGGCAAGACCCTGACCGTCCATGTGCAGAACCCCCTGACGGCGCCCTCGGCCTTCGACCTGGTGGTGGCCATGGACCATGACGGGATCAGCGGCCCCAATGTGCTGAGCGTGCCCACCGCCCTGCACGACGTCACGCCGGAGCGTCTGGCGCAGGCCGGCGCCGTTTGGCGGGGGCGGCTGGTCAAGCCGGGGCGGCCGCTGCTTGGAGTCCTGCTGGGTGGGACCACCAAGCATCACCCCTTCGAGACCGCCGAGGCCGACGTGCTGATCGAGCGGCTTTGGCGGGTGCGCCACGCCACCGGCGCGGCCCTGGCGGTCACCCCGTCCCGCCGCACCCCCCAGGCGGTGCGCGAGCGGATCGCCCAGGCCTTCGCGGGAGAGACCTTCGCTGGGGACGCCGACGCCTTTGTCTGGGACATGGAGGGGGACAATCCCTATCGCGGGATCCTGGACCTGGCGGACCGGCTGGTGGTCACCAGCGACAGCGTCTCGATGATCTCCGAGGCCCTGGCCACGCCCCATCCGGTGGAGGTGTTCGGCCCCGATGGCGGGCGCCGCCACGCCGCCTTCCTCAATGGCTTGATCCAGCGGGGCCTCGTGCGCCGCTTCGAGGGCGACCCTCAGCCGCCACCCGCCGGCGGGCCGATCAACGCCACCACCCTGGCCGCCGTCGCCGTGCGCGCCCTTCTGGCGGGGCGGGCCGGATGAGTCTGCTCCCCTGTTAGGCGCAGCCTCACGGGGGAGCAGGAGATCGTTTCCTCCCTCGCTTCGCGCAGCGATACGGGGGAGCAACCATGTCGTCATGCGGTTCGCTTTTCCCATTGGCGGCCACGGTTGAGGACGAGGTTGGCGGCTTCGATGAGCTTTCGCATGACGGCGACAAGGATAAGCTTTGGGGG
>JARLIP010000235.1 GCA_031291685.1 Caulobacteraceae bacterium | reverse complement strand
GACCGCACGGCCATGGTCGGCGCCATCTCCCACGACCTGCGCACGCCCCTGACCCGGATCCGTTTCAAGATGGAGGCCGCCGATCCGGCCCTGCGGGACGCGGTTATCACCGACGTGGCCCAGATGGAGGCCATGATCAGCGCGGTGCTGGTGTTCATCCGCGACGCCAACGCGCCGGCCCGCCGGGAGCGCCTGGATCTGTTGTCCCTGCTCGAATGCGAGGTGGACGCCGCCGCCCTGATCGGCGCGGACGTGACCATGGAGCCGGGCCAGACGGTGACCATCGCCGCCGACCCCGTGGGGTTGAAGCGATTGTTCGGCAATCTGATCGACAATGCGGTGAAATATGCTGGCGGCGCCCGGGTCAAGCTACGGGTCGAGGGCGACGAGGCCGTGATCGAGGTCGCCGACGAGGGACCGGGTCTGCCCGAAACCGAATTGCAGCAAGTGTTCGAGCCGTTCCACCGGGCCGAGCCCTCGCGCAATCCCGAATCCGGCGGGGTAGGGCTGGGGCTGTCCGTCGCCCGCTCCATAGCCCGGGCCCATGGCGGAGATATCGTCCTGTCCCCCGGGGTCAAGGGCCTGACGGCCGTGGTGCGCCTGCCCCTGCCCAAGGCCGAATAGGGGGCCAGAGGCGGCGCTGACTGAGGCCTACGTAATCCCGGACCGCCATTCGAGCCGTCCGGGATAGGAGATTAGGCGCTGATCGACGTCGATGACGTCGTCGAGGACAGCCAGGACGACTGATCAACGCTCATTTGCGTGGTCATGAAGCTTTGGATCGCGCTGGTCAGTTCACTGGCGCTGAGCGTGCCGTCGCCATTGGTGTCCAGCTTCGAGAACGCCTTGGACAGCGTGCTGTTGGTGGACGATGTCGAACTGCTGGTCGTGCTCGCCGTGGTGCTGGTCGAGGTGGACGACGTGCTGTCGCCAAGGGCGGTGCTCAGATCCGCCAGCGTGATGCCGCCCGAGGTGCTGTCGCCCACCGAGCTGATCAGTTTGCTGGCGATATCAGAGGCCGCCGACGCGATCGAGGAAGATGTGGACGAAGACGAGTCCATCATACCGGGCGGCGGCGGTCCGCCTTGGCCGTGTTGCGGTCCGCCACTCTTCTGGATCGCGCTGGCCAGTTCGCTGGTGCTTAGCTGACCGTCGCCATTGGTGTCCAGCTTGGAGAAGGCCGCGGCCAGGCTCGAGCTAGTGCTGGAGCTGCTGGTCGAACTCGCCGTGCTGGTGGACGAGGTGCTGTTGCCGCACAGGGCGCTGGTCACTTCGGATAGGCTCAGGGAGCCGTCGCCGCTGGTGTCCAGGCTGCTGACCAGCTTGCTGGCCAGATCCGTGCTCCAGGTGCTGGCGGTGCTGGCTGAGCTGGTCGAACTGGTCGAGGTGGTCGATTGAGAAGACAGCAGCGAGGTGAGTGTGTCGCTGCTGAATTGTGTGGAGCTGGTGCTGGAGGTTGGCGGTGGGCCCATGGGGAGACCCATGGAGCTGGCGAAATCACTGGTGCTCTGGGTAGCACTTGCCGAGCTGGTCGAATCTTGCCCAGTGGATGAAGCCGACGACGAGGCCTGTGACGCCATCAGGCTGAGCAGCCTGAGAGCGTCGTAGTTCGTCGAAGACCCGGAAGTTCCGGAGATTGTCATGACGAAGTTCCTGTTTAGACGCCCGCGCCGTGGATCGGCGAAGGCGGGTTCACCTGGGAGGTAAGGTCCGGGCGCGTCATTTTCATGCAAGTCTTGAGCTAAGCATCTGTCACACATCAGTGTTTCAAAGACTGTGACGAGACTGAAATATTCGCGTAATCCCGAGATGTTCGTAGGTGAGGCTATCTCGGTTCGAGATCATCGGCGAACCCATGGGGCGGATAGTCTCAAAACGCCTGGTCCGCTGTGGCCGGGCCTGCGACCTCTTGGTTAAGCTCGGTTAACCGCGCCTCAACGTTTCACGGCGAGGGTCGAGGCGGGAGACGACGCGGTGATTCCGCGGCCTCCGTCCGCGAGGTGTCGATCCTATATGGCCTTCAAGATCCCGCCCCTGTTGAAGCAAGCCTATGCCGGCTCCAAGAGCGCGGTGAAGGCGGCGGTGGCGTTCAGCTTCGTGCTCAACCTGCTGACCCTGGCCATGCCGCTGTTCACCATGCAGCTCTATGACCGGGTGCTGCTGAGCGGCAGCGGCGCCACGCTCGGGGTCATCTGCGTCGCGGCCCTGGCGGCCCTGGGCGCGGGCGCATTGCTGGAAAATATCCGCTCGCAGCTCTTGATCTCCTTCGGTTGCCGTCTGGACGCCCAGTTTTCCGCCCCCCTGTTCGCCCGCCTGGTGGAGACGGCGGTGCGCACGGGCGGTCTGGTCCGCGGCGACGCCCTGCGCGACCTGGACGTTCTGCGCCAGATCCTGACCGGCGGCGGGGCCTTGGCGGTAATGGACCTGCCCTGGGCGCCCCTGTTCATCATCGGTTGCGCCTTTCTGCATCCGCTTCTGGGTCTTTTGGCCCTGATCGGCGCCCTGTCCCTGATTGGCCTGGCCATGCTCAATCAGCAGATCGTCGCCGAGCCCCTGGCCGATTCCTCCCGCAGCGCCGAGTCCAGCTACGGCCTGACCGAAGCGGTGATGCGCAACGCCGAGGTGGTCCAGGCCATGGGCATGCTGCCGGCCATGCTGCATGACTGGCGCCGCCTGCGCCTGGGCATGATGTACCGCCAGGCCATCGCCAGCACCCGCAATTCCAATATCAGCGGGATGATCAAGTTCTTCCGCTACGCCCTGCAGATCGCCATCTTCTCCACCGGCGCGTGGCTGACCATCAACCAGAAGATTTCCCCGGGCTCGCTGTTCGCCGCGTCCCTGATGACCACCCGGGCCCTGACCCCCATCGACCAGATCGTCGGGGTCTGGCGCCAGCTGGTGACGGGACAGACGGCCATGGCCCGGGTCGAGGCCGCCTTCGCCGCGCCGGAACGGCCCAGCGCCATGCCCCTGCCCAATCCGGCGGGCCGCCTGTCGGTGGAAACCCTGACCTATGCGCCGTCCACGGCCCGGCCACCGATCCTGAACAATGTCTCCTTCGCCCTGGAGCCGGGCGAATCCCTGGGCATCGTCGGCGCCAGCGCCGCCGGCAAGTCGACCATGGCCCGGCTGATCGTGGGCGCCATCCGCCCCTCCAGCGGGGTGGTGCGCCTGGACGGCGGCGACGTCTATGCCTGGGACCGGGAAGCCTTCGGGCGGGCCGTGGGCTATCTGCCCCAGGACGTGGAGCTGTTCGACGGCGCCATCCGCGACAACATCTGCCGTTTCCGCGCCTGCGAGCCGGAGCAGATCGTGGTGGCCGCCCGCCTGGCCGGCGCCCATGAGCTGATCCTGGGCCTGCCCAATGGCTACGAGACCGTGATCGGCGGTTCAGGCGCCAGCCTGTCCGGCGGCCAGCGCCAGAGGATCGGCCTGGCCCGCGCCGTGTTCGGCGATCCGCGCCTGGTGGTGCTGGACGAACCCAATTCCAGCCTGGACGGGGAGGGCGAGGCCGCCCTCGCCCAACTGATCGTCCGCCTCAAGACCCGTGGCGCGACGGTGGTGATGATCGCCCATAGGCCCAGCGCCCTGGCCGGCCTCGACAAGGTCATGGTGCTGGTCAATGGCGGTCTGGCGGCCATCGGGCCCGTGGGCCAGATCCTGCCCCTGATCGCCCCCGGCTATCGGGTCCCGGCCCGCCCGGCGGAGGTTCGCGCATGAGCGACACGGTGATGAACGCTCCGCAGGACACCGCCGCCGACTTCGCCGCCCTCACCGGCGAGGCCGCGGTCAAGCGCCTGATCCGTGGCGGCCTGATCATCGTGGGCGGCCTGGCCCTGTTCCTGGCCATCGGCGCCACCTGGGCGCGGCTGGACAGCGCGGTCATGACCTATGGCGTGGTGCAGGCCGAAGGCAACCACAAGGTGGTCGAGCATCCCGACGGCGGGGTGGTCACCGCCATCCTGGTCAAGGAGGGTGACCTTGTTCGCCAGGGCCAGGTGGTGATGAAGCTGGACCCCACCCAGGCCAACGCCTCCCTGGCCATTGAGCAGACCTCCGTCGACACCCTCACCGCCACGGTCGCCCGTCTCCAGGCCGAGGCCGAAGGCGCGATCCGCGTGACCTATCCCCCGGAGCTGATGTCCAGAGCCTCCGATCCCGCCGTGGCCGCGATCATGGCCGGGCAGAATGAGCTGCTCGGCGCCCGCCGTCACGCCCTGCAGGGGCAGAGCGGGGCCATCTCCGAGCAGATCGGTCAGGTCCACAGCCTGGCCGACGGCTATCGAGCCCAAATCGCCTCGGTGGACCAGCAGGCGGCCATGATCAATGACGAACTGGCCGGGCTGAAGAAGCTCTACGCCAAGGGCTACGCCACCAAGACCCAGCTGTCGTCCCTGGAGCGGGCGTCATCAGCCTTGGAAGGTCAAAAGCGGGAATACGAGGCCAATCTCGATCGCCTCGGTCACTCGGTCAGCCAGTATCAGGACCAGGCCGGCCAGCTTCAGCGCGATCGCCTGACCGTGGTCACCGAGCTGTTGGACGACGCCCGCTTTAAGCTGGCCGACGCCATCCAGCGCCGCAACGCCACCCAGGCCGTGGTCGACCACGCCACCATCAAGGCGCCCGTCACCGGCTATGTCTTCGGCCTGACCTCCAACACCATCGGCGCGGTGGTGGGCAAGGGCGAGAAGCTGCTGGAGGTCCTGCCCAAGGACGCGACCCCCATCGTCGAGGCGCGCCTGCGGCCCACCGAGG
>JARLIP010000234.1 GCA_031291685.1 Caulobacteraceae bacterium | reverse complement strand
CTTCCTCGCCGAAATTGGCGATCTGCGACTTGAGGATGGCCGAAATCTCGGCGGCGCGGATGTCCATGGCTTACGCTCTCTTCAGGGCGAACTTGAGGGAATCGAGCTTCGACTTGAGCGAAGCGTCGTACAGGCGGGAACCGACACGCACCTTCAGCCCGCCAAGAATGGAGGGATCGACACGGGTCTCAATTTCGGGGTCCTTGCCCAGCGACTGGCGCAGGGCGGCGGCCAGGCCCTTGGCCTGGGCGGCGGTCAGGGCGACGGCGGTGGTGACCTGGGCCGAGACGACGCCGCGATAGACGGCCGAGAGGGCCTCAAAGCTGGTGATGATCGAGCGCAGGGCCGAGGCGCGACGTTGCGCCGCAAGGAAGCCCAGAAATTTCTTGGTGAGAGGGTTGAGTTCAGCCGCCTCGGCGATCCCGGCCAGGCCCTTGCCCTTGGCTTCGGCGTCGAAAGCCGGCGAAGCCAGCAGGGTGCGCAAATCCGCGCTCTCGGCGAGCATCGCCTTCAGGGACTTCAGATCCGCGTCGACCGCCGCGATCTGGTCGTTGTCCTTCGCCAGATCGAACAGGGCCTGCGCGTATCGCGCGCCCACATCCGTAGCCTTGGAATCGTCCGCCAAGTTGAAACTCACCAGTTGCATTGTTCTGACCGTCTGCGGAGATTTCCACGACGGCTGGAAAGACTTGATTGCGCTCAGGAAAGCACGTGAGCTTCAAGGCCTGAAGAAGCCCCTCGCCCAAAGCCGCGCGCCTGATAGCACGCGATGTTTTACACCGCAACCGACTGAGGCCCGGGGGATGCCCCCTGACCTAGAGGAACCCCGTCAGATCTCAGCAAACCCGCATCATATCTGGGAAAACTCAGACAACTTCATAGAAAACTATAGGGATCGACATCGATCGTCATACGGATCGATCCTGGAACCCTGACCCGGGCCCGCCAGGCCGCCAGGAAGGCCTGCAGATCCACATTGCGATTGGCCCGCACCAGGAAGCGCTTGCGCCGGCGCCCCCGGATCAGGGTCAGGGGCGCATCGGCCGGGCCATAGACCTCCACCCCCTCGGCGTTGGGCGCCGCCGCCGCCAGGCTCCGTACGAAGGACTCGAGGGCCGCCGGATCGGTCCCGGTGGCGATGATCGCCGCCAGTCGTCCGAACGGCGGCAGGCCGGAGGCTTCCCGGGCGGCCATCTCCGCGGCGACGAAGGCGTCCCGGTCCTGATCCTTCAGGGCCTGCATCACCGCGTGCTCCGGCGCATAGGTCTGCAACAGGGCCCGGCCCGGCCGCTCGTGCCGTCCCGCCCGGCCGCTGGCCTGGGCCAGGAGTTGAAAGGTGCGCTCGGCGGCGCGCAGATCCCCCCCGCGCAGGCCGAGATCCGCGTCCACCACCCCCACCAGGGTCAGGTTGGGAAAGTTGTGCCCCTTGGCCGCGGCCTGGGTGGCCACCAGGATGTCAATCTCCCCCGCCGCCATGGACTCCACAAGCGTTCGGGCCGCCTCGGCGTCGAACACGGTGTCGGAGGAGAAGACCGCGATCCGCGCCTCGGGGAACAGGCTGCGGGCCTCTTCCTCCACCCGCTCGACCCCCGGGCCGATGGACACCAGGCTGTCCTTGGCGCCGCAATGGGGGCAGGCCTCGGGCTTCTTCATGGAAAAGCCGGTCAGGTGACAGACCAGACGGCCGGTATAGCGGTGCTCCACCAGCCAGGAATCGGTGTCCGGCGCGGTCAGCTTCTCCCCGCAGGACCGGCACAGGACCAGGGGCGCATAGCCCCGGCGATTGAGAAACAGGAGGCTCTGCTCGCCCCGGGCATAGGTCTCGGCCAGGGCCTTGACCAAGGGGGGCGAGAGCCAGTGGCCATGTTCGGGCGGAGTTTCGCGCAGATCGATCAGGCTGATGTCGGGCAATTCCGCCGCCCCATGACGGTCGGACAGCTTCAGCCAGCGATAGCGGCCGGTCTCCGCATTATAGAGTGTCTCCAGGGACGGGGTGGCCGAGGCCAGCACCACCAGGGCGCCTTCGATCTTGGCGCGGACAACGGCCAGGTCCCGGGCCTGATAGATGAAGCCCTCTTCCTGCTTGTAGGAGCCGTCATGCTCCTCATCGACCACGATCATGCGCAGATGGGCGAAGGGCAGGAACAGGGCCGAGCGGGCGCCGACCACGATACGGCACTGGCCGGTGGCCACCGCCTCCCACACCCGCCGCCTCTGGGGTGGGGCGACGCCGGAGTGCCATTCGGCGGGCGCGGCGCCAAACCGCTCGGCGAACCGGGCGATCACCGCCTGGGTCAGAGCGATTTCCGGCAGCAGGACCAGGATCTGGGCCTGGGGATCCGCGGCCAGGGCGTGGGCCACCGCCTCCAGATAGACCTCGGTCTTGCCCGAGCCCGTGACGCCGTCCAACAGGGCGGCCTGAAAACCGCCCGCGTCCCACAGGGCGGACAGGGCCTGGCGGGCCGCCGCCTGGCTGGGATTGAGGGCCGAGGCCGCAAGGGTCGGGTCCGGCGGATCGAAGGCCAGGGGCGGCTCGACCATCCGCACCTCCAGCACCCCCTCGTCGACCAGGCCCTTGACCACGGAGGCCGAGACCCCCGCGGCGGCGGCCAGGACGCCGGCGGCCATGGGCGCGGTGGCGGCGGTCAGGACCCGCTGGCGGGCGGGGGTGGAGCGGGCCGGCGCCTGGCCGGTGGCCGCGATCACCCGCTCGGCTCGGGGCTTGGGCGCCCGAGCGCCCCGAAGGGCGATGGCCAAGGGCTGGCCGGGGGCGTCCACGGCGTAGCGGGCGGCCCATTGCACGAAGGCCAGGGTATTGGGCGGCAGGGGGGGCGATGGGCGCTGCTCCATCACCGGCTTGAGCGGGCGATTATGACCCGCGCCATCGCGCAGGGCGCTGACCACGCCCAGGAGACGCTGGGGGCCAAGGGGCACCACCACCTGATCCCCAAGGGACAGAGTCATGCCCTCCGGCTCGGCGTAATCAAACGCCTCCGGTAAGGGCAGGGGAAGAAGGATGCTTGCGACTCGCGCCATGGCGCGGAAGATGTAACCGTTTCCAGCCCGCTTCGCGCCCCTTCCGAATCAGGGCGGCCCGAAGTGGCTTCAGTCTTTTCCGGAGTGACGGTCGTGAACGAGACCCCAAAGGGCTCAAAGAGCCTGACCGAGGCTAAGATCGCCGCGGCCCTGGCCAAGGATTGGAAAGTGGTCAGCGCCTTCCTGCGCGAGCATCCGGACCTGATTCGGGCCGATGCGGATCTGCTGACGGACCTGGGCCTGTGGTTGCGGGCCGACAATATCATCGAGTTTGGTCCCGCCGCCCTGGCGCGTCTGTCCGCCGACAAGTCCCGGGAGCGGGCCGCGCGGCGGGAGCTGGAAGTCACCGCCCGGGCCAATTTCGCCGCCCAGGCCCAGACCCACGCCGCCGTGGTCGATCTGCTCGACTCCCGCAATCACGCGGACCTGGCCCGTCGCCTGGACGAGACCGCCCGCCTGCGCTTTGGCCTGAGCATCGCGGTGATCGGCCTGGAACTGCCCGGCAATGCGCCCGCTGGCTGGCTGCCCCTGCCCGAGGGCGGCGCCAACACCCTGCTCGGCGCCGGCAGCCTGGCCCGGATGGGTCCGGTGGGAAGCTCCAAGCCCCTGTTCGGCGACCTGGGCGACAGCATCGGCAGCGTGGCCCTGGTGCGCATCGCCCTGTGGGAGCCCAGCCGCGAGGGGGTGATCGCCTTCGGCTCCCCCGCCGCCGAGGGCTTCACGCCGCAGATGGGCACCGAACTGGTGTCCTTCCTGGCCCGGGTGGTGGAGCGCACGGCTGAGCGATGGCCGGTGCTCTGAACCCGCCCGATCCGCCCCGCACGGCGCGGGCGGCCCTGGCCGCCTGGCTGGACTATTTGACCCACGAGCGGCGGGCCTCCCCACGGACGGTGCGGGCCTATGCCGACTGCGTTCAGCCCTATCTAGGCTTTCTGGAGCAGCACCGGGGCGAGGCCCTGACCCTGGGAGCGATGGGGGAGATTTCGGCGGGGGACCTGCGGGCCTATCTGGCCTTTCGCCGGGGGGGCGATCATCCCCTGGCCCCGCGTTCGGTCTCCCAGGCCCTGTCGGCGATCCGCGCCTTCCACCAATGGCTGGACCGGCGCCTGGACACCCCCAACGCCGCCATCGGCCTGGTGCGCGGCCCTCGCCTGCCCGCCGGTGTGCCCCGACCAGTGTCCGAGGACCAGGCCCACGGCCTGATCGAGGAGGCCGGTTTGGATCCGGACCGAGCCGAGTGGGAGATCGCCCGGGACGAGGCGCTCTTGACCCTGCTCTGGGGCTGCGGCCTGCGGATCTCCGAGGCCCTGTCCCTGACCTATGGGGATGTTCCCCTGGGGGATGCGGTGCGGATTACCGGCAAGGGCGGCAAGACCCGGCTGGTTCCGGTGCTGCCGGTGGTGCGGGAAGCCATCGGGATCTATGCCGCCGCCCTGCCCTTCGCCCTGGCCCGGGAGGAGCCCCTGTTTCGTGCCCCCCGGGGCGGCGCCTATAGTCCGCGCCACGCCCAGGCCCTGATGCAACGGCTGCGTGGGCGCCTGGGCCTGCCGGACAGCGCCACGCCCCACGCTTTGCGCCACTCCTTCGCCACCCATCTTCTAGGGGCGGGAGCCGATCTGAGGGCGATCCAGGAACTATTGGGGCATGCGTCCCTATCGACGACGCAACGCTATGCGGATGTGGACGCGGCGGGCCTGCTGGCCGCCTATTCCAAGGCCCATCCGCACGCGGGATAGCACGGCCATGACGAAGTGGCTCGCCCCGAAGGACGAGCCACGCGAGATAGGTCGAACCGCTATATCAGGCCTGCATGGTCCAGCCCTCGACACCCATGGCCGCCTGGCGCAGGGCCTCGGAGCGGGTGGGGTGGGGATGGCAGGTGCGGGCGACGTCTTCCGACGCGGCCGAGAATTCCATGGCCACGCAGTATTCGCCGATCATCTCCCCGACCTGGGGTCCGATCATATGCACGCCCAAAATCCGGTCGGTCTTGGCGTCGGCCAGGACCTTCACGAAACCCTCGGCCTCATGATTGACCTTGGCCCGGGAATTGGCGGTGAAGGGGAACTTGCCCACCTTGTAGGCCACGCCCGCCGCCTTCAGTTCTTCCTCGGTCTTGCCGACCCAGGCCACCTCCGGGAAGGTGTAGGTCACCGAGGGGATGATGTCGTAGTTCACGTGCCCGGCCTTGCCGGCGATCAGCTCCATACAGGCCACCGACTCGTCCTCGGCCTTGTGCGCCAGCATCGGGCCATGGGTGACGTCGCCGATGGCCCAGACCCCGGGAGCCGAGGTCTTGTAGTGGTCGGTGTCGATGAAGCCGCGCTTGTCAGGGGTGATCCCCACGCTCTCCAGGCCCAGGTTCTGGGTGTAGGGCCGCCGGCCGATGGCCAGCAGCACATAGTCCGCCGCCAGGGTCTCGGCCGGGCCGCCCTTGACCGGCTCGGTGGTCAGGGTCACCCCGTCCGCCGCCGCCGTGGCGCCAGTGACCTTGGCCCCCAGCTTGAAGATCATGCCCTGCTTGGTCAGGGACCGCTGGAAGGTCTTGGCGGTCTCTTCGTCCATCCCCGGGGTGATCCGGTCCAGGAACTCGACCACGGTGACCTTGGCCCCCAGACGGCGCCAGACCGAGCCCAGCTCCAGCCCGATGATGCCGGCGCCGATCACGATCAGGCTGCCGGGCACTTCCGGCAGGGCCAGGGCGCCGGTGGAATCAACAATGCGCTTCTGGTCCACGACCACGCCCG
>JARLIP010000233.1 GCA_031291685.1 Caulobacteraceae bacterium | reverse complement strand
GATGGTGGGCAGGTCGTCGGAGAGTTTGTTCTCCTCAAAGGCCTGGCGGGCGGTCTCGGCGGCGGTCTCGGCGGCCTCGCGGCCATGCAGCAGGGCCGTGGCCTCATTGGCCAGGACCTTCTTGGCCTCGTTGATGTCCGAGCCTTGCAGGGCCTCCAGCCGAGCGATCTCGTCCAGGGGCAGGTCTGTATAGAGGCGCAGGAAGCGGCCGACGTCCGCGTCCTCGGTGTTGCGCCAGAACTGCCAGTAGTCGTAGGGCGAGCGCATGTCGGCGTTCAGCCACACCGCCCCGGCGGCGGTCTTGCCCATCTTGGCGCCTGAGGCGGTGGACAGCAGCGGCGCGGTCAGGCCGAAGGCGGCCTTTTGATCCACCCGGCGGATCAGCTCAACGCCGTTGACGATATTGCCCCATTGGTCCGAGCCCCCCATCTGCAGAACGCAGCCATAGCGGCGATTCAGCTCCAGGAAATCGGTGGCCTGCATCAGCATGTAGTTGAATTCAAGGAAGGTCAGGGGCTGTTCCCGCTCCAGCCGCAGCTTGACGCTGTCGAAGGTCAGCATGCGGTTGATGGTGAAGTGGGGGCCGTATTCCCGCAGGAACTCGACATAGCCGAGCTTGGAGAGCCACTCGTCATTATCGACCATGATGGCGTCGGTGGGACCGTCGCCGAAGGTGAGGAACTTCTCGAACACGGTCTTGATGCTGGCGATATTGGACGCGATGTCGGCCTCGGTCAGCATCTTGCGGCTCTCGTCCTTGCCCGAGGGATCGCCGACCTTGGTGGTGCCTCCGCCCATGACCACGATCGGCTTGCCGCCAGCCTGTTGCAGGCGGCGCAGCAGCATCACCACCATGAGGTTGCCCACATGAAGGCTGGAAGCGGTGGCGTCGAAGCCGATATAGCCCGTGATCACCCCGGCCTTGGCCGCGGCGTCCAACTCAGCCGGGTGGGTGATCTGGTGAATGCAGCCGCGCTCTTGCAGGACGCGGAGAAATTGGGACTGGGGCGTGAAATCGGACATCGGCTCTCGGTCTTTCGCGGGCGAGGCGCCCTGTAGCATGGCGAGCGCGGAGCGCCCAAGGCTTGGCGCGTCTGGCTCAGGATTGGAGGCGTGGGTTTGGGCGGTCAAGGATAGGTCTCATTTGGGCTTTTGAGGGCCGGAGACCGTCCGTCTCTTTAGGAAAGACTCGCCGCCGACCGATGGGCGACGGCGGACAGGCATGATCCCGCAAGTCGCTCGCTATGGGTGCGAGCGGCGGTAGGTCTTTCGCGAAGGCGTGGCGGCGATCATGTTTGTTCGCTACCCCTCGCATTCGGTCGGGTCAAGGTCACGGAGGTTCAATGCGCGTCCTGGGTTTCATGAGCGGCACCTCGCTGGACGCCATCGACATGGCCCTGTTGGAGACCGACGGGGAGACGATCCACGCCTTCGGCCCGGCGGGGGAGCGCAAGCTGTCGGAGGAAACCCGGGCTGTGGTGCTGGAAGCGACCGCTCAGGCTCGGGCCTGGCGGCGGGGCGATCCTGAGCCGGAGGTGTTCGCCCGGGCGGCGGAAGCGGTCGGCCGCGAGCATCTGGCGGCGGCGCTCGATTTCCTGGCCGAGCATGGGGTTGATCCCCGAACCATCGACCTGGTGGGCTTCCATGGGCAGACCGTGCTGCATGAGCGGCCCGCGGGCGGCGTGATCGGGCGCACGGTCCAGTTGGGCGATGCGGAGATCCTGGCCAAGGGCCTGGGCGTTCCCGTGGCCCATGGCTTTCGCCTGGACGATGTGGCGGCGGGCGGGGAGGGCGCGCCCCTGGCGCCGATCTACCATGCGGCCCTGGCCGGTTTCGCCGGGCTGGCGACGCCGGTGGCGGTGCTGAACCTGGGGGGCGTGGCCAACATCACCCTGATCGGCGAGGACGGCCAGTTCCAGGCCTTCGACACCGGGCCGGCAAACGGCATGATCGACCTGTTGATCCAGGCCCGGGGCCTAGGGCGGGCGGATATTGACGGGCGCTACGCCCTGGCCGGACAGGTCGATGCGGCGGCGCTCAAGACCCTGCTGGCTCATCCCTATTTCAGCGCGCCGCCGCCCAAGTCCCTGGACCGCTACGATTTCCCCCTGGAGGTGGTCGAGGGCCTGTCCACCGAGGACGCCGCGGCGACCTTGACGGCCTTCACCGTGGCGGCCGTGCGCCTGTCCTTGGACTGGTTCGAGGATGGCCAACTGCCCAGCACGGTGATCGCCGCCGGGGGCGGGCGGCATAATCCAGCGATCATGCAGGGATTGCGCGAAGCCTTGCCGGCCCGGGTGATCAGCGCTGAAGAGGCCGGCTGGCGCGGGGATTCGGTGGAGGCCGAGGCCTTCGCCTATCTGGCCGCCCGCACCGCCCGGGGCCTGCCGATCTCGTTCCCCGGCGCCACGGGGGTCAAGGCGCCCATGAGCGGCGGGCGCATTGTTCGACCCTAGCGGTTCTGTGGGTCTTGGCTCTGGCGCCCAGGCCGGATCACGCCAATATGCGAATTCAGCCTCTGGGAGACCACCGCATGACGACCTTCGATCGACGCCGCTTCGTGATCGCTTCGGCCCTGGCGGCGCCAAGTCTGGCGGTCACCCGATCCTGGGCGGATGCGCCCAGCCCGGCGCCGCCGTCCTCGACCGTGCCGGAAACAGTCCTGGCCTGGGCGATCGAGAGCAGTCTGCGCAGCCCGGCGGCCAAGGCTCGGGATGTCTGGCGCCATCCCATGGCCTCGCTGAAATTCTGGGGCCTGGCGCCGGGCCAGACGGTGATCGACGTCTCTCCGGGAAGCGGCTGGTGGACCGATATCATCGCGCCCTATCTGCGCCATACCGGCGGCCACTATATCGCCGCGGTGGCTGATCTGAACGATCCCAAGCTCAGCGCCGGCGCGCGCAAGGGCCGCGCGACCTTCGAGGCGAAATACGCGACGGCCCCGGACACCTATGGGGACGTCAGGCTGGTGGGTTTTGGCGCGGCCTCCGGGCCGTTGGCGCCGGCGGGTAGCGTGGATCTGGTGCTTGTCTCGCGGGAGACCCATAACTGGACCGGGAACGGGTTCACGCAAAAGGCGTTCGGCGATTTCCGGGCCGCGCTCAAGCCGGGTGGGGTCCTGGCCATTGAGGACCACCGGGCCCCGGACGGCGCCGACCCGAACAAGGGCGACGGCTATATTTCCGAGGCCTATGTGATCGATCAGGCGAAGATGGCTGGCTTCGAACTGGCCGCCCGCTCGGAGATCAACGCCAACCCCAAGGACACCAAGGATCATCCCTTCGGCGTCTGGACCCTGCCACCCACCCGCCAGTCCGCGCCCGACGGCCAGCCGCCCAATCCCGCCTTTGACCACAGCCGCTATGACGCCATCGGCGAGAGCGACCGCATGACCCTCAAGTTCGTCAAACCGGCCTGAGGCCGCCTGTTTGATCCTCCGCAATGTTCTGAACCGGCCGGCGAGCTAGGTCGGGCTTGCGCCAAGGCGGCGCGTGGGATTGGCGTTGGTGAATGGCCCAGGGCGAGACAATTTCCAAGGCGGTCGCGGCCAATCATCGGGGGCGGCGCGCGTGGCCTTTCATCGCGCTGGGGCTGGTGGCCGCCGCCGGCCTTGGGGTCTGGTTCTGGATCGGCCAGGCGCCGCAGAGGCCGGACTACGCCACCGCCCAGATCGGCAAGGGCACGGTGTCTCGCAGCGTGACCGCCAGCGGCACGGTCAATCCGGTCCTAACCGTGACGGTGGGCTCCTATGTTTCCGGCGTGATCCAAGAGATCACCTGCGACTACAATACCCGGGTTCATAAGGGGCAGGTCTGCGCCCGGATCGATCCCAGGCCCTATCAGGTGGTGGTGGACCAGGATCAGGCCGCCCTGGAGACCGCCCGCGCCCAACTGGTCAAGGATCAGGCCGCCCTGGAATACGCGGCCCTGAACCATCAGCGGCTGGCGCGACTGCTGACACAGGATTCGACCTCCCGCGACACGGTGGACGTGGCCCGCAGCGCCTGGGATCAGGCCAAGGCCCAGGTGGCCCTGGATCAGGCCTCCGTCCGTCAGCATGAGGCGGCGCTCAACGCCGCCAACGTCAATCTCAGCTACACCACCATCGTCTCGCCCCTGAACGGCACCGTGGTCTCGCGCAATGTGAACCAGGGCCAGACCGTGGCCGCCAGCTTCAGCACCCCGACCCTGTTCCTGATCGCCCAGGACCTGACCCAGATGCAGGTCGACACCAATATCAGCGAGAGCGACATCGAGGGGGAAGGGCGGGCGATCAAGGCCGGGGACGGGGCGGTGTTCACCGTCGAGGCCTTCCCCAATCATCCCTTCCACGGCCAGGTGGCGCAGGTGCGCCAGGCGCCCCAGACCGTGCAGAACGTGGTCACCTATGACGTGGTGGTGGGGGTCAACAATAATGAGCTGCTGTTGCGCCCGGGCATGACCGCCACGGTCAAGATCGTCACCGACCAGCGCGACAACGTGCTGCGGGCGCCCAACCAGGCCCTGCGCTACTCGCCCACCGTTCTCAAGGCGAAGGCGGGGGAAGGTCAGGCGGGCGCGTCGGATCGGGTCTGGGTGCTGCGCGACGGCAAGCCTGTCGCCGTGCCGGTCCAGATCGGACTGGAGGATGACGCCTTCACCGAGATCCGGGGCGGCGCCCTGCAGACTGGGGACCAAGTGATCCTGACGGAGACCCAGGCCAAGGGTAAAAAGGCCGCGACCAAGACGCCGATGCCGCGGTTCTGAGGCCGTGGTCATGGAGACGCCCGGCGCTGGTGACATCGTCCTTCAAGCCACCGACCTGACCCGCACCTATCAGGTGGGCGAGGTTGAGGTTCACGCCCTGGCGGGTGTCAGCCTGACTATCCATCGGGGGGAGATGGTGGCGATCATGGGCTCGTCCGGTTCGGGCAAGTCCACCCTGATGTCGATCCTGGGCTGCCTGGATCGCCCTTCCAGCGGCCACTACCTGTTTGAAGGGGTCGATGTCGCCGGCATGAGCGAGCCGGAACTGGCGCGGGTCCGCAGCGAGCGCCTGGGCTTCGTCTTCCAGACCTTCAACCTGCTTCCCCGGACCTCGGCCCTGGAGAACGTGGCCCTGCCGCTGTTCTACGCCCGCAACGGCCAGCCGGGCGGGCGCGAGCGCACCGCCCGGGCGCGCCAGGCCCTGGCCCAGGTCGGCTTGGCCGAGCGGGAGCACAATTCACCGGGGCAGTTGTCCGGGGGGCAACAACAGCGGGTGGCCATCGCCCGGGCCCTGATCAACCGGCCCAGCCTGCTCCTGGCCGACGAGCCCACCGGCAATCTCGACACCAAGAACTCCCACGAGATCATGGAGACCCTGGTCCGCCTGAACCGCGACCAGGGCCTGACCATTGTGCTGGTCACCCACGAGCCGGACATCGCCGCCTATGCCGGGCGGGTTATCACCATGCGCGACGGCCTGATCGTCTCCGACGAACGTCCCGCTAAGCGAGTCACCATCAGCGCGGCGCCGATCCCGGACGTTCCCGCGCCCGAGCCTGCCCCCGTCCTCGCGCCGGATGGCGGCGGGACCCTGTCCTTTGGCATGATGATCCTGGGGGCGGCGGTTCAGGCCCTCAATCGCAACAAGATGCGCTCGGCCCTGACCATGCTGGGGGTGTTCATCGGGGTGGCCGCCCTGATCGCCATGGTCTCCCTCGGCCAGGGCGCAAACGCGGCGGTGCGCAAACAGATCGAGAGCCTGGGCACCAACCTGCTGATCATCCTGCCGGGGGCCAGCACCGCCAACGGGGTGCGGGGCGGGGCGGGCAGCGCCTCGACCCTGACCCTGTCGGACGTAAAGGCGATCCGCCGGGACGATCCCGCTGTGGCCAGCGTCAGCTACATCCTGCGTCAATCGGGCCAACTGCAATACAGCAACCAGAACTGGACCACCTCGATCCAGGGGGTCAGCCCCAACTATCCGGCGGCCACCAATTGGCGGATCGCCTCGGGGCGGGGAATTTCCGAGGCCGACGACAACGCCGCCGCCATGGTGGTGGTGCTCGGCCAGACCGTGGCCAAGCAGCTGTTCGGCGAGGCGTCCAACCCCGTCGGCGCCACCATCCTGATCAAGGGAACGCCGCTGAAGGTGATCGGCCTGCTGGAGGGCAAGGGGCAATCGGGGATGGGGCAGGACCAGGACGATGTGGTCATGATCCCGTTCAGCTCCGCCGAACGCAAGGTCCTGGGGGTCGCGGCCCCCAGCCAGAGCCAGAGCGGCCTGAACGCCATCTATGCCGCCGCTGAGAATCCCTTTGGCCTGACGCCCAAGATGACCGGCTTCGTCAACGCCATGTTCGTCCAGGCCACCACCTCCGACGCGGTGCAGACCGCCATCGCCCAGGTCACCGGCACCCTGCGCCGGGTCCACCATATCGGCCCGTCCGACACGGACGATTTCGCCGTGCGCAACCTCAGCCAGATCGCCGACACCGCCAAGGGCAGCAGCCAGATCATGGCCAGCCTGCTGGCGGTGGTGGCCTCGATCTCGCTGCTGGTCGGCGGGGTTGGGATCATGAACATCCTGCTGGTCTCGGTGACCGAGCGCACCCGGGAGATCGGTCTGCGCATGGCCATTGGCGCGCGGCGTCTGCACGTGCTGATGCAGTTCCTGGCCGAGTCCGTGCTGCTCAGCGTGATTGGCGGCCTGTTCGGCATCGTGGCCGGGGTGATCGCGTCCTTCGTGATCGCCCTGACCACTGGCTGGCCGGTGCCTATCTCCATGACCGCGGTCACCGGCGGTTTCGTCTTCTCCGCCGCCGTGGGGATCTTCTTCGGCTACTATCCGGCGCGAAAAGCCTCCCGCCTCGATCCCATCGAAGCCCTACGCTACGAATAGATGGCGTCAGAGCCTGACTTGGTAGTCGCCCGCGGCCGCTGGACTATCAGGCCGGGTTGGCTTCCAGGCGCTTGTCCAGATAGCCGCCCACATGGCTGGCCACGTCGGGCAGGTTGTGGGCCCAGAAGTGGTCGGCGCCTTCGATGATGTCGTAGTCGATGACGATGCCCTTTTGGGTGCGCAGCTTGGTCACCACGCGCTCCACCTCGGTGGGGGGCACGACAGTGTCGTTGGAGCCGTGCAGGAACAGGCCCGAGGCCGGGCAGGGCGCCAGGAAGCTGAAATCATACATGTTGGTGGGCGGCGAGACCGAGATGAAGCCGTCGGTCTCGGGCCGGCGCATCAGCAGCTGCATACCGATATAGGCGCCGAAGTCGAAGCCGGCGACCCAGGTCTGGGAGGCGGTGGGGTTGGTGGCCTGCAGCCAGTCCAGGGCCGTGGCCGCGTCGGCCAGTTCGCCGATGCCGCCGTCGAATTCGCCCTGGCTGCGGCCGACGCCGCGGAAATTCAAGCGCAGAACCGAGAAGCCTCGCTGCATGAACAGCAGGAACAGCTGGGCCGAGACCGGGTGGTTCATGGTCCCGCCGGCCTTGGGGTGGGGATGCAGGATCAGCGCGATGGGCGCGCCTTCCTTCTTGCCCGGCGAATAGCGGCCCTCTATGCGTCCGGCCGCACCGGTCAATACCACCTCAGCCATGAGACCTCCTGGTGCGAGCGCTGGTCAGAATACTTGACCGCGGCGCTCGGTCTTCCTACATCCAATCCCTCGGCGGGGGTCGCCCGCCGCGAGGTCGCGGTTCATAGCACAGGCCGCGTCCAATGCGCGCGAATTATGAACCGTCGCCCTGCGAGCGGAAACAGAGCCATGCAACTCAGCACCAAAGGCCGCTACGCCGTCATGGCCATGACCGATCTCGCCGGTCATCAGGACGGGCGCGCCGTCTCCCTGGCGGAGATCGCCGAGCGCCAGCAGCTGTCCCTGGCCTATCTTGAACAACTCTTCGCCCGCCTGCGTCGGCGGGGCCTGGTGCTGTCCAGCCGGGGCCCCGGCGGCGGCTATCGTCTGGCCCGCCCGGCCTCGGAGACAAATGTGGCCGAGGTGGTGATGGCGGTGGACGAGCCCCTGCGGGCCACGCGCTGCTCTGGCCACGGCGCCAAAGGCGGCTGCATGAAGGGCGGGGCCAAGTGCCTGACCCATGATCTTTGGGAAGAGACCGGCCGCCAGATCCAGACCTATCTGTCGAGCATCTCCCTGGATGATGTGATCCACGGACGCCTGCGACCCGGCGTCGCGGCCCACGCTCCCGCGGTTTCAGACGCCGTGGTCCAGGGGGCCGCTGCGTCCATGGCGGTGGTGGCGGCATGACGGCGGCTTCCAAGGTCTATCTCGACTACAACGCCACGGCGCCCATTCGTCCCGAGGCGGCGGATGCGGTCATCTGCGCCCTGGGCGTCGGCGGCAATCCGTCCTCGGTCCACGCCGCCGGCCGTATGGCGCGGGCGGCGGTGGAGAGGGCGAGGGGGCAAGTCGCGCGTCTGGTCGG
>JARLIP010000232.1 GCA_031291685.1 Caulobacteraceae bacterium | reverse complement strand
GAGACCAAGGGGCTGAACACCGACGCGACCTGGCGCTCGATCCTGGAGAACGAGGGGTCGATCCAGCACCTGGACGGCCTGACCGCCGACGAGAAGGATGTCTATAAGACCGCCTTCGAACTGGACCAGCGCTGGGTGGTGGAACTGGCCGCCGACCGCACCCCGGAGATCTGCCAGTCGCAATCCCTCAACGTGTTCCTGCCCGGGGACGTGGATAAGTGGGACCTGCACATGCTGCACTTCACCGCATGGGAGCGGGGGGTGAAGTCGCTCTACTATCTGCGCTCGAAGTCGGTGCAGCGGGCGTCCTTCGCCGGGGGCGAGATCGTCGCCCCCGTGGAGGTCGATGTGATGAACACGCCCCGCACGGACTACGAAGAGTGCCTGGCCTGCCAATAGGGGCTTTCCTCATCCGATCCTCCCGGCGAATGCCGGGAACCAGATGACAAAGCTCAGGCCCCACCAAGACAAGCGCTTAAGCCCGCTTGCTGCTGGATCCTATGATCTGGATCCCGGCCTTCGCCGGGAAGTGCGGTGGAGGGTATTAGCCTAACATAGGGGCTTTTGGTGTCAAATAACGGCCGCCGGATCCCTGATCCGGCGGCCGTATTGATTTGGGTCACGGCGGATGATCCTGAATCCCATTAAGAATTCGCCGTGAGATGCGGGAACGGGGAGTTTTGGCGGACTTTCCGCTCCGTTCATGAAGTCGATACCGACTCGGCGGACACTTGCAAAACTAAGCGGGGCGCCGGGAAGCGGCGACGAGGGGACGTATTCCTCGGCCAGCGGAAGTTTGTGTCGCGTATGGGTTGAAGCGCCTGGAACCCTACACCGTCTGTGGCGGTTTCAGGCAGGATCGACGGAGGGCTGAGCGATGCGGGCCATCTGGCCTCTGCTATCCATGATGCTCCTGGGCGGAGCGGGGATCTCCACGGGTCCGGCCTGGGCGCAGACGTCCGCGGCTCCCCAAGGCCTGATCGCCCTCTCGGCGCCGGTTGAAGGTCGGTTGATCCTGACTGAGCCCCGGTGGCGCCTGGCCGCTGGCGCCCCAATGGTGCGGCTGTCCTATGATCGGGTCTGGCCCGCCACCGTGTCCCTGTCGGCGGGGAATTACGCCGTCGATCTGTCACCTCACGCGAACCTGGCCCTGTCCAATGACGGCCAGTCGGCCGCGGCGGGTGCTGGCTTTCAGGTGCGGTTGAGGGGGGCGGTGAGCGACGCCATGGGGCGGATGGGCCTGTCGGTCTCGCCGCCGCCCCCGGAGACCCAGCGGGGCCGCTGGTTCCTGTTCGGCGAGAGCAGCGGTCAGGTGGTGGGGCTGAACATGTCCCGGGCCGACCACGGTTTCATGCCGCACACGGACCTGAGCCTGGAGGGCGGCGGCCAGCCCACGGTGATCAGCGACGCCCAGGCCGGGGTCGGCTGGCGCCGGGGGGCGATGCAGGCCTCGTTCGGCTATGTCCACCGCGAGATCAAGAACCAGGCCGCCAAGGTGCTGAGCCGCGATCCCGGCGACATCAAGGGCGACATGGTGGCCCTGACGTTCAGTTTTCGGCCGCGGTGAGGGGGCGAACGCGGCGTCTTCAGATCCCCAGCAATTTCAATTCGCTTCGTCGGTTTTGATTAAACCACGAAGGACACCAAGGTCACGAAGTTCAGGGCTTCGCGGTGGGTGCGGGGGTGGGCGCGGTCTTGGTGTCCTTTGTGCCCTTTGTGGTTCAATTCCCTTTTGCGTCTTTGGGTCGGACCCGCGGCTTCATCCGGGATGAGCGGAGGGGCGTGGTGGGCGGGCTTGGCTTGAGGGGTTCGTGATCTTGGGCTGCCGGGACGAGCTCGGCAGTGACGGGGATGGGGTGGGCCGATTCTTGACTTTTGACTCGTTTTATGTTCTTGTTTTGTTCCATGTCCGGCGCAGCCCCCCTTGATGATCTCGACGTCCCCGATCCCTCGGTGGAGCTGGCGGCGTGGCAGGCGCGGGTGCACAAGGAGCTGACCGAGATCGGCATGAGCATCGCCCGGGGGATGGAGCGGCGGGAGTTGGCCGACCGGGCGGCGGAGATCGCGGCGGTGGAGCAAGGATTGCCCCTGCCGGAGCGGGACGGGTTCGATCCGGGGCTGGCCTATTCGCGGCTGGCGCGGGCGGTGCGGCTGAACCTGGCGCTGATGACGCGGCTGGGGGACGAGCAGGTCGAGCGCGAGCGTGGGCATGCCGAACGGCGGACCGCGGCGCGGGCCGAGCGGCGCGCTGCGCGGCGGCGGGATGTGGTCAAGGGCGTCGAGCGGCTGGTGGACCATGAGGTCCTCGAGGACGACGACGACAGCGAGGCCTTCTACGAAAACCTCTATGAGCGGCTGGACGTCGAGCAGGACCTGGCCGGCTTCGACACCCGCCCCGTGGCCGAGATCATCGCCAGCATCTGCAAGGATCTGGGGGTGGCGGTGGAGACGGTGGTCGGGGGTAGGGATGAATTGGATGGGCCGGTTGGCCCCCTCCACCACGCTACGCGCGGTCCCCCACCCCCAAGGGGGGAGGAATTAGAGGGGGTCGGCGCTGAGGCCAATTCCTCCCCCCTTGGGGGAGGGGGACCGCGAAGCGGTGGAGGGGGCTCGCCCGGGCCCTCGCCCTGACCGCCCCCGCCCCTCAGTTCCGGAAGCTGGGGTCGATCCGGTCGAGTTTGCGCAGGAGGGCCGGCCAGGCCAGTTCTTCGGCCAGGCGCTTCATGCCGGAGGCGGCGGACTGCCGTTCGACCTTTTCGGCCACGCCCTGGTTGGGGGCGTTGAGCTTGTCGCGGCCGGCGGACAGCATCAACACCTGGGCCTCACAGGCGCGTTCCAGATAGTACATGCGCAGGAAGGCCTGAGGGACGGTCTCGCCCACGGTCAGGGTGCCGTGGTTGCGCAGGATCATGGCGTTCTTCTGGCCCATGTCCGCGACCAGCCGCTCGCGCTCGTCCAGGTCCGTCGCGATGCCCTCGAAGTCGTGATAGGCGACGTCGTGCAGGGCGATCATGGCCGTCTGGGTGTGGGGCAGCAGCCCCTCGGCCATGGCCGACACCGCCTGGCCGTGCGGGGTGTGCAGGTGCAGCACGGCGTGGGCGTCGGGCCGGCCCATGTGGATGGCCGAATGGATGACGAAGCCGGCCTTGTTCACCGGTTGGCGCGGCTCCATCAGGCGGTTGCCCTCCACGTCGATCTTGACCAGGGCCGAGGCGGTCATCTCGTCGAACATGTGAGTGTAGGGGTTGATCAGGAAGTGGTGCTCCGGCCCAGGAATCCGCGCCGACAGGTGGGTGAAGATCAGGTCATCCCAGCCATAGTGGGCCACCAGCCAGTAGGCGGCGGCCAGATCCACCCGCAGGGCCCACTCCTCTTCGCTCACCTGGTCGCGAACGCTGGGGGTCTTGGTCATCAGGGCCGTGGCCATCGGGGATCTCCAGGGGGCTGTGTTTTTGCGTGTGGGACAGCCATTGCATTTGAGAGGCGCCAAGAATGTCGCCTGATTGACAATTGGGCCGGGCTGTTGAACCTCGCGGTCATGACCCCTGAGGATCTGGCCGTTCTGGAAGCCGACCGCTGGTTCGGCGCCCTGCCCCAGGAGCGCCGGGCGGCGCTGCTGGACTGCGCCAGGCCCCGGGCGGTGGCGCCGGGGACGCGGGTCTATGGCCTGGGCGATCCGCCCAATGGCCTGTGGGTGGTGCTGGAAGGTCAGGTGCGGCTGGTGGGCTATCCGGCGGTGGGCATGGAGTCCGTGGCCCGGATATTGGGGGCGGGAACCTGGTTCGGAGAGCTGTCGACCCTGGACGGCGGTCCGCGTCCCCACGACGCCATCGCCTTTGGCCCCGCGCGGCTGCTGCACATTCCCCTGGCGGCGTTCGAGCAGCTTGCGGAGCGTCAGCCGGCCTTCTGGCGGGACATCGGCCTCTTGGTCTGCGCCCACCAGCGCCGGTCGATCAGCTTCATGGCCCAGAGCATCGCCCAGCCGGTGGCGGCGCGCCTGGCGCGGATCCTGGGCGCCGCCGCCCGATCGGCGGAGGGGCGCGCGGTCAGGATCCGGCAGGAGGATCTGGCCGCCATGATCGGGGTGTCGCGCCAGACCACCAACAAGACCCTGCGGCAATTCCAGCGCGAGGGTCTGGTGGCCCTCGACTACGGCCAGATCAGCATCCTCGACCCCGCCGGCCTGCGGGCGACGGGGCAGGCGCGGCGGTGACGAGGGCGCGAGGGAATACGGGCCCACCAGCCCTGAGTGAAAATTGTCATCCGCTCGCCGTCGCCCTTACCGATGGGCCGACCGCCAAGCTGCGCCAGATCAATGCGACCGGAGCGGGCGCCGCGCAACATGCCAGCCTGGGGTGAGGTCAGCCGAAAACAAGGAGCACCGGTCCATGCATAGGCGCACCCTTCTGTTGGCGGGTTCCCTGTTCGCCGCCGCCGCGGCGGGCGGGGAAAAGGCCGTCGCCGCCCCCGAGACCTCATTCAAGGTCGATGGACATGTGGCGCTGCACGCCTATCAGGGGATGGTCGAGGCGCATCTGACCGACGTCCTGACCACCATCAGGGCTCTGGCGGCGACCTCGGACGCCCAGGGCGCCAGCTGGCCGGCGATCCGCCCCGCCCTGGAGCGCCTGGGGGGCGATCTGGCCACCGGCGCCGCCATCTGGTTCGCCCTGCCGGACGGGGCCTATAACTCGACCCAGGGCGTCAGCGCCGACGCCAGCCTGGCCGACCGCGACTATTTCCCGGCCCTGATTGGCGGTCACGACGTGGTCGGGCGCCTGGTGATCAGCAAGTCCACCGGTCACCGTTCCATCATTGTGGCGACGCCGGTGACGCGGGATGGCCGCGTCGTCGGCGCCATCGGCGTGTCGGACCGCGCCAGACTGGTCTCGCGTCTGGTCATCGACCGGATGCGCCTGCCCCCCGACCTTAGCTTCTACGCCCTGGACGTCGCGGGACAGGCGGCGATCCACCTCGATCCCGACCGAATGTTCCAAAGCCCCGCCGAGTTGGGCGAGCCCTCGCTCAAGGCCGCCGTCGCCACCATGCTGTCGCGGCCGAACGGCGCGGTGACCTACCGCTTCCAGGGCAAGACCAAGACCGCCCTGTTCGAACGCTCCGACCTGACCGGCTGGCGCTTCGTGCTGACCCGGACGCGGGGGTAAGGGCCGCGCCAGGCTTTAGGAGAGGACGGTCTCCGTCGCGCTGTCCCGGAATTCTTCCGCGGTGAGGAATTCGGCGCCCTCGTCGTCCAGGATCCAGACACCGAGCAGGGCGGGATGGGCCGGATCGAGATCCTCGTCGATCAGATCGCCGTCATAGAGGCCGACATTGCTGTAGTCGAAGTCCAATGAGAGTTGCTGGGCCATGCCCTGCATCTCCTCGGCCATGCGGCGCGAATAGCCCAGGGCCTCGCTTTCGTTGGAGAATTCGTCGGTGAGCGTGCTGACCTCGGCCGCATCGCTGCCTTGGGTCGCACTGGTGGTGACGATGGTGAACGAGGGCATTGTGATCTCTCTTGGGGGCAGATCCCCTCACCTAACCGGTTCGCCCGCGGAAGTCGGACACATTCTGCAAAAACCTTCCCGCCCGATGGTCAGTCGGCGCCCCGGTCATTGCGCTTTGTGGTGCGATAGGCCCTCTGAAGGGCGGCGAGGCGCTTGCGCTCGGCTTCCCGGGCCGCCCGGGTGGTTTTGGCTTCCACCGCCGCCAGTTCAACCCCGAGCTTGTGGAAGTTGGCCCAGCGGGCGGGATCGAGGGTTCCGTCCCGCAGGGCCGCCTGGACCGCGCAGCCCGGCTCGCTGCCGTGGCCGCATTTGTTGAACCGGCAGTCCGGGGCCAGGCGCTCGAAGTCGTCGAACCACGACGCTGACACCCTCGTCG
>JARLIP010000025.1 GCA_031291685.1 Caulobacteraceae bacterium | reverse complement strand
GCTGGCGATCCTCTCGGGCTTGGTGGACAAGATCGAGACCCTGGTGGCCCAGGCCGAGGGCGAGGCCCAGGGTCAGCCGGCGGTGCTGAAGGAACGCTTCGCACGCCGCTTGGCCGAACTGCTGGGCGAACGCGCGGATCTGGAGGACCGTATCGTTCAGGAGGCTGCGGTCATGGCCAATCGCGCCGATGTGCGCGAGGAGTTGGATCGGCTCACCAGCCATGTCCAGGCCGCCCGCGCTCAGTTCGCCGCCGATGGCCCCGCCGGTCGGCGGCTGGATTTCCTGACCCAGGAATTCATGCGCGAAGCCAACACCCTGTGCTCGAAGTCCGCCACGACCGCCTTGACGGCGATCGGTCTGGAGCTGAAAGCCACCGTAGATCAGTTCCGTGAACAGGTGCAGAATGTCGAATGAGCGCCACGGCCCTCGCCGGGGGCTGATGCTGGTGATCTCCAGCCCCTCCGGGGCCGGCAAGACTTCCCTGTCCCGCCGCCTGGTGGCCGATCACGCCGATCTGAGCCTGTCGATCTCCGCCACCACCCGCGCCCCGCGCCCTGGGGAGTTGGACGGTCGCGAATACCATTTCGTCGGCCCCGAACGCTTTCAGGAGCAGGTTCGCGCCGACGACTTCCTGGAATGGGCCGAGGTCCACGAGCACCGCTATGGCAGCCCCAAGGCGCCGGTGATGCAGGCCCTGGCCGATGGTCAGGACGTGCTGTTCGACATCGACTGGCAGGGGGCCATGAGCATCGCCGCCTCCGCCCCCGGCGATGTGGTGCGGGTCTTCATCCTGCCCCCGTCCATGGCCGATCTGGGCCGGCGCCTGCACGCCCGAGCCCAGGACGCGGAGGACGTGATTCAGCGCCGTCTGGGCCGCGCCTATGGCGAGATCGCCATGTATGGCGAATACGACTACGTCGTGCTCAATGACGACTTCGATCAGGCCTATGCGGATCTGGCCCACATCTACCACGCTGAACGCCTGCGCCGGACCCGCAACCCCTGGCTCAAGCCCTTTGTGCAGAAGCTGTTGGACGAAAAACTCTAGGCTTCTCGCCGGTTCAGCACCACCTGGGCCAGTTTCAGGAAGCCCTCCACCGGAACCGTCTCGGCGCGGCGGTCGGCCTCGATGCCGGCGGCGGCGCAGAGGGTCTCGCCACCCAACTGCTTGAGGCTGGCCCGCAGCATCTTACGCCTTTGGCCAAAGGCGGCGGCGGTGACGGTCTCCAAGGCGGCGATCACCTTCGCCGGCGGTGGATCGGCCAGAGGGACCAGCCGCACGACCGCGGAATCCACTCGGGGCGGCGGGGTGAAGGCCCGGGCTGGCGCTTCCATGACGATGGCGGCCTTGGTCAGGGCCTGGGCGATCACGGCCAGGCGTCCATAGGCTTCATCGCCCACCCCGGCGGTGATCCGCTGGGCCACTTCCTTCTGGAACATCAGGGCCATCAACTCCGGCTTGAACGGGCCGGTAAGCCACTTGATCAACAGGGGCGTGCCTACATTGTAGGGCAGGTTGGAGACCACTCGCACAGGCAGGCCAGGAGCGTGCTCGGCCGCCAGGGCCTGCTCATCGACCGCCAGGGCGTCAGCCTCAATCACCGTCAGGGCGCCGGCGGGCGCGGCATCGGCCAGTTCGGCCAGCAGGGGCAGGAAGCGCGGGTCCTTCTCCACCGCGATCACCCGCGCCCCGGCTTCCAGCAGGGCCCGGGTCAACCCCCCAGGGCCTGGTCCCACCTCGATCACCGCACACCCCTCCAGCGGGCCGGCGAGACGGGCGATCTTGCGGGTGATGTTGAGGTCCAGCAGGAAGTGCTGGCCAAAGGATTTCTTGGCGAACAGCCCATGGGACTCCAGGCTTTCGCGCAGAGGGGGAAGGTCGGCGAGGCTCACCGGGCGAGACCTAGGCCGGGCCCCAACGCCGCTCGGCGATGTCGCCGGCCATGCGAATGGCGGCGATCAGGCTCTCGGCGCGGGCGAGGCCTCGGCCAGCCACATCAAAGGCTGTGCCGTGGTCAGGGGATGTGCGCACGATCGGCAGGCCCAGGGTTACGTTCACACCACCCCAGAAATCCAGCATCTTCACGGGGATCAGGGCCTGATCGTGATACATGCAGATCACCGCGTCATAGCGGGCGCGGGCCTCGGCATGGAACAGGCTGTCGGCGGGCTTGGGGTCCGAGCAGTTCTCCCCATGGTCCCGCAGCAGTTGGGCGGCCGGGCGCAGGATGTCGATTTCCTCGCGGCCCAAGGCCCCGTCCTCTCCCGCATGGGGGTTCAGGGCGGCCATGGCCAGCCTGGGCGCTTCAATGCCGAAGTCCTGGCGCAGGGCCTGGGCCGTCACCAGCCCAACCTCCACGATGCGGTCCAGGCTCAAGCGACTGGAAACCTCCGCCAGAGCATTGTGAATGGTCACTAGGACCGTGTGCAGACCGCCCGCGGTCAGCATCATCACCGGTCCCCGCGCGCCCTTGTAAGGCGTCGGCTTGGCTAGGTCGGCCAGGAACTCGGTGTGGCCTGGAAACTTGAAGCCGGCCTCATAGAGGGGCGCCTTGGCGATCGGGGCGGTGACCAGGCCGCGTACATCCTGGGTCAGGGCCAGTCCCACCCCAGTCTCGATCCAGCGGATGATGGCAGGGGCGTGGGCCGGGTCCGGCCGTCCCGAGACCACGGGCGCGCGCAGAGGCAGATCCAGCACCGGCAGCGCGTGGGGGAAGATGTCCACCGCGTCCGCGGTCCGGGTCACTCGCTTCAGGATCGACGCCCCGGCCTTGGAGGCCGAGGCGAGGGAGTCATGGTCGCCGATGACGACGAACGGCGGGCCGCTCTCGCGCAGGGCCAGCCATGCCTTGACCGTGACTTCCGGGCCGATGCCGGCCGGGTCACCCAGACTGAGAGCGAGCGGCTTTGGGCTCACCGAAAATCGATCGTGGCCGAGTTCTTCAGGTCACGCAGATAGCGGCGCGACACCAGCGACAGTTGCTGGTCCTGAAGGCGTTCTTCGATCTCGTCCCGGGACGGCAGTTCCACCCCGCCAGGGCGACGGCCGCAGACCGCGATCAGATGCAGGCCGGCGTCGGTGCGGATCGGGTCGCTGATCTGTCCGGGCTGCAGCCCCTGGATCGCATCGCGGAACGCGGGCGCAAGATCCTTGGAGTCGGCCTCGCCGAGGTCCGCGGCCAAGACGCCATCCACTTTGGCGGCTTTGGCCTCGACGTCGTCGCAGCCGGCGATCGCCTTTTTCAGACCCAGAAGGCTCTTGCGGGCGGCTTCGATCTGCTCGGCGCTGGCGTCCGCCGGCAGGCTGATGGCGGCCTGCTTAAGGGTGACCATATCGGAGCCGGCGCCAGCCCGCTTGTCCCGCAGATAGACGATATAGACCCCGTCCCGCACCTGGATGGGCTGGGACATCTGGCCCGGGCGCATCTTCTCGACCACATCGCGTAGTTCGGGTTGCAGCTGGGATTCCGTCAGCCAGCCGGCGTCGCCGCCATTGGCCGCGGTGGACGCGGTGGAGAACTGCCGCGCCACGGCGGGGAAGGGCGCGCCCTGCTGCATTTGGGTGACCAGCTGGTTGGCGCCATCCACGGCGACATTCATGCCACCAACGCGATTGGCGTCGAGGAAGATTTCGCTGATCTGAAACTGGGGCTTGGAGGCCTCGGCCTGCAATTGGCGCAGAACCGCATTGATCTGGTCCTGGCCGACCTTGATCCGTGAGCCGCCGTATCGCCCTTGGATCCAGCGAGCCCAGCTGATCTGGGCGCGAAGCTGATCCTTGAGGGTTTCGGAACCGACCCCCGCGGAGGCCAGGGCCTTGAGCAGTTGATCGCCGGTCATACGGTTGCCGGAGGCGATGCGGTCGATATCACGCGCTACATCATTATCATCGGCTACGATCTTGAATTTTTGTTCTTTTTCCTCTCTGCGTATCTCTTGAATCTCAAGATGCTCTTCGATGAGCGAACGCAGGGCTTCCTGCTGCAATTGCTGCAGGGCCTGGGGGGTCGGCTGCACGCCGGCGGTGACCATCAGGAGGCGCACCCGCTGTTGCAGGTCGTAGGTCGAGATGATCTGGTCGTTGACCACCACCACCACGCCTTCGCTCAAGGGGTTGACCGCCTTCGCCGCCGGAGCGGGGGCGGCCGCCGGCGCGGCGCCCTGAGCCAAGGCCGGATGGGCCGCCAAGGCCAGCCAGAGGGCGGAAGCGGATACAGCCGCGGTCTTGCAGGTCCGCATCATGAACGAGCCCGTTCCTTTCATTGCACTCAAATCGCCCGCCTCAATGGAAGTCGGCATTTTTGTATCCTTCGCCATCCAATGTGGCGAGCTTTAGGCGAACAAACACGGCGTCAGACTTGCCAAGCCGCCCGACCACCGTGTCTTCGTGCTGATAGACCACTTCGACCCGGATGCAGTCATCCATATAGATCAGACCGACATTGCGTTTGCGCCAACTGCTGACCTGAAGATCGCGTATGCCCACCAAGCTTACGCCCCAGTGCCGGGTGACGAAGAACTCGCCGGCGCCTTCGACAGAGCGCGTCCTGCCGGTCGGCTGGGTGTTGTCGTCATCATATCGGATATAACCGCGGGTTCGGGTATGCGCGAAATTGACGCCGACCTCGGTGTTCTGGGCGTTAAAGGAGTCGTCGAGCAAGGCTCGGCTGAAGATTGAAAGCCCCCCCACCGGAGTGGTGTCCGCCGCCACCACCCAGTTCGAGCTATGACCGTTCAGCCCTGAATAGGCGGGGAAGGCGGTTTCAGTCTGGGCTCGGAAGGTTCGACCCAGCAGAAGCCGGGCGCTAAGGCCGTCACCCCAGGCCACGGTGGCGCGCCCACCGACGTTCACCCGCTGACCACCCTCGATCAGATCGTAGCCGCTGAAGTGATCCGTGCTGAACAGATTAGTTTCATCGAAGGTGGTTACGACGCTGTCTTCGTTGGGAATATGGCTGTTCTGAGTGATGTTGGGCGACAGGGCGATCTGGCCCAACGGCTCCAGAATGATCGAGGTCGAGCCGGCCTGCTTGATGAATGGCCAACTGACGTCCAGGCCCGCCGTGCCGACGCCCCGGCTGATGTTGTAGGTTCCATGATCCGTCGCCGTCGGATTGGAGACATTGTAGAAATCGCCCCGCAGATCCAGGAACGGTGACAAGCGGATCCCGGGGCCGACGGTGAAATTGCGTTGCCAGTTCACCTCGGCGGTCGCCCGGCGGCTATCGGGGCCCGGCTGGGTGGGATCGACCGCGGAATCGCTGGTGCTGAGAACCACGGCGCTGCCCACGAAACGCAACCGCCCGCCCAGAATCTGGGCCGCGGGCTCATAGCGCGCCTCGATCAGGGGAGCGACAACGGGAAAGGCGCCGCTGTTCTCGGTGATCCCGGCGGCATTGGTTCTCAGCCCCTGGAAATCCAGCGCCGAAATCGACAGATAGGAATTGGAGTCCTGGCGAGTGGCGAAAATCTGGCTCAGCAGACGCTGGCTGTCGCTGTTATAGGGCCCGTGGTTCTCATAGACGTTCGAGATATCGTATTTCTGGAACAGCAGGGCGTCCGAGGTCCGGTCGACATCGAAGCCCCACGACCAGTTGCTGTTCAGATCGAACGCGCCGTTGGCCAGGACGAAGGATCGGGAGGTCAGGGCGCCGAACTTGTTGCCCTTGCCGTCGAAATCCCGCTCGTAGGTATAACCGAACCGCGCATCGATCTGACCGGAATAGAACTGCTTGCGCCATTCCAGGTTCAGGAACGGATTCTCCTTGGTGTTGATCTGCGGGCTGATGGTCAGCTCCTGCGAGGGTGAGATCACCTGCAGATAGGGCTGCTCATAAGACAGGCCGCGCTTGGTCGAGCTGCTGGCCTTGGGCATCAGCAGGCCCGAGGCCCGGGGCGAATCCGGATCCGGATGCCAGAACACCGGTGTATAGAAGACCGGCACGCCTTTGATCGAGAGCACGGCGTTGCGGTAATAGACCAGGTGGCGCTGGTGATCCTGGATCACCTTGGAGGCGCTGATCGACCAGCTGGGGGTCTCTGGCGAACCATCCTCCGCGCAGATCTGGCAGGGCGTATAGACCGCCCGGCTGAGTTCATTGACCGTCTCGCTGCGCCGCACGGCCACATCAGCGGCAAAGGTCATGTTCTCGGGCGTATGCAGGGCGAAACCGCGGGCGAAACCGGCGCGCATCTTATCATCCAGCACGATGTGGTCGGCGGTCTGCACCGTCCCGTCAGGCTGAATGATCTGGGCGTGGCCGTTGGCCACGACCGTGCCGGCCGCGATGTTGTAGATCACCTCGTCGCCACGTAGCACCCGGCCCTGATACCGGGCCTCGACGCTGCCCCTGGCGGTCCAGCTATTGGCGTGGTCGTCGCGGATCAGGGTGTCGGCTTCGAGATAGAAGCCGCGCTGCCCCAGTCCGTCATCCACGGGAACCGGCTTGGGACGGCTCGCCGTCGTCTTGGGAAGCTCACTGGGCAACAAGGGCGCGGCGGAATTGGGCGCGCGCACGGGCAGCGACGTCTCGGTCTGAGCCAGGACGGGGCTTACGCACATCAAGGATACGGCGGAGCCAGCCAATAGGCCAAGCTTCCCCGCGCTCTGTCGAGCTCGTCTTAGATCGCGCATCAGCCGAGACTTCCAATCGCGAAACAGTGTTTGCCCCCGGCGTACCGACATGGCTGCATCGCCCTAGCCGTCCTCGGTATAGCAAAGCAAGGTGAACCCGGACAAAAGCGCGAGAATGGGTGGCGTCCAGGCCGCCGCAAACGGCGGAATCGCCCCAGCCTCGCCTAGGGCATGACAGAATTGATCAAAGAAAAATAGTACGAAGCCCAGGGCCACCCCCGAACCGGCCAGGGCCGCAAGCCCGCCCAAGCGAATCAGTCGCAGCGAGAAAGCCGCCGCCAGCACCGACATGGCCGCCAGCAGCAGAGGCATGGCCAGCAACTGGTCAAGCTGCAGCCGGTAGCCCGTGGCCGAGAACCCGGCCTGCTCGGTCCTGGCGATGGCGTCCATCAATCCCCAGAACGGCACCGCCTTGGGGGAAGCGAAGCGCTCCAGAGCCGATTGACCGTTGAGGCTGGAGGGCAGGGTAAGGGTGTCGTAGCGCAACGCCTCAGCGCCTGGGGTGGCCTCTCGGGCGCCGATCAGCATCCAGTAGCCGGGCAGGAGGCGCGCTTCGTTGGCCTCAACGCGGCGGGAAAATTCCAACCCTTTGGGGCCTGGCGTGGAGATGAACAGGCTGACGCCCTTCAGGCGCAGGCCGTTCTGATAGAGGTCTCGGGACTTGGCCCGGATCACGATCTGAGCATGGGCGTCCCCTTGGCGCAGCCAGACCTCCTGGTTGGCGGCGGCGGGCGATGGGCCGCGCTGCAGCGCGTCGCTCTCCTGCTCGAACCGCGCATTGAGGGCCGAAGCCACGGGGTTGAGCACGGTCACCGACACCATGCCGATCAAAAGGGCCGCTCCCGCCGCGGGAAAGATGAATCGCCATGCCGAAACGCCAGCCGCCCGCATGGCGATCAGTTCGCTGCGGCGATTGAGGTTCACATAGGCCCCCAGAACCCCGAACAGAAAGGCGAAGGGCAACAGCAGCAGAATCACCGAGGGGGCGTGCAGGGCGGTCAGATAGAGGACCTTGGCGAAGCCGATCTCGGCGCGCAGGGCCACGGTGCGCGACAGCTCCACGAAGTCGATCAGGATGATCACCGTCGATAGCACCGCCAGGGCGGTCGCCACCCCCAACAGGGTGGTTTCGAGCACATAGCGCTCGATCCGGGTCAGGCGCAGCCTCATGCCGCCGCTCCATCCACCGCGACCCTGGGCTTGGCCCGCCTCAGGATCGGCAGCCGGCTGGCCCGCTGGCGGAACAACTCGGCGAAGGCCCACCACATGCCGGCGATGGGGATGGCGTACTGGAGCACGTTAAGCCAGGGCTGGCCGGCGCAGGCCGCCTGGGCGCCGATGCCCAGGATCCGCAGCAAGGCGGCGAAGGCGCAGACCATCAGGATCCGCCGCCCATAACCCAGCCGGCTGAAGGCGCCGCCGATCACCGCGGCCAAGGCCAGGGCCATGAAGGTGATATTGTAGAGCGGCGCCGACAGCCGCGCATGGGCTTCAGCCAGCATCTTCTTGCGGTTCTGACGCTCCCAGGTCTGGGTCAGGTCGGGGAACAATAATTCGTGCAGATAGCGATCGGCGATCTTGTACTGAATGATTTCGTCATCGGACATATATGGTGTTAAATCAAAGATATACTCACCAAACTTAAGGTAATTAAGAACCCCCGTGGCGGTGAAGGCCTGGCTGGAGCCGTCGCGCATGATCAGAACCGGCGCGCCGTTGCGCTTGGCGATCTTGCCCCGGGCCGCGATGTAGGTGGTGTCGCCGCCCTCCGGCTTTTCCTGGAACACGAACAGATTGTGGAAGGCGCCGGATTGATCGCTGTCCTGGGCATAGACAGTCAGCCCGGGCGCGGGCCGGTTGAACTGACCCACATGCACGAGGCTGGCGGCCAGGTCGGTGCGGATCTGGAACAGCTCGCGCCGCATGGCCCGGTCGGCCCAGGGGGCGATCCACAGATTTGTGGCCAGAGCCATCAGGGTCGCCACCGCCGCCAGGCGGATGGCGGGGGAGATGACGCGCCAGCGACTCATCCCGCTGGCGAAGCAGACCACGATCTCCTGCTCGGTATGCAGACGGTTCAGGGCGATCAGGGCGGCGATGAAGATCGCGATCGGCAGCACCAGCGACATCAGCTGCGGCATGGCCAGGGAAATCACCTTGATCAGCACCAGGGCGCTCTGGCCCTGGTTCACGATGATGTCGAGGGCGCCCAGGCTTTGGCTGAGCAGGGCGAGCGCGCCGAGGGCCAGGATCGCCAGCAGGGTTGGTCCGAGCAACTGCCGAAGCAGATATCGTTCAATGAGGTGCATAGGCCTGCGCAGAATGAAGCCAGAGCGACCGTTGCGGACCCCGACTGGGTTGTCCACCTTCTACACGTCCCACATGGGAGTCGCCAACCGCCGCCGCCGGGGCTAAGCGATGAGCCAACACATCGTCGTCCGGAACGATCGCTTAAGCTGGCGCTCGTTCGAACCATCGTCAGGAGTTCAATATGCAGGTCGAGTTCGTCGCCCGCGCTGATGGCGCCAAAGCTTCCGGCGCCTGGGCCGTCCTAGCCTTTGAAGGCGCGACCCTGTCCACCGAGGCGGCGGCCCTTGATCAGGCGGCGGGCGGCGCTTTGTCCCGCGCCCTTTCCGCGGTGGCCTTCACCGGGGCCAAGGGCAAGACCCTGGACGTGATCGCCCCGGCCGGCCTCGACGCCTCCCGCGTGTTGGTGATCGGCGTCGGTGACGCCAAGAGCCTCGACGCCGCCCGGGCCGAAACCCTCGCAGCCGAAGCCTTCAACGCCCTGAAGACCAGCGGAGCCGAGGTTCTGACCCTGGATTTCGCCGATGGATCGGCGGAACTCGCGGCCCGCGCCGCCCTGGGGGTTCGCCTGGGCTCCTACCGCTTCGACCGCTACCGCACGACCGAGAAGCCTGAAAAGAAGCCGACCCTCAAGACGGTGCGCATCGTCGCCGACGACGTGGCCGCGGCCCAGGCGGCGTTCGCCCCGCTTTCGGCCCTGGCCGATGGCGTGACCTTCACCCGGGATCTGGTCTCCGAGCCCGCCAACATCCTTTATCCCGTCGAATTCGCCAAACGCGTCAAGGCCCTGGAATCCCTTGGCCTCGTCGTCGAAATTCTCGGCGAGGACGAGATGGCCAAGCTTGGCATGGGCTCCCTGCTGGGGGTCGGCCTTGGCAGCGCCCGGGACAGTCAGCTGGTGGTGATCCGCTGGAACGGCGCGGCCGATCCCGGCGCCCAGCCCATCGCCTTCGTGGGCAAGGGCGTGTGCTTCGATACCGGCGGCATCAGCCTAAAGCCCGCCGACGGCATGGAAGACATGAAGTGGGACATGGGCGGCGCTGGCGCCGTTTCGGGCCTGATGCTCACCCTGGCCGCCCGCAAGGCCAAGGCCAATGTGGTCGGCATCCTGGGTCTGGTGGAAAACATGCCCGACGGCGCCGCCCAGCGCCCTGGGGACATCGTCACATCCATGTCCGGTCAGACCATTGAGGTGATCAACACCGACGCGGAAGGGCGCCTCGTCCTCGCCGACGCCCTCTGGTACTGCCAGGATCGCTTCAAGCCCAAGTTCATGGTCGATCTGGCGACCCTCACCGGGGCCATCATCATCGCCCTTGGCAACGACTATGCCGGTCTGTTCTCCAACAACGACGAGCTGGCCGAGAACCTGCTGGCCGCCTCCAAGGCCTCCGGCGACCTCTTGTGGCGCCTGCCCCTGCCGGCCGGCTATGAAAAGCAGATCGAGAGCATGGCGGCTGACGTCAAGAACGTCGGGGGCCGTCCCGGGGGCTCGATCACCGCGGCCCTGTTCATTCAGAAGTTCGTCAACGGCCTGCCCTGGGCTCACCTCGACATCGCCTCCACCGCATGGAAGAAGCCGTCCGCCATCGCCACCATCCCCGATGGCGCCACGGGCTATGGCGTGCGCCTGCTTGATCGCCTGGTCGCCGACTTCTACGAGGGTTGAGCTGGGAGCCGCCATTCATGAGCCAAGCCCCCTGCGAAGTCTGGTTCTACCACCTAGAACGCACCGCCCTGGACCAGGCCCTGCCCGAACTTCTGGAAAAGACCCTCGCGCGGGGGTGGAAAGCCCTCGTGCGCGCGTCCGACCGGCAGCGCATCGAGCATCTGGACGGATGGCTATGGAGCTATCGCGACGACAGCTTCCTGCCCCACGGCCCCGCCGACGAGCCCCAGGCAGAGCGTCAGCCGATCCTTTTGACCACTGAGGCGGACAATGTGAACCAGGCCCAGGTCGCCTTCCTGATCGATGGCGCCGAAGCGCCGGATCTTGAGGGCTTCCAACGCTGCGTCCTGCTGTTCGATGGACGGGACGAGGCGGCGGTGGCCGAGGCGAGGGGCCGGTGGCGCACCTTCAAGGCCAAGGGCCTGCCGGTGTCCTATTGGCGCCAGGGCGCCGAACGGGGTTGGGAGAAGCAGGCTTGAGGCGTCTGGCCTGGGTCGCCGCGCCCCTTCTGCTGCTGGCGGCCTGCGGCGAGCCCGCGCGTAAACCGTCAGGGACGGATTCGGACGCCTCGCCGGCGAGACTGATTCCGAATTCCCCCAATACGCCGACGGTGCGCGCCCAGTGCGACGCGCCGAGCCTGGCCTATCTGGTGGGTAAGCCCAAGACCCAGATCCCAGTGCCCGTGGAGCCGGCCCGCCGACGCGTCTCCTGCAGCACCTGTCCGATCGCCGACGATTATCGCCCTGACCGGACCGATATCATCTTCGACACCAAGACGGGCGTGGTGCTGTCCGTGACCTGTGGATAGGGCGTAGAGCGCCATGAGCCAATTGGAGCGGACTCACCGCTCAGCTTGAGCGATGCGCGTCGGACATATTATCCCAACTTTGTTACGCTACCACCTTGCCTGCAATCCGAAGCCGTTCCAACTAGGGGGCCTTGTGGTTGCGGCGAACGCCGCAACCCTTGGATTTCCAGTTGCCGCAAGCGGGGCGGATTGATGCGGGCCGTTGTTATAAATCTTGATCAATATCCTGATCGCTTAGGCCGAATGTATCGGCTCGCTGAGTCCCACAATATTAAGCTGGAGCGCATCGCCGCCGTTAATGGCCGAGATCCAGCCAATTTTGCCGAATTCGAAAAACACCGGGCCGCCACGGTGAATGACAAGATCATCTCGAACACGGACATGGCCTGCGCCCTCAGCCATCGAAAAGCGTGGAAATATTTGCTCGATAGCGCCGATGAATGGCTGGCGGTGTTTGAGGATGACATTCACATGGGCAAGGATTTTTCCCTGCTCATTGATTCGGCGTGGATCCCCCGGGGCGTAGAGTTGGTGAAGCTTGAGGCGCGCCCGAATGACGTCCTGCTAGGCGTCGCGCCAGTCTGTTCCATTGGGCATCGACGGCTCTATCGATTAGGCAGCAGTTATCTGGGGGCTGCGGGCTACATGATTTCGCGTAAAGCGGCTGGGCTTCTGCTCAAATATACGGAGAAAATGGACGTCCCGGTCGATTCCGTGATGTTCGGTAGTGGATGCGCGCTAATGTCCGCGATCGAAATCCATCAGGTGCTGCCAGCGGCCTGTATCCAGGAATATGAACTCGCCAAGATCGAAGCCCGGGAAGATGGTCTTCCGACATCAATGATCCGACATACCGGAGCCCGGCGCCCGTTTCACAAGAGTCTCCTGCGACGCGTTAATCGCAAAGTGAAGCAGATCGCGTCATTGGCTCGGTCAAAACCTGTCGCTGTGGAACCTATGCAAGCGCCTCAATTCATCCCGTTCGAGTGATATCTACGGTTGCGAAAACTGTTCCCGGTGGCGTTAGAACGTGAGCCGCTTGGTCGCGCAGGTGCATTTCGGTTAGGTGATCACTGTGGAGGCCGCACAGATCCTGTTCAGGGTTACCCGGCGGTCATACATGGGCGGCAACGCGCCACTTAAGAAGGTTCTTTAAGTTGCAAAATTTGCGTATAGTCCCCAACGGAGGAGTTCTGTGGGGGCCGAATGATGCGGGCTGTCGTGATAAATCTGGGGCGCTGTCCAGATAGGCTTGAGCGCATACTCAAGCTCGCAGGCGAACAGGGCGTGAAGCTCGAGGTTATCACGGCCATCGATGGACAAGATCCATCCAACAAAGCGCTTCTAGAAAAACACAGATCCATCCTCGTGAACGATCGGATTATTTCAGACGGCGACATGGCCTGCGCCCTAAGTCACCGGAAGGTCTGGCGCAATCTCTTGGACAGCGATGATTCTTGGATGGCCGTGTTCGAGGATGACGTCCATTTCGGTAGCAATTTATCCGAGTTGCTGGACGAGGCTTGGATCCCGCCCGGAGTCGAACTCATCAAGCTTGAGGGGCGCGCGAATCAGCCCCGGATCGGGTCAACACCCTTGGCCGCCATTGGCGGGAGGCGGCTCCATCGGCTCGGCAGCAGCTATCTTGGGACCGCAGGTTACCTGATCTCTCGACGCGCGGCCCTGCGGTCGCTGGCCTACACTGAAAAAATGGATGTCCCGGTTGACTCGATCATGTTCGGAGCGGGCCGGTCGATGATGTCGAGACACGCAGTTCACCAGCTTGTCCCCGCAGCCTGTATTCAGGAGATCGTGCTGGCCGCAATTGAGGCGCGTGAGGATGAACTACCGACCTCAATCATCCGCCCCACGGTGGGCAAGCGCCCGTTTCACAAGAGTCTGTTGCGGCGCCTTAAGCGTCAGATGAACAAGATCATCGACGCTGTCAGCAAGCCACGGAACACGAATGAGGCAATGGGCGCGCCTCAATCGATACCCTTCAGATGAGATGTCGTGGTCCGGGAGAAGGCGAGTTCACCCCTCGGCCGCCGCCCGCGCGGTTTCATAGACCTCGGCGGCCTCCATCCATAAAGCCTCGGCGCGATCCAGGGCCGCCTGGCTTTTCTCGCGGCGGCGGCCCAACTCGGCGGCCTTTTGGGGATCAGTTTTGAATAGCTTGGGATCGGCCAGGGCGGCGTCCAACTCGGCCACGGCCTTGGTCTCCCGGGCCAGCACCGCCTCGGCGGCCTCGAGCCTGCGCTTGAGCGGGCCCACCGCCGTGGTCGTCGGAGCCTTGGGGGTGGCCTTGACCGGGGCGGCTTCCTCTCGGACCTGGGTCGGAGCGCGGGCGGCGACCCGGGCGCGATCCAGGACAAACTTGGCGTAGTCCTCCATGTCTCCCTCGAAGGGCTTCACGGTCCCGTCGGCCGCCAGCCACAGCCGGTCGGCCACCAGTTCCATTAAGGAGCGGTCGTGGGTGATCAGGATCACGGCGCCTTCATAGTCGTTGAGGGCGTCCAGCAGCGCGCGGCGGCTGTCGATGTCCAGGTGGTTGGTCGGCTCATCGAGGATCAAGAGGTGCGGCGCCTGCATCGCCACCATGTTGAGCAG
>JARLIP010000231.1 GCA_031291685.1 Caulobacteraceae bacterium | reverse complement strand
TCGCCGCTGACCCCGCTGTTCCTGCTGGCGGCCATAGCCGTGGGCCTGCTGGCGCTCGCCCACCTTGATCCTGGCGCGGACGTGCTGGCCGATCAGATCCCGGGGCAGGTTCGGGGCGGTCAGGTCGGCCACCAGCTGGCCGTTGGTCACCGACGGGTAGATCTGGCCGATCACGGCCTGGGCGGCGGCGCCGCGGATATCCTCGGGTGTCAGTTGGACGGTGTCGCCGACCTTGAGCGCGGCGGCCTCGGCCTCGGGCAGTTCGATGCGCACCACCACCGGGCCGGCGGTGATCCGGGCGATGGATTGCCCCGGCATGACCACGGAGCCGGTGGGAACGTCGGCGGTCAGCACCTGTCCGGACGCCGGCGCCAGCACCGCGCCCTGGGCGCCTTGCTCGGCGCTGGCGGCGCGCTGGGCCCGGGCGGCGGCCAGAGCCCCATTGGCCGATTTGGCCTGGGCCTCGGCCTGATCCAGGCGGGCCTGGGCATAGACGCCGTGGGAGAAGAGATCGCGGGTGCGGACGAGTTCCGCCTGGGCCGCCGCCGCCTGGGCCTGGGCCGCGGAGGTCTGGGCGTCATAGGCCCCGGTCTGCAGGACGATCCGGTCATCCTTGACCGTGGCGATCAGCTGTCCCTGGCGAACCGTGTCGCCTGCCTTCACCCGCAGCTGGATCAAGGTTCCGCCGATCCGGGCCCGAGCCTCGGCCATATCCCGGGTGGTCAGGGTTCCGGGGACGGGTTTGAGGTCCGCGACGGTCTGGAGCTGAACCCGCAGGCGCCCGGCGGCGGGGGCGGTCTCGGCGATGGGCGCGGTCGGCTCGTGGCGTCCGCAGGCGCTCAGCAATAATGCGGCGCCCAGGGCGCCGGCTATGAACGGCCTTCCAGCCATGGATCGCTCTCCCCGTTTCTTGGTCTTGTCCGGCGGCCGATCAGGATCGGTCGCGGGTGGCGCCCGTGTCGCCGTCGATGCTCACCGTCGGCAGGCCCTGGCCCTTCCAGGCCATGATCCCGCCCGCCAGATGGGCGTCGATGGCGTGACCGGCCTTGCGGCACTGATCCACGGCCATGGCCGAGCGCTTGCCCGAGCCGCACTGGAACACGATGGTCTTGTCGTCCGCCTTGGGCAGGGCGGAGGGATCGAAGGTCGAGAGGGGGAAGTTCAGCGCCCCGTGGATGCGCTCGGCGGCGAACTCGGCGGGCTCGCGCACGTCGATCAGCAGGATCTCCTGGGCGGCGAGGGCGGCCTTCACCTGGGCGGGCGTCAGGTCCCTGGTCTTGATGGTTCCGAACATGGCGGACTCCTAGGAATGGGTCGGTGTGGAGGCGGTGCAGAACAGGCGGGACAACGTCTCGACGAGGGCCCGGGCCCGCCCGCTCCGCAGCGCGTAATAGATGGTCTGGGCGTCACGCCGGGCGCTCACCAAGCCGTCCCGCCGCAGCAGCCCCAGATGTTGTGACGCCAGGGATTCCCTCACCCCCAACTGCTGGGCCAGGGCGCCCACCGACTGCTCGCCGTCGATCAGCGAGCAGACGATCATCAGCCGATGCGGATTGGCCAGGGCCTTGAGCAGGCCGCAGGCGTCGTCCGCGGAAACCTTCAGCGATGCGGCATCAATTTTCATAGTTGCGTATATGCATCTATACACATATATAGTCAAGCCATCGACGTGATCACGCTACGGCTCGTCTCCGCGCCGCGCTGTGATCTTCATCAATGCGGGGTGGCCGAAGCGCGCGGATTCTACCGCCGCTAGACGGCGCCTCGGGAGGAAAAGACGATGGCCAAGCCGCGAATAGTGATCCTAGGAGCCGGATTGGGCGGTGCGATCGCCGCGTTCGAGATCAAGTCCGCCGTCGGCGCCCATGCCGATGTCAGCGTGGTCTCCCTGGGCGACATCTTCCATTTCGTGCCCTCCAACCCCTGGGTGGCGGTGCACTGGCGAAAGCGGGAGGCGATCGAGGTCAATCTGCCGCCGGTGTTCAAGAAGCGCGGCGTCGGCTTTAGCGGGGTAGGGGCCAAGCGCGTCCTTCCCGAGCAGAACCGTCTCGAGCTGAACGATGGAAGCTTGGTCGATTATGATTATCTGGTGATCGCCACGGGCCCGGATCTGGCCTTCGATGAGATCACCGGGCTTGGGCCCAAGGGCGGCTTCACCCAATCAATCTGTCACGTGGATCACGCCGTGGCCGCGGCCGCCGCGTTCGATCGGTTCGTCGAGAATCCGGGGCCGATCGTGGTCGGGGCGGTGCAAGGCGCCTCCTGCTTCGGTCCGGCCTACGAATTCGCCATGATCCTCGACACCGAACTCAAGCGCCGCAAGATCCGCGACCGGGTGCCGATGACCTTCGTCACCCCCGAGCCCTATATCGGCCATCTGGGCCTGGACGGGGTCGGGGACACCAAGGGCCTGCTCGAGAGCGAGATGCGCGAGCGGCATATCAAATGGATCACTAACGCCAAGGTCACCTCGGTCGAGGCCGGGATGATGCACGTGGAGGAGGTCGCCGAGGACGGATCGACCAAGGCGAGCCACGATCTGCCCTTCAGCTACTCGATGATGCTGCCCGCCTGTCGCGGGGTCGAGGCCGTGCGCGGGATCGAGGGGCTGACCAATCCCCGGGGCTTCATCGTGGTCGACAAGCACCAGCGCAATCCGGCCTTTCCGAACGTGTTCGCCCTCGGGGTCTGCGTGGCCATCGCCCCCACCGGAAAGACCCCGGTGGCGGTGGGCGTGCCGAAGACGGGCTTTATGATCGAGAGCATGGTCACCGCCATCGCCAGGAACATCGGCGCGCTGGTCGAAGGTAAGCCGACCACGCACGAGGCCACCTGGAACGCCATCTGCCTGGCGGATTTCGGCGATGGCGGGGTCGCCTTCGTGGCCCAGCCCCAGATTCCGCCCCGCAACGTCAACTGGTCCGCCAGCGGCGGCTGGGTGCACCTGGCCAAGGTCGGTTTCGAGAAATACTTCCTCGCCAAGGTCAAGCGCGGCGAAAGCGAACCTTTCTACGAAAAGCTCGCGCTCGACGTGATGGGCATCAGGAAGATCAAACCCTGAGGGGGGATCGATGCGCCAATATGTCTGCCCCAACTGCGGCGCCGCCAATCGGACGCCTGACGGCAAGGATCCCAGGGCGGCCAAGTGCGGTCGCTGCGGCGGGGCGCTGTTCGCTGGTCATCCCACGGAGGTCAACGCCAAGGATCTGCGGGCCCACCGCGCCTCGACCAAGGGCGCGGCGCTTCTGGTGGATGTCTGGGCCCCCTGGTGCGGACCCTGCCGGGCGATGGCGCCGCAGTTCTCCGCGGCGGCGGCCAGGCTGGAGCCGGATGTGCGGCTGTTGAAGCTCAATGCGGAAGCCGAGCCTCAGGCGGCCACGGAGTTCGGGGTGTCGGGCATTCCGGCCCTGCTTCTGTTCAAGGACGGCAAGATCCTGGCCCGCGCCGCGGGTCTGATGAACGCCGACCAGATCGTCGCCTGGACGCGCCAGGCTCTGGCTCAGGTCACGGCCTGAGCCATCGAGGAGTTCGACCATGACTGTGGATCGCCTGGTTTTCGTCTTCGCCGGTTGCGTCGTGCTGGCCGGCATCGCGCTGGCCCACTTTGTGAACCCCTGGTGGATCCTGCTGTCGGTCTTCGCCGGGCTCAACATGATCCAGGCGGCCTTCACCGGCTTCTGCCCGGCGGCCATGATAGTCAAGAAGCTGGGCGCCAAGCCCGGCGCAGCCTTCCGGTGAGACCGCCGCATGTGATCGCCACGCTGGGTTTTTTGGCGGCGATCAG
>JARLIP010000230.1 GCA_031291685.1 Caulobacteraceae bacterium | reverse complement strand
CCATCCGCATGCACCAGGAGCGGGAGTTCCCGGGGCGGGTCTCGGCCACGGACCTGGTCAATCCTGACTTCGCCGCCTACGCCACCGCCTTTGGCGGGTTTGGGGCCACGGTGGAGCGGACGGAAGACTTCGCCGACGCTTACGCGCGGGCCGAGGCCTCGGGCCTGCCGGCTATCCTGCACGTGAAGATCGACCCGGACGCCATCTCGCCCACCACCACCCTGACCCAGATCCGCGAGGCCGCCCTGCTGAAGGCCACGGCGGCGGAAGCGCCGGCCACGGCGTCTAAGGTGTGAGCGCTCAGCTGTGGGCGAAAGCCCAATAGAGGGCGCGGGCGCGCAAGGTGACGGGGCCGATGGGAAGCTCGCGCGCGTCGATGCGGATCATCGGCGAGACCTTGCCGAAATTACCTGAGGAGAAGATCTCGTCGGCGGTCTGGAAGTCCGCATAGGCAAGGGTCTTCTCGACCACCTCGACACCATCCGCGCGCAGGAGACTGATCACCCGGCGCCGGGTGATCCCGTCCAGGAAAACGCCGTTGGGGGCAGGGGTGAACACCACCCCGTCCTTGACCATGAAAATGTTGGCGTTGGCCAGTTCGGCCACATTGCCCAGCATGTCGGTCAGCAGGCAGTTGTCGAACCCGCGCCGCTTGGCCTCGAACAGGGCGCGGGCGTTGTTAGGATAGAGACAGCCGGCCTTGGCGTCCACCGGCGCGCATTCCAGGGTCGGGCGCCGATAGGGCGACAGGGTGATCGCCGAGCCCTTGGGCGCGGGCATGGGGGTCACATAGATCGACAGGCACCAGCGGGTGGTGTCCGCATCGAACATCACCCCACCGCCCAGGCCCTGGTCGGCCCAGTACATCGGCCGGATATAGGTCTCGGCCTTGGGATCGAAGCGCTTCAGCCCCTCCCGGGTCAGTTCGATCCAGGTCTCAACCGAGGTGACGGGCTTGAGGCCGAAGTTGGCGGCCGACTGGTTCACACGGGCGCAATGCAGATCCAGGTCCGGCGTCACACCCTCGAAGCCGCGGGCGCCGTCGAACACGCTGGAGGCCATCCAGGCGGCGTTGGTGCGCACCCCCATGATGGCGATGTTGCCCTCACGCCAGTCCCCTTCGAAAAAGGTCCAGGTGGTGGAGAGGGGCGTGGCGGTGGAAACGACACCGGGCATAGGGAACCTCCAGTTCAGAGGTCCCCTCAATAGGGCCGCCCGCTTAAGAAATCGTCGGTCTTGTTTCAGCCAGCCCTATTTCAGAAGCGCCAGGATCACCATCAACAGCCCCGCGGTGCTGACCAGCCAGACCAGGGACCGGATCTGGCGCACGCCGAAGGCGTAGAGCGGCACATAGACCACGCGCCCCCAGAAGTAGATCTGTGCGCCCAGGGCGGTCTGGGCGTTCTCGCGCCCAGCCACATGAGCGATCAGGATCGCCGCGATGAACAGGGGCAGGGTCTCATAGAGATTGTCCTGCGCCCGGCGCAGGCGTTCGGCCTGGGGCTTGAGCGGGGGCATGGTCTCGTCCCGCGGGCCAGTGTTCCACTTCAGGCCGTACTGGCCGGTCCTGGCGAAGTCGAACAGCAATATCTGAATGAAGGCCAGCACCAGCGTCCAGGCCAGGATCTTTAGCTCAATGGTCATTCGCCCCTCCCAAGACCTCTTGTGTCGGTGAGGTCAGTGGCGGGAGACTAGGCGCTATTAACCGCGTGTCTAGTGCGCAGCTTGTTTCGTCCTATACGGATTCCTTAACAATTTCGTCACGACGGGGATTGAACGGATATGCGTCAGGCGCATGTGCCAATCCGTCGCATCTGGCTGCGGAACGAGATCAATTGACCGACTTTTTGCACGCCTCGATTGACAAAAATATCAATAGAATCAAAGAATAATTTTTCCCCAATCAGCGTATGGAACACCCTGTCCGGGCGATTCGATCCAACGGGGAACGGCGTTCTTGTACATGGTCCGCCATCGGAGGGTTCGGGACCGAAAACCACAAGTTCTTGTGGTCGGAGGGGCGGGCGTACACAACAGCTTAGATTTTTATGGCTGTGCTCAGGTGGTGAAGCGCCAAGTCTAAAATCTCTGTTATCCGAGAATGGCTTGTAGCGATTATGGCTGCGCTTTGTGTCGCATGGTTAACCATAATTCGACGGGCAACTATTGTTCTCAAGACGGCGGGCGGAAGTCCGGGTCTGGTGGGTTTTCAAAGTTTTCTCACTGACGGTCATAGCGACCGCATAGTCCGAATACTCGCATTCGGCGTGAGCGAATCTGTGTCTTGAGCAAGGGTTGGGGAAGCCAAATGGAATGGAATGACGAACGCACCGCGGCCTTGAAGAAGATGTGGCTGGAGGGCATGAGCGCAAGTCAGGTGGCGCGGCAACTGGGCGGCGTCAGCCGCAACGCCGTGATCGGCAAGGTGCACCGCCTGGGTCTGAATACCCGGGACACCCCGTCACGTCCCCGGTCCCTGGGTGGCCGTCCTCCCGGTTCCGGCCGGCCCCGGGCGGCCCTTGGCCTGGCCCAACGGGTGGCCAACGCCACGCCTCAGCGGGCGGCTCCCGCGGTCACGGCCGCGCCCCTGGCCTCCACCTCGGTTCCTGCGCCTGCTTTCAGTCTTGAGACCGGCCCTACGGCCACATTGCTCACCCTCAAGACCCACGCCTGTCGCTGGCCGATCGGCGATCCCGCGGAGACGGGATTTGGTTTCTGTGGCCGTGAACGCGCGGGCGCTGGGTCCTACTGCGCCGACCACTCGAGCCTGGCGGTTCGGCGCAAGCGTGGCGAGGCGGCCATCAGCGCCGAGATTGACTATTGGGTCAAGCAGTCAACCGCGCCTCGCCGCGAGTCGGCGCAGATCTCCGCCCGATAGGGGACGATCCGGCCGAACGGAGTACAGTTTCGGTCCGGAACAGGGTTCAAAATCACATCATCGATTCAAACGACTGTACTCAGGAATACGATTCGCCATGGCCGTCATTTTTGTCGAAAACTGTCACGGAAACGGTAAGATCATCAAGATCACCGAAAGTTTCGGCGCTCACACGATCCGCCGCAGTCTGAAGCCGGGTGAAAACGCCCGTATCACCGTCAGTCGTTATCGTTCGGTGGTGGTCGAGGAAATCGAATCTGGCCTGACCGACGATGCGGACAGTGGTGCGACCGATGGTCGCGGCGAAACTTGGCCGACCTTTCTTCAGCGCCGCTGCGGCTGATCCGCGGGCGCAAACAAAAACGGCGGGGAACTCATCAGCTCTCCGCCGTCCGCCAGTTTTCGAACCTTGCCAGTTTTCGAACCTTGCCAGTTTTCGAACCTTGCCAGTTTTCGAACCTTGCCAGTTTTCGAACCTTGCCACTTTTCGAACCTTGAAAGCCTCAGGCGCCCTTAAACGCGCCGAACGCGGGCCAAGGCCTTGGGGGCGGGGGCCATGGCCACCGCGATCCCGCTCAGCATCAGCGCCGCCGCTACATAGCAGCCAGGGCAGTGGACCAAGAGAGCGGCGGAGTGCTGGCCACAGATAGCGCCCAGGCCTTGCAGCCACATCGCCTGACGCAGCATCAGTCCCAATTCCAAGGCCACGCCGCCGCCGAACAGACCCGCCGCCAGGGCGACTCGCCGCTGGGTTTGTTGGAGCCCTTGGCCCCTAAGTCTGCTGGGGATACGCATGGTTATGCCCTTCCGATGAATATCGTCTGACCGGCGGCAATATGCCCATATCGGTGGGCAAGTTTGTTGATCTGGATCAACGCGTCAGAGGGGCCGCGCCGCGACTACTCCACCCTACTTTTGGCGGGGATTGGAGAAATGACTGCAGCAACTGCGGACGAAGGCGGCGCACCATTCGACGCCGCGATCGCGCTGGTCTTGACGGTCTTTGGCGCCCTCGGGGCGCTGATCGTCGCGGCCTTGACCAAGGACCCGGGCTTCCGGGTTCACGCGATGATATTCACGGGGGCCTTCACCCTGGCCTCGTTCGCCCTGACAGCCGGGCTTTCCTCGGGCGGCTTCAAGCCCGACACCAGCAAATACATGGATGGGGTGATCAAGGCGGGTGTGATCGCCTCGATGTTCTGGGGCGTGGTGGGCATGTTGGTCGGCCTGACCCTGGCCAGCCAGCTGGCTTGGCCGAACCTGTTCTACTTCCCGGATTTCGGGTTCCTGAACTTCGGGCGCATCCGGCCGCTGCATACCTCGGCGGTGATCTTCGCCTTTGGCGGCAACGTGCTGATCTCGACCTCGTTCTACGTGGTCCAGCGCACCTGCAAGGCGCGGCTCGCTGGCGGTCTGGCGCCCTGGTTCGTGTTCTGGGGCTATCAGCTGTTCATCATCCTGGCCGCCACCGGCTACCTGATGGGCATCACCCAGTCCAAGGAATACGCCGAGCCGGAATGGTATGTTGACCTGTGGCTGACCATCGTGTGGGTCGCCTATCTGCTGGTGTTCCTGGGCACGATCTGGAAGCGCAAGGAGCCGCATATCTATGTGGCCAACTGGTTCTATCTGGCCTTCATCGTCACTATCGCTGTCCTGCACTTGGTCAACAACGCGGCCCTGCCGGTTTCCTTCCTGTCGGCCAAGAGCTATTCGGCCTATTCCGGCGTCCAGGACGCCCTGATCCAGTGGTGGTACGGCCACAACGCGGTGGGCTTCTTCCTGACCGCAGGCTTCCTGGCCATCATGTACTATTTCATCCCCAAGCGGGTTGAGCGGCCGGTCTATTCCTACCGGCTGTCCATCGTCCACTTCTGGGCCCTGATCTTCATCTACATCTGGGCGGGTCCGCACCACCTCCACTACACGGCTCTTCCGCAGTGGGCGCAGACGCTCGGCATGACCTTCTCGATCATGCTTTGGATGCCATCCTGGGGTGGGATGATCAACGGGGTCATGACCCTGTCTGGCGCCTGGGATAAGCTGCGCACCGATCCCGTGGTGCGGATGCTGGTCGTCTCCCTGGCCTTCTACGGCATGTCCACCTTCGAAGGTCCGGTCATGTCCGTCCGGACGGTCAACGCCCTGTCGCACTACACCGATTGGGGTATCGGCCACGTCCATTCCGGCTCTCTGGGCTGGGTCGGCTACGTCTCATTCGGCGCGCTCTACTGCATGACGCCCTGGCTGTGGCGCCGTGAGCGGCTCTATTCGGACCGCTTGGTGGAATGGCACTTCTGGATCTCCACCACCGGCATCCTGCTCTACATCTCCGCGATGTGGGTGTCCGGGATCATGGAAGGCCTGATGTGGCGCGAATACACGCCCGAAGGGTTCCTGGCCTATTCCTTCGTCCAGACCGTGGAGGCCAAGCACGTGGCCTATATGGTGCGGGCGCTGGGCGGGGCGATGTACCTGACCGGCACCGTGATCATGGCCTACAACCTGTGGCGCACCATCCGTGGCGACGTTCGCCAGGGTGAAACCGGCGTCATCTCCGTGAAACCCGTCCCCCTCGGCCCGGCTCTGCCGGCCCCGATGGCGGCGGAATAGGGGGCGTCTCCATGTGGAAGCACCATTTTTGGCTTGAGCGTCATTCGCTCCTGCTTGTTATCGGCATCATCATCGTCATCTCGATTGGCGGGATCGTCGAAATCTCTCCTCTGTTCTACCTGGAGAGCACCATCGAGAAGGTGCAGGGCGTTCGTCCCTACACCCCTCTCGAACTCGCCGGCCGGGACGTGTTCATCTCGGAGGGCTGCGTCGGCTGTCACTCCCAGATGATCCGGCCCCTGCGGGACGAGGTGGAGCGCTATGGCCACTACAGCCTGGCCGCCGAGAGCATGTATGATCACCCCTTCCTGTGGGGCTCCAAGCGCACCGGGCCGGATCTGGCCCGGGTCGGCGGCAAGTATTCCGACGGCTGGCAGCGAGATCACTTGATCAATCCGCGCGCGGTGGTGCCGGAATCGGTGATGCCGCCCTACGCCTTCCTGGCCAAGCAGGACCTCGATTATCATGACATCGCGGCCAAGCTTAAGACGATGAAGACCCTGGGGGTTCCCTACACCGCCGACATGATCACCAACGCCAAGGCCGATCTTGAGGCCCAGGCCGACGATCAGGTCAGCGGCACGGCTCTGAAGAAGCGCTATGGCCAGAAGATCAATCAGCGTGATTTCGATGGCGATCCCAACCGGATCACCAAGATGGACGCCCTGATCGCCTATCTGCAGATGCTCGGGACCAGCGTTGACTTCTCGACCTATCAAGCGGGGGGAGACAACAATCGATGAATACGGCCTCACAATACGAAGCAATATCTCGCTTCGCCCAGCAGGGGGGCAGCCTCTACTTCCTCCTGCTGTTCATCGGGGTCTGTGTCTATGCTTTTTGGCCCCGCAACAAAGCTGAGTTCGACAAGGCCGCTCGCGCGCCCTTGGACGATGAGGAGAATCCGGCATGAGCGGACCTCGCGAAAAGGATGAAGTGAGCGGCGTTGAAACGACCGGTCACGAGTGGGACGGGATCCGCGAGCTGGACAACCCGCTGCCTCGCTGGTGGGTGTGGCTGTTCTATGCCTGTATCGCCTTCGCCGTCGTCTATTGGGTGCTGATGCCGGCTTGGCCAGGTGTCCATGGCTACACCCATGGGATCTTGCACAACTCGGCCCGGGCCACGGTGGCGGAAGACCTGAGGGCCCTGGCGGCCCAACGCGGGGCTGAAGGCGCCAAGCTGAAGTCCGCCAGCCTGGAGCAGATCGAAGCCGATCCGAAGCTGCAGGCCTATGCCCTGGCTCAGGGTCAGTCGATCTTCGGCGACAACTGCGCCACCTGCCATGGGCAGGGGGGCACCGGCGGGAAGGGGTATCCCAACCTGCGGGACGACGTCTGGCTCTGGGGCGGTAAGCTGGAGGACATCCAGCACACCATCACGGTGGGCGTGCGCTCGGGTGATCCGGACGCCCGCATGTCCCAGATGCCGGCCTTTGGCCGCGATGGGATGCTGCCGGCCACTCAGATCGATGATCTGACCGAGTATGTAGTGGCGCTTTCCCACCGCAAGGCGGACGCCGGGTCGGTGGCCCGCGCCGCGCCGATCTTCCAGGCCCAGTGCTCGGCCTGTCACGGACCGGAAGGCAAGGGCAACCAGGCCTTTGGCGCTCCGAACCTGACCGACGCCGACTGGCTCTACGGCTCTGATCGCACCTCTATCCACGATCAGATCTGGAACGGTCGTGGCGGCGTCATGCCGGCCTGGGGGCATCGCTTCGACGCGGCCACCATCAAGGCCCTGGCCGTTTACATCCATGTGAAGTCGGGTGGCGGCCAATAGGCCGTCCATTCCGAGCGAACAGAAATAAAGGGGCGTAGTTTCAGTCGTGACCGTGGTCATCAACACCGTGGGCTCTGGCTCCCATAAGAAGGTCACGGGGAAGGGCGGTGGTTCTTCCTCGGGATCTGGGGGATCTGGCGGCGAACTCTATAAGAAGCGTGAGCCGATCTATCCGAAACTGGTTCACGGGCGCTGGCGCACGATCAAGTGGCTGGTGCTCGTGGCCACCCTGGGCGTCTATTACCTGCTGCGGGGGGTGCGCTGGGACCGCGCCCCCAACGCACCCAACCAGGCGGTGCTGGTGGATTTCACCCACGCCAGATTCTACTTCTTCTTCATCCAGCTCTGGCCGCAGGAAGTCTATTACTTCACCGGTCTGCTGGTGGTGGCGGCCCTGGCCCTGTTCCTGGTCACCGCCCTGTTCGGTCGGCTGTGGTGCGGCTACGCCTGCCCCCAGACCGTCTCGACCGATCTCTTCATCGTTGTGGAGCGTCTGTTCGAGGGCGACCGTAACGCCCGCATCCGCCTCGACGCCGCGCCCTGGAGCTTCGACAAGTTCTGGCGCAAGGGCGGCAAGCACTTCGTCTGGCTGCTGATCGCGGTGGCCACCGGCGGCGCCTGGGTCTTCTACTTCGACGACGCGCCGACCCTGATGAAGAATCTGTTCGCCGGGACGGCGCCCATGACCGCCTATATCTCGGCGGCGATCCTGACCCTGACCACCTATTCCCTCGCCGGCGGCATGCGCGAGCAGGTCTGTACCTATATGTGCCCATGGCCCCGTATCCAGGGCGCCATGCTCGACGAGCATTCCCTGCAGGTGACCTATCGGGTCGATCGGGGCGAGCCGCGCGGCGCGCACAAGAAGGACGCCAGCTGGGAAGGCCGGGGCGACTGTGTCGACTGCAAGCAGTGCGTGGTGGCCTGTCCCATGGGCATCGACATCCGCGACGGCGCGCAGCTGGAGTGCATCAATTGCGCCCTGTGCATCGACGCCTGCGACGAGATCATGGGCAAGGTCGGTCGTCCGGCGGGCCTGATCGCTTTCGACACCGTCGCGGCGGTTCTGGCGCGGGAAGTGGGTCAGAAGCCGCAATATAAGTTCGTCCGCTCGCGGACCCTTTATTACGGGATCGCCTTGGCCCTGGTCAGCGGCATCATGCTCAACGGCCTCATGACCCGCTCATCCGTGGCGATCGACGTGATCCGGGACCGCAATCCGACCTTTATCCGTCTGTCGGATGGCGAGATCCGCAACGGCTACACCCTCAAGCTGATGAACCGCTCCAATTCCGGGACCACCTACAAGATCGATTTTGTCGGTCCCGCCGGCGCCCGGGTGAAGGCGGTGGGCGCGGAGTCGGGGGCGGGCGCCCTGAGCGTCGATCTGGGTCCCGATGGCCAACGCTCGCTTCAGGTGTTCGTCACCGCTCCCATTGGGGATGATCAACCCCATTCCGTCCCGGCCAAGTTCGTCATCCATTCGCCCGCCGGATCCGCGGAAAAGAAGACCGTATTCCTCTCTGGAGACGAAGGCCGATGAGCGCGACCAAATCCTTTCAACTGAACGGTTGGCACGTCCTGGCGGGGCTCAGCCTGTTCTTCGGCGCCGATATCGCCATCAATGTCGGCTATGTCGTCGCCGCCGTGCACACCTTCCCCGGGGAGGTGGCCAGCGAGCCCTATGAAGCCGGCGTCGCCTATAACCGCACCCTGGCTCAGGAAGACGCCGAGCGGAAACTGGGTTGGCAGGCCACCATTGAGCAGGTGGCCCCGGCGGTCCATGGCGAGGCGATCACCGTGCGCTGGACCGACCGGTCCGGACGGCTTCTCACCGGTTTGAACGTCAAGGGGGTGATGCGTCGGCCCGCGACGGAAAAGCTGAACACCGACCTGACCTTCAACGAAATCTCCCCGGGAACCTATCGGGCGGTGGCCTCGGCCGCCCCGGGCGGATGGGATGTCTCGGTCACCGCGATGGACCATCATGGTCAGCAACGCACGGCGGATCGGCGGCTGGTATGGCGCTAGCGAGTATTCTTCCAGAGACGGGATTGGGCGCCGCCGATCCCAATGTCTTCGTCCGCGCGTCTGGTGAAGATCTGCAACTTGATCTGCTGGTCCAGGGCGCCCGCTGCGCCGGATGTCTGTCCAAGATCGAAAAGGGCGTCGGTGAGCTGTCCGGCGTGCGCTATGCGCGCATGAATCTGACTACCGGCAAGCTGGTTGTGCGCTGGCGGCCGGGCATGCTGAAGCCGCGCCAGATCGTCGAGACCCTGGAGCGCCTGGGCTATCCCGCGGCGCCCTTCGATCCCGCCGAGGCCAAGGCCCAGGAGGATGTGGAGGGGCGTCGTCTGGCCATGGCCCTGGGTGTGGCCGGCTTTGGCGTCGGCAACGCCATGATGTTCTCGGTGCCGGTCTGGGCCGGTCTGTTCCATCAGGAGATGGGGGAGGGCGTCCGCACCCTGTTCTACTGGCTGACGGCCATCGTCGCGGCGCCCTGCGCCCTCTATGCCGGCATGACCTTCTTCAAGAGCGCCTGGGCCTCCCTGCGCAAGGGTAAGGCCAATATGGACGTACCGATCTCCATCGGCGTGCTCCTGGCCCTCACGGTCAGTATCTACGAGACCGCGATCCATGGCCGTCACGCCTATTTCGACGCGGCCGTCTCCCTGCTGTTCCTGCTGCTGATCGGCCGCTACCTCGACCACAAGCTCCGGGCCAGCGCCCGCAGCGCCGCCCGGGATCTTCTGGCCCTGCAGGCGGCGACCGCCACCCGCATTGACGCCGGCGGCGCCAGCGAGTCCGTCGCCCTGCGCGACATCGTCGTGGGCGATCGTCTGGTGGTGCTGCCGGGGGACCGGATCCCGGTCGACGCCACGGTGGAGGAGGGGGCCACTGATCTTGACGTCAGTCTGCTCACCGGTGAGACCGCTCCCACGCGGGCCGCCCCCGGGTCCGCGATCCAGGCCGGCGCCATCAACCTGACCGGCCGGCTGGTGATTCAGGCGGCCGCCCGGTCCGAGGATTCCGCCGTCGCCGCCATCGCCCGTCTGATGGAGGCGGGCGCCCAGAGCAAGTCGCGCTACGTGCGGCTGGCCGACCGCGCCGCCGCCCTCTATGTGCCCACCGTTCACAGCGTCGCGGCCCTGGCCTTCCTGGGCTGGCTGATCGCCGGCCTGGCCTTCCCCGACGCCCTGATGCGCGCGGCGGCGGTGCTGATCATTACCTGCCCCTGCGCCCTGGGGCTGGCGGTGCCGGCGGTGCAGATCGTCGCCTCCGGCCGGTTGTTCAAGCGCAACGTCCTGGTCAAGTCCGGAGCGGCCCTTGAGCGTCTGGCCGAGGTCGATTGTGTGGTCTTCGACAAGACCGGCGTTCTGACCCACGGTCGTCCGCGGCTGATCGACCCGGACCGTTCCCTGGTGGATCTGGCCGCGCCCTTGGCGCGGGCCTCCCGTCATCCCTTGGCCAAGGCCCTGGCCGCCGAGGCGGGCCCTGGCCCCGTCGCCGCTCAGGCCCGGGAAGTGGCCGGCATGGGCGTGGAGGGCATGATCGACGGACGTCCGGCCAGGCTTGGCCGCGCCACTTTCGTCGGGGCGGTGGACCCCCACGATTCGGAGACCGTCCTATGGTTCGCCGTGGATGGCGAGGCGCCCCGCCGTCTCTGCTTCACCGATGAGTTGCGCGCCGACGCCGCGGCGACGGTCAAGGCCCTGCTGGCGCGCGGTCTGGCGGTGGAAGTCCTGTCCGGGGACACCACGCTTGCCGTGCGCCGAGCCTGCGAGGGCGCGGGCATCGACCGCTTCCGCGCGGGGATGTCGCCGGTGGAGAAGGCCCAGGCGATCGACGCCCTGATCACCGCCGGGCGCAAACCCCTGATGGTGGGAGATGGCCTCAACGACGCGGCGGCCCTGGCCAAGGCTCACGCCTCGATGGCGCCGGGTGCGGCGGCGGACGCCAGCCAGACCGCGGCGGACCTGGTGTTCCAGGGCCAGGAACTGGGCGTGGTGGTCGAGGCTATCGACGTCGCCCGGGCGGCCCGGCGCAGGGCCCTTGAGAACTTCGCCTTCGCGGCGCTCTATAATCTGATTGCGGCGCCGGCGGCTGTATTCGGGTTGGTGACGCCGTTGATCGCGGCCCTGGCCATGTCCGGCTCATCCCTGGTGGTGACCCTGAACGCCCTGAGGCTGAACTGGGTCGGGAGACGCGGATGACCGCTCTGATCTATTTGATCCCCATTTCCATGGCCATGGCCTTGATCGGTCTGGTCGCCTTCGTCTGGACCTTCCGGTCTGGTCAATATGACGACCCCAAAGGGGACGCCGAGCGAATCCTCTTTGATCATCTGGAAGATGGGCCCCCGGTCGATCGCTGACCAATGAACCGCTTTGGCGCTTTCCTTCGAAAAGCGTCCTAAGGGTTGATCCAGATCATACCGCGCCTGGCGAACTTCGATGAAATTGATGTGGCGGACGGGGAAGACGTCCACAGAGTTTTGATCAGGACCGAGGCGATTTCAGAGCGCGAATATTTGAGCGCGGAGGGTCTGCTTCAATCTTGATCTCATGGTTGGTGACGGTTCGACCCCCTCGCCCGTCGCCATGGGATGACCATCGCGCCCCGATGGCATTCCTCCAACTGAGCGCTCCAGGAGCAATCCTGGAGCGCACTTTTATGGGCTCCGCTACTGTTACGCTTGATCCACGTCATGGCCGGCCGCGACGCCTTGCCCGACGCTCTGGGGCGAGAGGAAGGGCGGATGGCGGCGCATCACTTAGCGTTATGGGTGCGAGGGCCTGTGGCCTTGGCGGCGGCGGCCCTGCTGAGCGGCTGCGTCAGTACGGATACGAACAGCCACCCGCGCACCGAGGCCGTGACATCCGCCATCACCCAACCCCTGGCCGATCTCAATCTGAAGCGTAAGGACATCCCGCTGATCCTGCAGCAGGCGGCGGCCTCGCCCTATGCCCCGCCCAAGTCCCCCGCCTGCGCCGATCTGACGGCGGCCATCGCCGAGCTGGACGCTGTGCTGGGGGCGGACGTGGACACGCCGAAGGTTTCCGTGAAGCGCACCCAGCAGGTGCGGCAATTGGCCGGCGCCGCCATGATCGACGCGGTCAGCGCGGAAGCCACCGGCTGGATGCCGGCTCGGGGCGTGATCCGCTACGTCAGCGGCGCCGACGCCCACACCAAGGTAGTGGCCAAGGCGGTGCTCGCGGGGGCGGTGCGGCGGGGTTATCTGAAGGGTGTCGCCGTCGATCGTGGTTGCATCCCGCTGGCGCCAGCGCCGCCTCCAACGCCGACGGCCGCCCAGCCCCAACCCCCGCCGCCCTCGGGCAAGGCGCCAGCCTGAGGGCGGTGGTGCGCGCCCATCCGCCCGTCAGGGAATCAGGACGGCCGCGCCGGCGAAGGCGCCGGCGCGCAGATCGGCCAAGGCCTGGTTGGCCTCGACCAGGGGGTAGGTGCGAATGTGAGCCCTGACGCCCGCCGCGGCGGCCATGGGCAGATAGTCCAGGGCGTCCTGCCGCGTCAGATTGGCGACTGAGACCACACGTCGTTCCTCCCACAGCAGGGCATAGGGAAAGCTTGGGATGTCGCTCATGTGAATCCCGCCGCAGACCACGGTTCCGCCCTTCCGCACGGCCTTCAGGGCGAGTGGAACGAGGTCGCCGACGGGGGCGAACAGGATCGCGGCGTCCAGAGGCTCTGGAGGGGCGTCCTCGGAGGCGCCAGCCCAGGCGCAGCCCAGGGACAAGGCCAGATTTTGGGCCAGGGCGTCGCCCCGCCGGGTGAATGCGTAAACACTCTGACCCCGGGCGATGGCCAACTGGGCCAGGAGGTGCGCGGCCGCCCCGAATCCGTAGAGTCCCAGCCGCTTCACGGGCCGGGCCTCGCAGGCCATGCGCCAGGCGCGAAATCCGATCAGACCGGCGCAGAGCAGGGGGGCGGCCTCGGCGTCGGCATAGGTCTCGGGGATGGGAAATACATAGCGGGCGTCGGCGATCAGGGTGTCGGCATAGCCGCCGTCCCGGGTCCAGCCGTTGAAATCGGGAGCGTCGCACAGGTTCTCCTGCGCCCCCAGGCAATAGGGGCACGTCCCGCAGGTGTGGCCAAGCCACGGCGCCCCAAGCCGGTCTCCGATATTCACGCCGCTCACCCCCGCGCCGATGGCGTCGACGATTCCCACCACCTCATGACCGGGAATGATGGGCGAGCGCCTGGGCTCCAATTCGCCGTCCACCACGTGCAGGTCCGTGCGGCATACGCCGCAGGCTCGAATACGCAAGCGAACCTCGCCGGGGCCCGGGGCGGGGTCAGGCCGCTGTACTGGCTGCAGGGGTTGACCAGGGTGACTTAACGCCATGGCGAACATGAGCGGGACTCCAAATGGATTCGCCGAAAACGGCTGTGAAACAAGGCGATTCGCAAATCTTAACGATGACCTTCAGAGCGATCCTCATCGCGCTTTAAAAAGAACGCACGCAAAAAGTCTTCTGCGTGCCTAACCTAAGTTAGTTTTACATGGGTGCATCAACACGGCCTACCTTGATTTGGGTCAATTCGCCAAAATCAGAGCTCGTTATGGTCAGTCATCTCAATGAAGGGCGTGTCGCTGGGGGTCTGGCGGCACTTAATGATGGGGATTGATTATGAATAAGAGCCTGTTTGCTGCTGCTGGTCTGGCGGCCTTCGCCATGTGCTCCGCCGCCTATGCCGATGATTTCCAGCCCGCCCACAAGGGCACCTGGATCGTCGATGTGCGCGCGTCGGGCGTCTTGCCCAGCACCTCGGACGCCATCACCACGGCGGCTGGCGCCAATACCGGCCTGCATGTGCACGTGACCGATGACTACAAGCCCACTCTGGGCTTCACCTATTTCATCGCCGACCACTTCGCCATTGAGGCGATCCTGGGCACCAGTCACCACGAGATCAGGGCCCAGGGGCCGGGCACGGATATCCTGGTCCGGGATACCTGGGTGCTGCCGCCGGTGGTCACCCTGCAATATCGTCCGGCGCCGGCCTCGCGTCTGAACCCCTATGTGGGCGCGGGTGTGAACTACATGCTGTTCTACAGCGGTTCGAACAAGAACGGCTTCAAGGTCAAGACGCCCAGCGGCTTCGGTTATGCCGTGCAGGCGGGCGCCGACATCGCGATCAAGGGCCCCTGGACCCTGAACGCCGACGTCAAGAAGGTCTTCTTCGAGACTGACGCCAAGATCAACGACGGCGCCCTGCGCTCCAAGGTCAATCTGGATCCGTGGGTCGTCTCCGTGGGCTTCGGCCGCAAGTTCTAAGCGACTAAACCTCTTCAAGACACACAAGGCGAGCGCTCCGGCCAGATCTGGCTGGAGCGCTTTGCGTTTGCTAACCGTGGGGCGTTCACGGACTTGATGTGGATCAAGGGCGTATGGACTGAGCTGGGCAATTTAGGCGGCGCGCCGAACAGGTTCTCGTTCGCAACCCGTCAGGGAAGCTTAAGGGTCTCGCACGGCGCTCATTGACCGCCAGGTCGAGGGGACCCGAGATGACTGAAGCCGAACCGCTGCTCGCCCATAAATCCAACTGTGTCTATTGCGCCGCCCGGCCCCTTGGGGTGTGCGGCGCCCTGGGGGATGGCGAGGCGTTTCGCGAACTGCGGGATTCCCGGCGGGCCGTGCGTATCCTCGACGCTGGCATGCCCATCTATCGACAGGGCGATCCTACCGGAGACCTGTTCAACCTGGTTTCGGGGTGGGTCGTTCAATACCAGGATCTTGAGGACGGCCGCCGTCAGGTTCTGCGCTTTCTGGTTCCCGGCGCCCTGTTCGGCTACGAGCCCTCGGGCATCAAGGGCATGTGCCATGGCGCCGACGCCCTTACCAACGCCAGCCTGTGCGTGGTGCCGGCCGCCCGCATGGCTGAACTGCGCGCCCGCCACGTGGAATTCAACGAGCGATTCGTTTGGATGCTGGAGCGCGACAGCCGTCTGGCCTTCGATCACCTGACATCCCTGGGCCAGCGGGACGCTCGCGAGCGGGTCGCTCACCTGTTGCTGGAGCTGGCCATCCGCTCCACCGGTCGCTACCCCATCGAACCGGGTGAGACATTCAAGATCCCGCTCAATCAGCCCTTGATCGCCGAGGCGACCGGCCTGACCTCGATCCACGTCAACCGCATGCTGCGCCGCCTGCGCGAGGATCAGATCCTGGACTTCCGAAATGGCCGCCTGACGGTGATCAACCCCGAACTGCTGGTCGGGGTGGCGGGGATCACCGACACCCTGCTGACCCTGTGGACCCGGGCCGGCCGCGCCGAGGTCGAGGTGCCCTGCGCCCAGCATGCCTGACGCCTCCCCCAGAAATCACCCACGATCCGCGACACGGCGTCTAAGCCGCGCCGCGTTGATTTAGGTCAAGCCCGAAAAGTCCGCCAAATCGGACCATGAGCCCGTCGTGAGGTCCCGTAGCGGTCCGCGACGCCGGGAGGGGTTTGTCAGGGTCAACGGAACGCCGTGGCCCGCCTTGGTGAGCAACGGGCGAGTATGGGTTACGCCGATATTGTCATGCAGATTGGATCGGGCGCGCACGAGGCGTCCCGCATCGCCGCCGCGGCCGATCTGGCGCGGCGCATGGCCGCGCGCCTGGATGGAGTCTTCATCGGGCCCTCGGCCTCGGAATTGAGTCTCGAACAGGCGAGCGGCGCCCGTGCGACCTTCGAGCGGGCCGCCGATTCCAGCCATGTTAAAACCCAGTGGTCTGTCTTGGAGCCCGATGTGGGCGCCTGGATCGCCCGGGCCAGCAAGGCCGACCTGATCATCGCCCCCGGCGAGGCGCCGGACAGTCTTGAGGGTGGGGCGCCCTATCCGGTGCTGGAGCCCGGCTGCCTGGCCCAGGTCAGCCATCGTCCCGTTCTGGTCCTGGCGGGCGCCAAGACCTATCGCCCCATTGGGCGTTGCGTGTTGGTGGCCTGGGACGAAAGTCCAGAAGCCTGGCGGGCCCTGCACGCCGCCATGCCCTTGCTGAAGGCTGCCGAGACCGTCTGGGTCATGTCCGTGGGTGATCGTATGCGCAGCCCGTCCGCCGCCGATAGGGCCCTGGAGGATCACCTCTGCGCCCAGGGCGTGGTGCCGATGATGGTCTGGCGCTGCGCTCAATCCGCGGCCCGGGCGATCATCGTTGAGGCCGGTCAGTGCGGCGCGGATCTGATCGTCATGAATACGGGGGCTTGGCGACAAGTCTCGGAAATGACGCGCAACGCCAGCGGGCGCACCCGCGCCTTTCGCGCCAATTGGCCCACCTTGATCGCCCATTGATCGCTTCAGGGCCTGCGCGGTCCGAAGCGATCAGCAAGTGTCGAGCGCTTTAGGGCGCAGGAGAGGCGGGCGGCGGCGCGGCTTCGGCGGACTTGGCTGGCTTGCTCACGTCCTGGGCGAAATTGGCGAACACCTTGGCGAAGCGCAGGCCGGAATCCATGTAGGCCTGGGTGCGGGCCTGCAGCCAGCTCTGTTCCACGGCCAGCACGTCCAGAGGACTTTGGCAGGCTTGCAACTGCTTGAGGGCGGCTTCTCCATGGGCGCTCATCTGTTCGACAAACCGGCTGCTCTCGTCTTGCCAGGTCTTGAAATTGGCCTCGACCGCCGCGCGACCACGTTCTGTGGCCTCGGTGATCGCCGAGGTGATGGCTTCAAGATTTTCAGGCTGGAACAGGTTTGGCGTGATCGGGCTGGAATTAGTTTTGGCTTTCATGGCCGACTCCTGATGCATCCTCGCCGTGGCTCTAGGCCACGTTTCATCTTTACGATTGTTAACGCCTATGGCCATGACCTGGATCAAAGGTGTTGTTCACGAGAAGGGGATCGAAAGGCGGCGAGGCCTAGTTTGCCCAATGATCGCCAAGGCCCTTGCCCAGGGCCATGACGCGGGCTATAGGCACGCCCTCCCTGGATCGGATGCGTAGCTCAGCGGGAGAGCACCTCGTTCACACCGAGGGGGTCACAGGTTCAATCCCTGTCGCATCCACCAGATTTTCCGATAATTTTTCAGGCGCTTACCGTCTTCTCTCTGACGGTCGGCGCGGTTGAGCCGTAACGGCCAGGCGGGCGCTCAAGTTCGATTGACTTGGCTCTATATTTCTATAATAATGGAAATATGGAATCATCTATCGCCATTGAAGCGCTCTCAGCGCTCGCCCACCCCGGCCGCATCGCGGTCTTCCGTCTGCTCGTTCGGGCCGGGGCCGAAGGCGCCCCCGCCGGGGACATCGCTCGGGCGTTGGATACGCCCGCCAACACCATGTCCGCCCAGCTGGCCATTCTCACGCGCGCTGGCCTGATCCGGTCGCGGCGGGAGAGTCGTTCGATCATCTACACGGCGGACTATCCCCAAATCGCCGCCTTGCTCGGCTTCCTCATGGAGGACTGCTGCCAGGGCCGCCCCGAAATCTGCGCGCCCGTCGCCGCGATGGCCGCCTGTTGCCCAAGCCCAGCGGAGAAAGCTCAATGAAGCGTCTGCACATTCACGTCGCGGTCGGCGACATCAGCCAATCGGTGAGCTTCTACTCGATCATGTTCGGCGCCCAGCCGACGGTCCTGAAGGACGACTACGCCAAATGGATGCTCGATGATCCGTGCGTGAACTTCGCCATCTCTTCCAGGGGCGTGGCGGCCGGTCTGGATCATCTCGGGATTCAGGTCGAAGAGGTCGGGGAGCTTTCCCAGATCGCCGGGCGGTTGAAGGATGCGGGCGTGGGCGCTTTCGATGAGGTCGGCGCGACCTGCTGCTACGCCCAATCCGACAAGACCTGGGTGGCCGATCCCTCCGGCATTCGCTGGGAGACCTTCCGCACCTTCGGTGACGCGACGGTCTATGGCGAGGACCATTCCGCCGAAATGACGCCTCGAAGCGACGCCGGTGCGTGCTGCGCGCCCAAAGTCGCCCCTGTCAGCTCCGCCGCCTGCCGCGGCGCCGCGTCCGACGCCGCGTGAGGTTGGTCATGAGCCGTCCGTTCAATATCCTCTTTCTATGCACCGGCAACTCCGCCCGCTCGATCCTGGCGGAAGCCATCATGAACCGCGTCGGCGCCGGGAAGTTCGTCGCCTATTCCGCCGGGTCGATGCCAAAGGGCGAGGTGCATCCAAAGGCCATCGAGCTGTTGTCGCGGCTGGATTACCCCACGGCGGGTTTCCGGTCGAAATCGTGGGATGAGTTCGCCGCGCCCGGCGCACCGGAACTCGATTTCGTCATCACGGTCTGCGACAACGCCGCCGGTGAGGTCTGTCCGATCTGGCCCGGTCAACCGATGACGGCGCATTGGGGAATTCCTGACCCGGCGGCCGTCGAGGGCTCGCCTATCGAGGTGGCGATGGCCTTCAACGACGCCTACCGGGTGCTGCACAACCGCCTGACCCTGTTCGCCAGCCTGCCCTTCGAGAGCCTCGATCGCATGTCGCTGAAGCGGCGGATGGACGAGATCGGCGCGAAGACCGAAACCCCCGAGCGGGCTTGAGAGCAGGGCGTCCGGAATGTCGATCTTTGAACGCTATCTGACCCTTTGGGTCGCGCTGTGCATCGTCGTGGGGGTGGCCTTGGGCCATTTCTTCAGCCCGGTGTTCCACGCCATCGGCTCGGCCGAGATCGCCCATGTGAACCTGCCGGTCGCCGGGCTGATCTGGCTGATGATCATTCCCATGCTGATGAAGGTGGATTTCGCGGCCCTGTCGCGGGTCGGCCGTCACTGGCGCGGCATCGGCGTGACCCTGTTCATCAACTGGGCGGTCAAGCCCTTTACCATGGCCTTGTTGGGCGCGGTGTTCATCGGCTGGCTGTTTCGGCCCTACCTCCCGGCGGGCCAGATCAACAGCTACATCGCCGGCCTGATCCTGCTGGCGGCGGCGCCGTGCACCGCCATGGTGTTCGTGTGGAGCAACCTCACGAAAGGCGAGCCGAACTTCACCCTCAGCCAGGTCGCGCTCAATGACACGATCATGGTGGTGGCCTTCGCGCCGCTCGTTGCGCTGTTGCTCGGCCTATCAGCGATCACCGTGCCTTGGTCCACGCTGCTGCTCTCCGTCGGACTCTACATCGTCGTGCCTGTGGTTTT
>JARLIP010000229.1 GCA_031291685.1 Caulobacteraceae bacterium | reverse complement strand
GCATGAACCTTCTGGGCGCCGAGGTGCGGCCGGTGACCAGCGGCACCGGCACGCTGAAGGACGCGATGAACGAAGCAATGCGCGACTGGGTGACCAACGTGCACGACACCTACTATCTGATCGGCACGGCGGCCGGGCCGCACCCCTATCCGGCCATGGTCCGCGACTTCCAGGCGGTGATCGGGGTCGAGACCCGCGCCCAGATCCTGGAGGCCGAGGGCCGCCTGCCGGACGCCGTGCTCGCCTGCATCGGCGGCGGCTCCAACGCCATCGGCATCTTCCATCCCTTCCTGGCCGACGAGGGCGTGCGCCTGATCGGGGTCGAGGCGGCCGGCCACGGCCTTGCCACCGACAAGCACGCCGCCTCCCTGACCGGGGGCCGCGCCGGGGTGCTGCACGGCAACAAGACCTATCTGCTGCAGGACGCCGACGGCCAGATCACCGACGCCCACTCCATCTCCGCGGGGCTGGACTATCCGGGCATCGGGCCCGAGCACGCCTTCCTGCACGATATCGGCCGCGCCGAATATATCTCGGCCACCGACGACGAGGCCCTGGACTGGTTCCAGCGCTGCGCCGAGCTTGAGGGCATCATTCCGGCCCTGGAGCCCGCCCACGCCCTGGCCCGACTGCCGGACGTGGCCCGCGAAATCGGGCCCGGAGGCGTCGTGGTCCTGCTGATGTCGGGCCGTGGGGACAAGGACGTGAACACCGTGGCCGAGCACCTGGGACGCCGGATTTGACCGTACACCGTATCGAAACCCGTTTCGCCGCCCTCAAGGCCGAGGGCCGCGCCGGCTTCATCGCCTATGTCATGGCCGGCGACCCGGACGCCAAGACCGCCCTGGAGATCGTCAAGGGCCTGCCCGCCGCCGGCGCCGACCTGATCGAGCTGGGCTTTCCCTTCTCCGATCCCGTGGCCGAGGGCCCGCCGATCCAGCGGGCCGGTCAGCGCGCCCTGGCCGGTCACATGACCCTGAGGGGCACGCTGGATCTGGTCCGCGCCTTCCGCCAGGACGACCAGACCACCCCGATCATCCTGATGGGCTATCTCAATCCGGTGCTGTCCTACGGCTTCGAGCCTTTCGCCCATGACGCGGCGCAGGCCGGGGTCGATGGCCTGATCGTGGTCGACTGCCCGCCCGAGGAGGCCGATCCCCTGGTCGACGCCCTGGACCAGGCCGGCGTGGCCCTGATCCGCCTGGCCACCCCCACCTCCGACGACGCCCGCCTGCAGGTGGTGGTCCGCCGCACCTCCGGCTTTGTCTATTACGTCTCCGTCGCCGGCGTGACCGGGGTCAAGGAGGCCGACGCCGCCGTGGTCGCCCCCGCCGTGGCCCGGGTGCGCAAGGCCTCGGGCCTGCCGGTGGCCGTGGGCTTCGGCGTCAAGACCCCCGAGCGGGCCGCCGCCGTGGCCCGGGTGGCCGACGCCGTGGTGGTCGGATCGGTGCTGGTGGAGCAGGTGGCCGCGGGCCTGGCCGCGAACGAAAACGTGACCGTCCGCGTTCTGGAAACGGCCCGCGCCCTGGCCCAGGCTGTGCGCGCGGCGCGAGTGGACCAAGGCGCTATTCCGGCATGAGCACGCCTGACGCAAAAGATCCCAAGGGGCCGCAAGGCGCCGCCGGCAAGCCCCCCCGGGAGCGTGGCGGCTGGTTGGCCAAGATCGCCCCTGGGGTGCGCAATCTGGTGGCCAAGCGCGAGACGCCGGAGAACCTGTGGGTCAAGTGCCCCGACACCGGCGAGATGATCTATCGCCCGGACCTGGAGGCGGCCCTGTGGGTCACCCCCGCCGGCCGGCACATGCGCATCGGCCCGGACCTGCGCTTCGCCTTCACCTTCGACGGCGGCGCCCATGACGAGATCACGGCCCCGGTCAGTGTGGACGACCCCCTGAAGTTCGTCGAAGGCAAACCCTACCGCGAGAGCCTGGCGGCTTCCCGCAAGGCCACCGGCGAGCGGGACGCGGTGTCCATCGCCGCCGGAGAGATCAAGGGCGTGCCCTCGGTGCTGATGGTCCAGGACTTCGCCTTCATGGGCGGCTCCCTGGGCACGGCGGCCGGCGAAGGCTTCATCGCCGCGGCCGAAGAGGCGGTCAAACGCGACGCCCCCCTGGTGGCCTTCACCGCCTCGGGCGGCGCCCGGATGCAGGAAGGCGCCCTGGCCCTGATGCAGATGGCCCGCACCACCCTGGCCGTGCAGGAGCTGAAACGGGCCCGCCTGCCCTATATCGTGGTGCTGACCGACCCCACCACTGGCGGGGTCACCGCCTCTTACGCCATGCTGGGGGACATCCACCTGGCCGAGCCTGGCGCCCTGATCGGCTTTACTGGTCCTCGGGTGATCGAGCAGACCATCCGCGAGACCCTGCCCCCGGGCTTCCAACGCTCGGAATATCTGGTGGAAAAGGGCATGGTCGACCGGGTCACGCCCCGCAAGGAGCTGCCCGCGGTGCTGGGCTCCGTGCTCCAGATCATGATGACGGGGCGCGCCCGCCGCCCCGCCGCCTGAGCCGGAACCGGGTCCGTGTACGATCCCCTGCGCGCCGAGGATGTGCTGGTGCAGCGCCTGCGCACCCTGCACCCGTCCCTGATCGACCTGTCCACGGACCGGATCCTGCGCCTCTTGGAAGCCATGGGCCGGCCCCAGGCCCATCTGCCGCCGGTGATCCATATCGCCGGCACCAATGGCAAGGGCTCCACCACCGCCTTCGTCCGCGCCATCGCCGAGGCCGCCGGCCTCAAGGTCCATGTCCTGACCTCGCCGCACCTGGTGCGCTTCGTCGAGCGGGTGCGGGTGGCCGGAACCCTGTTGACCGAGGCGCGCCTGGAGCAGCTGATCGAACAGGCCGAGGTCGCCAATGCCGACCAGCCGATCAGCTTCTTCGAAATGACCACGGCCATCGCCCTGAAGGCCTTCACCGACACCCCCGCCGACCTGTGCCTGATCGAGGTGGGCCTGGGCGGCCGGTTCGACGGCTCCAATGTCTTCGACCACCCGGCGGTGACCGTGATCACCCCGGTGGACTATGACCACCTGGAGCTTCTCGGGCCGGACCTGTCAAAGATCGCCTGGGAAAAGGCCGGGATCATGCGGCCGGGCGTTCCCTGCGTCAGCGCCCGTCAGCTCGATGAGGCCCGGGACGTGATCGAGGCCGAGGCGCAAAAGCTCGGCGCGCCCCTGACCACCATGGGCCAGGAGATCGATGCCTTCGAGGAGCATGGCCGCCTGAGGGTTCAGCTGGAGGAGCGCCTGCTGGACCTGCCCGCCCCCAGCCTGTTCGGCCCCCACCAGTTCGACAACGCCGGCCTGGCCGTGGCCGCGATCCTGAAGCTGGGCGATCCGCGCATCGACGAGGCCGCCATCGCCAAGGGCGTCGCTGGCGCCGTGTGGCCGGCCCGTTTCCAGCGCCTGACCGCGGGCCCTCTGGGCGCCAAGGCCGCCGCCCGGGGCGCGGACCTTTGGATCGATGGGGGCCATAACCCTCACGCCGGGCGGGCACTGGCCGAGGCCGTGGGTCGTCTGGCGGCCAAGGACGGCCGGCCGGTCAGCCTGGTGGTGGGCATGTTCGCCCGTAAGGACGCCCAGGGCTTCTTCGCCCCCTTCGCCCCCATGAACCCGGCCCTGGTCACCACCACCTTCGACTCGCCCAATGCGGCGACGGCGGAGGATCTGGCCGAGGCCGCCGAGGCGGTGGGTCTCACCCCCAGGACCGCCCCGAACCTGACCGAGGCCGTGGATCTGGCCCTGGCGACCGAAGGCCCGCCCCCGCACCTGATCCTGTGCGGCGGCCTGCACTTCGCCGGGGAAGCCCTGGCGCTGAGCCCGGAAACCTGGCCGAGGTGAAGCGATCCTCCTCCCATGCTTCGCGAAGCGATGCGGGGGAGGTGTCGCGGGGCGACCCGGCCGTCCGAGCGCCCCCTCAGTCGGGGTTTCACCCCGACAGCTCCCCCGTTCCGCGAACAGGGGAGCAAAGCCAGACTTCGTTCCTAAACCTGCGGAACCGCCATGCCGCGCTTGACCGCCGGGCGCTCGCCAACAGCCGCCAGCCAACGCTCGATGCCCGGAAAATCGCCCCAGGCGTCCGGAGCGACCTGGCGCAGCAGGGTCGAGGCGGCGAAGACCCAGGGATAGCAGGCGATGTCGGCGATGCTGTAGTCCGCGCCCGCCAGATAGGGGTTGGCCCGAAGTTGCCTGTCCATCACCCCGAACAGCCGCGCGGCCTCGGTGGTGAAGCGCTCGACGGCCTCGGGGGGCTTGTCCTTGGAGCGGACGGCGAAATAGCCCAGCTGGCCCAGCATCGGACCAAGGCCGCCCATCTGCCAGAAGGTCCATTCCAGGACCTTGTAGCGCTCGGGACCGGAGGCGGGCAGCAGCTTGCCGGTCTTCTCCGCCAGATAGACCAGGATGGCGCCGCTTTCGAAGATCGGCAGGCCTCCGCCCGGGGCGTCGCCATCGACGATGGCCGGGATCTTGTTGTTGGGGCCGACCTTGAGGAATTCGGGATCGAACTGTTCGTCCTTGCCGATATTCACCGCCTTGACCTCGTAGTCGAGGCCCAGCTCCTCCAGGGCGATGGAGACCTTGCGGCCGTTGGGCGTCGTCCAGGTGTAGAGCGTGATCATCAGGCGGGCTCCATGGAGGGATATGGGGCAGGTGGGGACGCGGGGCCCACAGTCAAGCCGTCCCCCCTTGGGGGATCGCGCGCCCGGGGATAGGCTGGGCTCATGCCTCATTCAGAAGACCTCTCCGCCCGTGCGATCGACCAGCTGGCCAAGCTGGTGGCCTTCGACACCACCTCGCGCCGATCCAATCTGGATCTGATCGCCTATGTGGAGGGCGTCCTGTCCGCCCAGGGGGTCACCTCGCGCCGGGTGACCAACGCCGACGGCTCCAAGGCCAACCTCCTGGCCAGCATCGGGCCAATGGTGGAGGGCGGGGTGGTCCTGTCCGGCCATACGGACGTGGTGCCGGTGGACGGCCAGCCCTGGACCAGCGACCCCTTCGCCCTCAACCTGCGGGGAGACAAGCTCTATGGGCGGGGAACCTGCGACATGAAGGGGTTTTTGGCCCTGGCCCTGGCCGCCACCCCCGACTTCCTGGCCGCGCCCCTGAAACGCCCCGTGCACTTGGCCTTTTCCTATGACGAGGAAGTCGGCTGCCTGGGCGCGCCCGACCTGATCGCCGAGATCGCCGCCAGCACCCCCAGGCCCGCCGCCGTGATCGTCGGCGAGCCCACCGGCATGGAGGCCGTGGGCGGACACAAGGGCATCGCCTCCTTCCGCGTCACCGTGAACGGCCACGAGGCCCATTCCAGCCAGACGCACCTGGGCCTGTCGGCCAACATGGCGGCGATCCGGCTCCTGAACCAGCTGGTGGACCTGTCCGAACGCCTGGCGCGGGAGGCCGATCCCGCCTCACCCTTCACCCCCAAGGGCGCCAGCCTGACCATCGGCCAGATCAATGGGGGCACGGCGGTCAATATCCTGGCCCGGGAGTGCGTGTTCCTGTTCGATCTCCGCACCCCCGCCGGCATGGACCCTCACGCGATCCTCGCCCCCTTCGTCGCCGAGGTGGAGGCCCTGGACGTGCGGCTGAAGGCCCGTTTCCCCGAGGCCGGCGCACGGATAGAGCTGCGCGCCATCACCCCCGGCCTGGCGCCGGAGCCCGGCGGCGCGGCCGAGGCCTTCGCCCGGCGCCTGGCGGGGGATAACGGCCCCTCCCGCGCCGTACCCTATGCCGCCGAGGCCGGGCAGTTCCAGGAAGCCGGCTATTCCACCGTGATCTGCGGCCCTGGCTATATCGACCAGGCCCACCAGCCGGACGAGTATGTCGAAATCACCCAGATGCAGCGCGGCGCGGCCTTCATGACCCGCCTGGTCGAGGCGCTTTCGAGCTAGAGCATTTTCGAGCGAAGTGGATGCCGGTTCGCGTAAAGAAAATGCGTTAAAACAAGAAGCTAGGGCAGCCTTTCCTCCCCTG
>JARLIP010000228.1 GCA_031291685.1 Caulobacteraceae bacterium | reverse complement strand
CGCCTCCTCGCTGAACCTGTTCTTCGCCCAGGCGGGGTCCAGCTCCAGCAACACCGCCTGCCAAGTCAGCACCGTCGTCGGCGGCTAATCCCCACCGGCTCTATCGCGACCACTGGAGGTCCCGGCGAAAGCCGGGGCCTCCTTTTGTTGGGGGAGGAGTGGCCTCCCTGGGGTTGGCAAAAATATCCGGCGGACTGTGCTTTTGCACAGTGAGTTTGCTGTGGAAATGATCAAGATTCATCGCGATTGAATTCGTCGATAGGGCGATCGCGCACTTTTCAAAGGATGCCGCGATCAAAATATATGGAGAAAACTGTGCCAAATAATGTTGATCTGAGTCGGTTGAATGGCGTTACATTTGCGTCTGATCAAATAAGTCAAGTTTCTGGATCATATTCATCTGGAAATAATTCGATTACAGGATATAATTCGTCGCATGTTTTTGCCAATTCGACAATATCTGTAATAAATAATACATATGTACCAAAATATTTCTATGCATATAATGGTCGCACGTATATGCCGGGATTTGGTGAAATCAGAATTGACAGTACTAGTGGTACTGGATCTGTGGTTCATCAATATGCGGAAATAGTGGGATTTTCAAATGGAGCTATTTTAACCACGAGTTTCAGCAATTCTCCAGTTAACGGTCAATTTATTTGGAATCAAAGCGCCAGTAATGGCAATCTTGTAATGTTCAGCAACACTGCTGTATCCTCCGGCAGCTTCCCCCTGACCTTCTCCGCCGACAGCTCGGTCTATGCGGCGCCGGCCTGTTTCGCGGCCGGGACGCGGGTGACCACCGCCGGGGGCGAGGTGGCCGTGGAGGATCTGGCCGTGGGGGACGAGGTGCTGACCGCATCGGGGATCACCCGCCCGGTGATCTGGATCGGCAGCCGGTGGGTCAGGCCCGCCACCTATCCCAACCCCGCCGAGGTTCATCCCATCCATATCCTCGCCGGCGCCTTTGGCGACGGGGTTCCGGCCCGGGATCTGCGCCTGTCGCCGGGGCACGCGGTGTTCATGGACGGGATCCTGGTTCCTGTGGGTCATCTGGTGAATGGCGCCACCATCATTCAGGAGGCCGTGGACAAGATTCGCTATTTCCACGTGGAGCTGGACGCCCACGACGTGCTGCTGGCCGAGGGGCTGACCTGCGAAAGCTATCTTGAGGATGGCAACCGCGAGGTGTTCGCCAATTCCCCCGAGCATTTGGCCCTCTATGGCCGCCTGGACCCGCTGGATTGGGACGGCGCCTGCGCCCCGGTCGTGAAGTCCGGCCCCGGGCTTGTGGCCTTGCAGGCTCGCCTGCACGCCCGCGCCGAGGCCCTGGGCTGGACCAAGTCGGCCGAGCCCGAACTGTCCCTGACCGCTGTCGGCGTCTCCATCGCGCCCCTGCACAGGGCCGGCTCGCGGATGTGGTTCCAGGTTCCCGCCGCCGGGGACTATCGCCTGGTCTCCAAGGCCAGCCGCCCGATCGAGCTGGTTCCCGGCCAGCCCGATCCGCGCCGACTGGGCCTGGCCCTCAGCGAGGTGCGGGCGGATGGTCTGTCCCTGGATCTGGAAGATCCGGCCTTTGGCGAGGGTTTCCACGGTCTGGAGCGGCTTGAACAGATCGCCTGGCGCTGGACCGACGGGCAGGCGGTCCTGACCTTGGCAGGGCCCTGTATGCTGGAGATCGCGGTGCATATGGTGGCCCCGTCCTGGGCACGTCCCGCCGTCGCGCCGCGTCTGGTCGCCGTGGGCTGACGATCTCGCGACTTTTATCGGTGTCACTGTGCTTAAGCACAGTGACACTTCGTTTGCGCCGGTCAGAACCTTCCAGCCCTGACTGATCCGCCTGAAGGCCATCCCCCATGTCCGATGTTCTAGACGCCCCACGCCCCAGGACCGACGGGGGGGAGGCCAAGCTCTGCGACTGCGGCAGCGGCCTGCCCATGGCGCGCTGCTGCGGGTTGGATCTGGCCCGCACCCCGCGCACCCCGCCAGAGGGGGTGTTCGCCGAGCGGGTCGGGCGGATGTCGCGGGCCTATAATGATGGCGAAGGCAAGCTGGCCGAGCATCTGGCGCTGGAGATCCTGAACGAGGCGCCGGGGCAGAGGGACGCTCTCGGCGCGCTCTACAATGTCTGCAAGGACGAGGGGAGGGTGGTGGCGGCCGGGACCCTGGCGCGGCGGCTGGCGGGGCTCTATCCCAACGACCCGATCTCCCAGATGACCGCCGCCCAGTTCTTTATCAACCAAGGCCAATGGGCGCTGGCCCGGCCCCATGCGCGCATGGTGGTGCGCCTGGCGCCCGAGGCGGCCTCGGCCCACATCATCATGGGCCAGGTGTTCAACGGCTTGAATCGGACCAAGGCCGCTGAGCACCATTTCCGGTGGGCCCGCACCCTGGTCGATGAGTTGACCCCCGAGATCGAGGGGGGACTGGGCGTGGCGTTGCGCGATCAGGGCCTGTTCGATGAGGCCCGCGCGATCTTCGCCCGCCTGGCGGAGGCTGGCCCGAACCTGGAGGCGCTGCTGGCCTGGGCGCAGCTGGAGGAGGCTGACCGCCAGTTCGACATCGCCGCCGACCTGCTCGACCGCGCCGCGCTGCTGGCCCCCGATGGGCCGCGGATCGCCCTTGGCCGGGCCAAGCTGGACCGGCGGGCCAAGCGCTTTGAGCAGGCCCTCGAAGCGCTGCAAGGGTTGGACGAACGGCTGGCGGCTGTGGGCGTCGCCGGAACCGGTCTGCTGGAGCGGGGCCAATTGCTTGACGCCCTGGGACGCCATGACGAGGCCTTCGAGGCGTTCACGGCCTATAAGCGGGGCGTCGCCGCCCAACCTGGTCAGGCCTATGACGCGGTCGAGGCCGAGGCCCTGGTCGGTCGGCTGAAGGATTTTTTCACCGAGGGACGCTCGCGGCTATTGCCCAGGGCTGGGGTCCGCACGGACGTTTCTCAACCGATCTTCGTGGTTGGCTTTCCCCGGTCAGGCACCACTCTGGTGGAACAGACCCTCAGCGCCCACCCCAATATCGCGGGGGGCGACGAACTGTCGATCATTCACCAGATCATCGGACAGATGCAGCCGTTCCTGGGCAGTCCGGGCGTCTATCCCGTGGCCCTCAGCGAGCTGTGGCTGGGGGACAGCGCGGGGCTGATCGACACCTTACGCGACTACTATCTCAACGAGGCCCTGCGGCTCGGCGCGGCCCGGCCGGATCGGGCCTGGTTCACCGACAAGATGCCGTTGAACGAGACCCACCTGGGGCTGATCAGCCTGCTGTTCCCCCGCTCGCCGGTGATCCATCTGGTGCGGCATCCCCTGGACGTGGTGCTGTCGGTGTTTTCCAACGGCCTGTCCCACGGCTTCAACTGCGCATCGAGCCTGGAGACCGCCGCGCGCCACTACGCCCTGATCGCGGACCTGATCCAGCACTACCTAGCCGTGATGCCGATCCACTATCGCGCGGTGCGCTACGAAGACATGGTGACGGACCAGCAAGCTCAGGTCGGCGGCCTGCTTGAGTTCATTGGCGAGCCGTTCGACCCGCGCACCCTGGATTTCCACGAGAACCGCCGTCCGGCGCGCACGGCCAGCTACGCCCAGGTTACGGAAAAGCTCTATGACCGGTCGCTGTATCGCTATCGCAACTATCGCCGCCACCTGGAGCCGGTGATCCCGATCCTCGAACCGGCGATCCGGCGGCTGGGCTATGACATCGAGGACTGAGGCCGATTAACGGCGCAAGGTTCCGGCCCCCGCCAGCAGGGTATCGACCGCCCGCTTGCGGGTCAGGAAGGATAGCTGCTGGCCAGGGGTGAGCGGCGCCGCGGGCAATTTGGCCACCGCGGGATCGATGGGCCGTCCCGCCTGATGGACCTCGAAATGAAGATGCGGCCCGGTGGCGAGGCCCGAGGCGCCGGACCAGCCGATCACCTGGCCTTGCCGCACGCGGGTTCCCGGGGGCAGGCCCGGATGAAAGGCGGACAGGTGCGCATAGAGTGTCTCCATCCCGGCCTCGTGGCGCAGGCGGATGAGCCGTCCGAATCCGCCCGCCCAACTCGCCGATTCCACCACGCCGTCGCCAGCGGCGAGGACGGGAGCGCCAACGGGCGCCTCGAAATCCACGCCCTGATGCATCCGGGTGTAGCCCAGCAGCGGGTGTAGCCTGGGGCCAAACCCCGACGTGATCCGGGAACTGGCCAGGGGCGTGCGCAACAATAGTCGTCGCAGATCCGCGCCGCCTTCATCCGCGAAACCCTCCACGGAAAAGCCGTCAGTCTCGGCGCGCCGGTAGAGGCGGATCGGACCCCGCGCGCCGTCCAGCTCCACATAGTCGAGCAGGGGGGCTTCCGTTCCACCATCCGTGGGCAGGGGGCGGCGCAGGATCAGGCGAACCCTATCGCCGAGGGCGATGTCTCGGGTCAGGTCAAGCTTGTAGGTCAATAGATTCAGGGCCTGGGCGATCACCGGTCCGCCGGCCTTCGCCCGGCCCGCTCCGCCATAGAGGATGTCCTCCATGGGACCGTCCACGATCTGGATCGGTTCAGGTTCGGCTTGGGACGCCGTGGGATCGGCGGGCGCTTCGAGGGCCACCGGCAGAGGCAGGTCCCGCGCGATGGCGCGATCCAGAGGCGATGCGGCGTCGACGGGGCGCCAAGGCGGCCCGCCGGTCGCCGGGAGCCGATGCCCGGAGGGCCAGGCGTGGGCCGCCGATCCGGCCCGATCCGACCCCGCCACGCAGACGCCGAGCAGCAGCAGGCCCGCGACCGCCCGGTGGCGTGATTGGCGGTTACCGGACACAGGGCTTGCTGGGGTCAGGGCAGGGCGCGTCGCCGAAGCCCAGGACCTCCACGGTGATGATCGAGCGGTCCTGGCCTGGAGCGCCGGCGCTGCTCAGCACGGCCTGGGCGGCCTGGGTGGCGGCGGAGGAGGCGGCGGTGGTTTGGGCGCCGACCTCCACCGTCGTGTTGGTGGGGGGCAGGCCGATGGCCGCGCCCACGACGCTGAAGTTATCGGCGTTGGCCACGTGCAAGGCCGCCACGAACAGGTTGCCCGCCACTCGCACCCCGGCCGCCCCAGCGTCCACCGTGCCCCGCGGCGCCACGAGGAAGACGTCCGGGGCCGGCTCCCCAGGGGCGGGTTCGAAGGCGGCGATGCCGGCCCCGGTCACGGCGCTGGCCTGATCAAGGATGCTGTAGGCGTCGTTGTCGATCTTCACCACCACCGGCGGGAAGTTGGCCGATGTCTTGGGGCCCTGACCGGCGTTCAGGTCGCCGTTGGAGGACCACATGATGATGTCGCCCCCCTGTTCGGTGAACAGCCGGCTTTGATTGAGCACGAAATCGCCGTCGGTGAAGGCGGATATGTTCCCCCCGCGAAGGGTCAGCACCCCTTCATAGCCAGAGGGAATGCTGGCGATGGTGTCGTAGGCGTAGGCGCCGTTTCCATTGATGGCGCCGCCCAACACATTGGGGTTGCCAGCATACAGCAACCCGATTTCCGAATTGCGCCGCGCGGCCTGCTGGGCCGTGGCCACGGTGGAGCCGGCGAGCACCCGGCCCCCGGGACCCAGGACGTCGATATTGCCGCCATATTGGGTTTCGATGGCGGCCAGCCGCAGATCGAGATCGCCGGTTTGAACCCGGGTGTTCGCGCCGTTGGTCCCGCCAGTCAGGCTGTTGGCGGTATAGCCCAGGGCCGCTGGAAACAGCAGGTTCGCCGCCAGATAGCCCCGCTGGTACTGGTCGAAGGTCGGGCCGGGGACCGAAGTCAGGGACAGCTCGTTGAAATAGATCTGCAGCAGGAACGGCCGTTGTTCCAACTTGGGCAGGGCCGCGAAGACCGTATAGGCCTGATCATAGGTCACCGCCGTGGCGCCGTAGGTGGCGCGCAACTCGGCGGCGTGATGGGCCTGCATATAGGCGATCAGCTTGGCCGCATAGATCGGCTGACTTTTGTCCGGAACATAGACGTTGTTGCTGTCCAAGGTTTCAGTGAACAGATAGTCCGGCAGCTTGGATGTATTGGCCGGATTCAGGTAATAGTTCAGCAGGGCGTCGAAATCCTGCCCCTTCGCCACCCCGAATTCGGCATGGATGCTGGCGCCTTGGGACTCCAGATAGGGGTTCCAGGCGTTCCCGACCGTGATCACCCCGCCGCCATAGGTGGTTTGGGTCGCCGAAGCCGATGAATTGGCGAAGGCGGTGACGGTCGCGGAATTCAGGAACGGGCCGAGATTGCGCCCGGCTTCGAGCCAAAGGTCGCCAGGGCCGCCCAGGATGAAGCTATCGCCCTGCAAGGTCGGCAACGGCGCCGACAGGATTTGGGCCCCGTTGGAGGTATAGCCGAGTATGGAGGCCTTCAGCGCCGTGGTCGCGGTAATGTCGCGACCGGCGACGATCCGGGTTACATCGTTGCTGTTCAGGTTCTGACCGAAGAACATCATGTTGATGATGTCGCGTCCGGCGCCGATACGGGTCTGCTTGGGCGTGGACAGGACCATGTTCTGAATGTCGCCGCCCGCATAGATGCGGTTGGGGATGGGGTCGTCCTTGTGCGGCAGGCTGGGATCGTGCAGCGCCTCAAGCTGGTTGAGGCTGGTTGTGGGCAGCACCGCCGGGAAGGCGAAGTCCATGCCGATCACCCCCAGGCTGCCTGGCGCGATTGTTAGGCTATTAGATTCATACTGTGAAAACAGTCCCGGGGTCAGGCCGGGGTCATTGTCCAGCATGGCGATATTCACGGGCGCGATATTCGCACCCGCCGCCAGGGTGAGCGTGCCGGACGCCGTGGGAGACAGGACCAGCGCGGTCATATTGGCGCTCGTGTTGAGCCTCAGGCCGCCTTCGAGGGACACGGCCGTCAGCGACCCGGGCAGCACGACGATTGTGGAATTGTCGGAACCGGTGCGGTTGCCGTAACTATTGGTGAGGGACACCGAACCGTCCGCCACGATCGAGACGTCGGCGTTGGCGCTGTAGAAGCCGTCGGCGTCTGAGTTGCTGGTGTGCGCTGCGGTGGAAACGTCGCTTCGCGCCTTTACGCCCAGGGCGGATATGGCCTGGAGGTTCACATCGCCATGGGCGGTCAGGTCTATGGTCGCGTCGGTCAGTCTCAGACGCAGGGTGTTGTCGACGAAGGTGGTGGAATCCGAAGTCTGGGTCACCCCCGCCGCCACGACGGAGCCGCCCGCCGTAATGGCGGCGACGCCCGAGGCGACATCCACGCGGCCCCCAAGCAGGTCGCCCCCCGCGTTGAGGGTCACGTTTCCGCCGCCGAAGCTCAACAGTCCCAGTCCGGTCTGGCTCGCCGCGCCGCTGCTGGCCTTGGCCGTGGTCATGGTGGTGTCGGCCACCACCGACAGGTCCGAGATCTTGCCGCCGGCGGTCACGGATATGTCACCGCCCCCCAGGGTTCCGACACCCTCGGTGAACATCTGTGGGTTGATCTGGATATTGGTGTCCATCCCCACCACGCCAACGCGCCAGGGCTGATCGGCCGTGCCGATGAAGTTCGCTCCGCCCAGATTGTCTGACCTTTTCAGGACGCGATATTCGGTAAAGGCGTCGCGGCGGCCGAGTATGTCGCCGCCGGCGTTCAGCGAGATGTCGCCCCCGCCCTGAGTATAGACGGTGTTACTGACCAGGACGCCGATCAGGCCGAGAACGCCGCCGCTTGGTGTGGTGACGCCGTAGCCATAGTTGGCCACGCTGACATTGTCGCTGGTGGTCGCATAGGCCGATGGATCGAAGGTGATGGTCGCGCCCGTGGCGGCGTCCACCGCCGTCACCGTGGCCGGATCGACGAGGACGCCCGCCGTATAGATAGCCACGCCGCCCTGCTGGAAGCCGTTGTTGCTGGCGGTGGTCACGGCCTCGGTGTCGGTCTTGCGATAGACGGCCGTGGCGCCGTTCCGAAGGTCGATGACGCCCGCGGCCGCCAGGTCGATGGAGCCCGACCCGGTGCGGATCAAGGTTTCGACCGTCGCCGTGGCCTTGGTCAGGGTGGTCGAGGGGGGCGGCGTGTAGCTGGTCTTGATCGTGGACCATTCGCTGGCCACCAGCTTCAGGTAGCCGCTGGCGAGGGCCAGGGTGGTCGAGACCCCGGTGGGGGCGCCGGCGGGGCCGGTGAACGAATAGGCGCCCGGATGCTGGGCGAAATAGGACAGGGCGGCGGCCGACAGGACCGAGGCCGCGCCCGAGGGGGCGGAGGTGAAGTCGATCAGGGTTGGGCTATTGGCGGTCTGATTGGGATTGAGGGCGAGCTGCGTCGACAGCCACTGATCCGGCGTCACCGCGTGTCCCGATACCTGCAGTAGCAGGGTGTCTGACAGGCTGTTGACGGTCTTGACCCCGCCATAGCTATAGCTGTGCGTGCCCTGAACGGTGATCCCGCCCGCGGAGCCCGCCAGCACGCGGGAGGGGTCGGCGCTGTTCGCCGCCGCGCCCCCGGTGAATTGATAGGACCACGAACCGACCGCCTGGGCTCCGCTGGTGGTCTGTACGAGGGGGAAGATTTCCGCGCTCCCGATCGGATCGCCGGCCCCGTTGACGCCCGAGCCCAGCGCGCCTGGGGTATTGGCGGCGGCGTCGTAGGGGATCAAGGCCGCGGAGGAAATTGGGTAGGCGTTGAGGCTGCCCGCTCCGGGGAAACTCACGGTGATCGTGTTCGACGACGTGTTAGACGTCAGGACGCTGGCACTGGAGGTGTTGCCGACGGAATTCAGGTAGGTCGGGTCTGTCTGGTCGCCGAAGGTGAAGAAGCCATCGGTGACGGAGCCATTGATGTTCAGTTGCCCCCCCGCCTTGATGGTCAGGGCGCCGGCTTCGCCCAGCACGTCGCCGCCAACGCGGTAGGTCAGCTTGGTGAAGTTGGAGAAGACCGCCCCCTCATCGCCGCCGATGACAGCGTAGGCGCCCGGTTTGCCAGGGTCGGCCACCATCAGTCCCGCGGCCACCGCCCCGGCCACGTCCACCGTGCCCGCGCCGAGGTTCCAGTTCGAGGCCAGGGTGACGCCGCCGCTGTAGTCTAACTCCACCCCGGGGCGAGCGTGGAAATTGGCTTGCGAGGCCAGTCCGCCCAGATTGCCGTAGTCGGTGGAGACGTCGAAGGTCTGGATGAAGTTCGCCAGGGTGCCCGGCGCGACGTCGGCCAGGAAGTTTGCCCGTCCGGCGGCTGAGGCCGTGGTGTCCAGGGTGGCGACACCGCCGGTAATGGTGACGCCGGTGAATTGACCGCTGGCCGCGATCGCCGCCAGATCGAAGGGTTTATAGCCTTCCAACACGATGCTGCTGGCGCCCTGAACGGCGCCGGCGAAGCTGACATTGACGGTCTCCGCGTTGTCGCTCCCGCTCACGGGCGCACGCAGGGTGACCACGCCGCCCTGATCGGCGGCGACATAGACATAGTTGGTGACGCCATTCTCCACCGTCTCGACCGCTCGGGCGGCGGTTCGCGCCGCGCTGACGTCGATGACCGCGCCGGCCGCCACGGTCAGGGCGCCGGTTCCCTCCGTGCCCAACTCGACGTTTCCGCCCTTCGCCTGGCGGGTGTCCGTGGCCGCATAGCCGCTCGCGCGAGCGATGATCGAGGCAGTGCTTTCCAAGGTCACGCCATTGGCGCCGAACAGGCCCACGTCCCCGCCATTGATCCCCGAGACGTCAATGGTCCCGGCGATATCGACCACGCCGCCATCGGCTGTGAGCCGAACATTGGTGGCCTTCAGGGTCAGGCTGTGCGCCAGGATCAGGTCACCCGCGCCGGTCGCGATCGAGACATCGCCATTGAAGCCCGCGCCGACGCCAGACTCGAAGGCGGTCAGGTCGAAGGCGCCCGCCTCGTTCAGGGCGAAACCGGCGCCTCCGCCGGGCGCGGAGGCGTTCAGATTTCCGTCGAGGTTAACCTTGCCGTGACTGGCGTTCAGCATCAGGTCGCCCGCGGCCCCAACCCCACCGCCCACCGACAGGGTCGAGCCGGCGGCCAGGTCGATGTCTCCGTTGAGCGCCGTGAGGGTAAGCAATCCGCCCGGGGCGGACTGGGTGTAGGGATCCGCCGCGTCGCCGAAGCTCCTGGAGAAGCCGGGTGTCTCCAAAATGGCGCCGGCGCCCACGGTGAGGCCGTTCGCCGATGTCAGGGTCAGGGCGCCCGCCGTGGCGCGGACATCCACGCCGGTGACGGAGATGGATTGTCCAGAGAGCGTCAGGTTCGCCCCGGGAACGCCCGTGACGCTTGGAACCGCCGCGCCGGTGGGATTGGTGAGGGCGATCGCGCCCGTGCTGGTGAGCGTCAGGCTGGGGATCACCTTCGAGACGCCCACGACGGACGAGCCCATCTGGTCGCCCAGGAAGGGAGTCTGAATGGAGAGCGGCGCGGCGCCGACATTCAGCGCGCCCTTGCCCTGGAAATAGATCCCGTTGCTCGCGGTGAGGCTGACCCCCTGGGCGGCGCCATAGATGCGGAAGGTCCCGTCGCCGAAGGTGAGGTTCTGGGCGGTGAGCGCGAACTGACCGGAGCCGCAGGCCAGCAGCCCTCCGCCGGAACAGGCGCCCGCGTCGGCGCCGCTGTCCTGAACCTTGACGGTCTTGGCCGTGATCGAGACCGTGCCGGTTCCCCCATCAAGGGTCAGGCCGGGCGCGTCGAGGGTCAGGGCGCTGAAGCTATAGTCGCCGCTGGCGATGTCGATCGACGTCGAGGAGCGCAGGGTGACGGCCTGGGCCCCGGCGAGGCTTGTCATCAGGGTCGGCGTGATCACAAGGCCGGTCCGGCCATCGGAACTGGGCGCGAAGCTGATGCTGGACGCCTCCAGGCCGAAGTTGGCGGCGCTAAGCTTGGCCGAAGCCGAAAGGTTGAAGACGCCGCTGGACTCCAACAGCGTCGAGGTTCCGGTGAGGTCGATGGCGCCCACGGTGAGGACGCCCGCATGGGCCGTGGCGGACTGATTTTTCAGGGTGACCAGTCGTTGAGGGCCGGCGGAAACACGCACAAGGGCGCCTTGACCGGTCATGCCCGTGGTGGCGCCGTCGATGACGTAGTCCCCGGTTTGGCCGGTGGTGTCGTTCCCGGACGCCGTGATCGCCGCGCCGTCATTGAGGGTGAGTGTGGCCCCGGAACCATCGACCACCAGGACGATATCGGACTCCGTCAGGGGGTGGCTGGCGTCGTTGGCGACCGTGATCCGGCCGGTGGAGACTTTCAGCGAGGTCGTGCCGTCGGCGTTGTCGGTGCGCACGCCGCCGATGAGCAGGCTATCGGCGTTCATGGCCGTCAACTGGTCGGCGCTAAGCTGGATAACCCCCGACACCGGGGCGCCGACCTGGTCGACGATCTCGATCGAGCCGCCGGTGATATCGACTTCCGCGCCGCGGCCGTTCTTGCCGGGCGTGGTTTCGAACGCGCCGCTGAGGTCGAGAACACTGGTGGGGTTGAGCACCAGCCGCCCCGCATCGGTGGGCAGGCGCGGCGTGGCGCCGCCCGCGCTGGCGGCGGCCGCGGCGAAGGCGGTGTCGCCAGAGGTCAGGACGATATCGGAATAGGCCTTGATGACCGCCTGACTCTTGATGTCGAACACATGGTAGCTCGACTCCGTGGTCCCGCCGAGACCGCCGAACTGACCGGTCATGGCGACCACCCCGTCGGTCAGCACTGAACTGCCGCCAATGGCGGCCCTGGTGGCGGATGTGTCCTCGACCACCTCCATGCCGCCCGGAAGCATGGCGTACTGGGCGGGGAGCAAGGTGTACCAGCCCGCCGCGATCCCGTTGCCGCCGCTCAGATAGACCCGCTTGCCCACATCGCTTCCGGAATAGAGCGCGCTGTAGTTGCTGGAATAGACCGGGTCGTAGGCCGCCACGGCCGCATTGGAGAGGCCGGGAACGATAGCGTAAACCTGCCGATGGTCCGCGTATTGATAGCCGCCGTTGCTGGTGTAGGCGTCAGAGTTGTATTGGCTGAGGACGTCCCGAGAGCCGCCAACGCCGGGAACGAATTCATAGGCGTATATGTCGCCGCCCCCCTTCAGATCCACCGTCGCCCCGCCGGCCACGGTCACCGACTGGCCCGTGAGGGTCAGTATGGCGGCGGGCGGGGCGGTAAGGGCGGTCGCGCCGGTCGGGGTGAAGTAGTATTCGGTCTGATCGGTGGTCGTGCCGTAGGGGATCGACAGGCCGTCGGCCGATACCGAGGTCACGCTGCCCGCGCCGAGTTCGACGGAGGCGGTGGCCGGGGCGAAGACGGCGCCGTTCGACGTCAGGGCGGTATTGGAGCCGAGGGTCAAGGTTCCCAAGGGCGCGCGCAGAACGCCATCTTGCACGATGTGGGACGCCTGGATCAGCAGGTTGCTGCCGGCGGAATAGGGCGTTGCAGGGGGTGTCGCGCCAGACGGCAGGATGGTGATCACGCCCGCTTGAGCGGCCGAGGTGACGGTGAAGGTGCTGCCGGTGGTGGCATAGACTTGACCGGCCACCAGGTTGAGATTCCCGTTGACCGCCAACTGACCCACGAGGCTCGGTGTGACGGTGGTCGTGCCGGACTGAATCGGCGCCACCCCGGTAAAGCGCAGGTCCCCGGACGCCTGGAGCGTGACATTGGCCACTGCCCGGTCGAACAGCACGGCGCCGGTGACGTCGAGCACTTGGGCGTTGAAGGTCACGTCCCCGGTGGCCTTGGTCGTGTTGGCGCCATAGGCCGGGCTGTTGATGGCTTGGAAGGCGCCGTCCAGGGCGATGTAGGGCGCGTCGATCCGCAACGATCCGCTTACGCTGACGATGGGAAACAGGCTGGCCGTGGAGCCGGCCGTGGCCGCGGTGTAGTTGACGGTGCTGGTTGGCAGTCCCGTCAGATAGAAGGCCTGACCGAGGCTCAGATCCACCGGGCCGCCGCTGGTGCGCAGATCTCCCTGTGCGACCAGCGTGCCGAATCCGGCAGCTTCGATCTGTTCGGCGGAGACGGTGTTAACGGCGGGAACGGTCGGATCGACGGCGGTCAGGATCAGGTTCTGAACGGTAAGCACGCCGCCCGCCGCGCTGGCCGCGCCGCCCTTGGCATTGATGACGGCGCCCGTCAGCGTTCCGGCGGCCCCCAGGGTCAGGGCGCCGCCGCTGCTCCATTGCTGACTTTGGATATATTGACCGCTTGAGGTGATCTGATCGAAGACGCCCGAGGCGCCTGACAAATCAATGTTCGAACCGGCTTCGGCGACCAGGGAGAGGCCCGGCTGGAGGCTGGACGGATTGATGACCGTGGCCGTGTTCAACGCATAGGCTTGGTTGGTTTCGAAGGGGGAGACCGGGAACAGGCGCGTGGCGCTGGTGTTGATATTGGCCGTGGCGGTCTGCAGCACCCCGCCGCTAACAACCCGACCGGTCACCACCTGACGGCCCTGGGTGACGCCCGTGGCATAGGGGTTGATCAGAACCTCCCCGGACAGATCGGTGACGCTGCCGGGCGCCAGGTCAACGCCGACCCCGGCCGGCAGGTCGCCCGTCAGGTAGATCGGGACGGTGGCGGCGAGTTGCGCGTTGGTGAGGTTTGGCTTCGCCACTGACATGGCGGACTCGCTGATGCTGCCGTCAGGGTTGATGCTGAAGATATCCGAAAGGCTGCTGGCGGCGACGACCGTCGAACCGCCGGTGCTGACATAGCTGCCGGGCAGGGTTTCCGATTGGCTGAGCGTGCCGCCCGCAAGGCGGATCACACCCTGATTATAGATCTGGGACGCCGACAGGGCCGCGCCGGCCGCGCCGGTGATCTCGCCGCCCTGGGCGACCTTGAGCTCGATCAGACCCCCAAGATTCAAGCTGATCGCGCGCTGGTCGTAGGCGTCCGGTTCGATCGAGGGCGCGACGATGTCCGAGATTCGGCCGCCGTCGCCAAGATTTCTCAATGCGGCGATCTGGGCGCCCGTCAGGTGGGTCGAGTATCCCGTTTGGGTCAGGTTCAGGTTCTGACCGCTTTGAACGGTCAGGACCTGGGTCGCCAGCACCGCGTTGTAGCCGCCAAGGCCGTTTGAGAACGTGTTGGCGATCAGGTCTGTGCCGTAGGAGGTGATGTTATAGGTCGAAAAGCCGGTCTTGGAGAAGAAATCGAGAGACAGGTTGGTTCCCGTGGCGGCCTGACCGTCAGCGAAGGCGATGGCGGGGGTGGTCAGGGTGAAGACGCCGCCGCCGGAGAAGCCAAAGGCATGTATCGCGCCATCGGCGATGGACACCCGTGCGGTGATGGCGTCGGGATTGACCGCCAGATAGTCGCTGCCGCTCTGGCCGTTATTGGTAATCCCGTTGACCCTGAAGCCCGGTATGGCGCCAGGGTTCAGGAAACCATTGCTGCTGAGCGCGAAGGGGAAATAGGCCGTGGCGTCGGTGAGCGTGACGTCGCCGCCCTTGGCCGTGAGGTTCAGCGTCCCATCGGGAGCGACATAACCGCCGGCCGAGACGTCCAGCAGGGCGTTCGGTCCGTCGATCAGGATGCTGCCGCTGATGTCCGTGGTGCTGAGCGGCGCGGTTCCGGCGAGGGTCTGGGCGACCGTGGCGATGTCGCTCCCGGTGCTCCCGCTGAGCGCATCCACACGAGGCTCGACGGATATGCTGATGGCGCCGCCCTTGATATAGGCGGCCCCCTTGATCAGGCCGGTGTTCGCGTAGTCGTTCGTCCACAGGCCTGCGGTTGATAGCACGCCGTTCACGGTCACGTCGAAATCGCCCTGGACCGGCGTGCTGGGCGCGAAGATCGATCCATGAGCCGATTGCACTGTCGCCAGGCTGATCAAGCCCGAAGGAACGGTGATGTCTCCGTTCACGGTGATGGCGCGGCCCGTGATGGCGCTGAAGACGCCGCCGGGGGCGAGCGTCAGATCGGCGCCGGCGTCGATGGTCAGGGCGCCGGAGGTATAGACCGAAAACTGGGACAGCCCCATTTGCGACAGACCGTCCGCCGAAAGGGTCAGGGTCTCCCGCTCCGTCATGGGAACCAGGGAATCCGCCGAACGGACGGCCGGCGAAACGGACAGCACGCCGTTTTCGACCGTGACCGACTGGCCGTAGGTCAGGTCGGCGGCGGTGGCGGGCGTGGCGCCATTGGTGATCTCCACGTCACCGCCGCTCAGATTTGAATAGGAGCCCGTCTCCTGGACGAACAGCAAACCACCGGATGGCAGTTGCGAGCCGACCGCCTGGAGGTGTCTTTGATCCCCATAGAGGGTGGGCGTCTTGGTTCCGACCACCGCGGCCTGGGCCTGTTGGGGGCCTGTATAGGCGTCGGCGTAGATCGTCCCTTGCAGGGTCGGTTGGGATGAAACCACGGTCAGGGAGCCCGCATCGGCGCCCTGGCTGTAGGCGGCTTCGTAGTGGGCGCCGGACAGAAGCGGGTTGGCGTAGGTGGTTTGAATGCCAAATCGAGGCTGGACCGCCGTGAAGCCATTATAGACGCCCAGATAGACGTCGTCGGGGCTCGCCTGGCCGATATTGATGATGGCGCCGCTGGCGTCGACCAATTGCGTGGTCTGCACCAAGCCGGCCTTGTAGGTGAGCCAGCCGCCCGAGACGTCGATCACCGCGCCCGGCTTGATCAGGACATCGGACGCCTGGTTCACGGCCGAAGCGCCAGAGGCCGTCGAGACCGCGCCGATGACGACATTGCCACCCTTGGTCATCAGTTGCGAGGCGCTGACCCCAACCTGTTCGGCATAGGCTTCGGCCGGTATCAGCGGCGAGCCGACCCAGGCCACGCCATCCGACCGGACCCCCGACAGGCGCGGATCGATGGTCACCGTCGTATGGTTCAGCACGCCCCGCACGCTTGGGGTATTGGCCGTGTCGTTGGCGGTCACCGGGCTTATGGTGACCTGAACGGCGGAGGTCGGGATCTGAACGTCCTTGAGGCCGGAAGCGTCGATCACCGCGCCCGTGTCAATGAATATGCGGGATGTGGTGGCCGTGGAGATCGTCGGCGGCAGACCGGGATCCGCGCCGATATAGATATTGGCGCTGGGCGCGTAGATCAGGCTGTTTGCGCCGATGTCGATGTTCGAGCCGGGGACCAGCTTGCCGAATGTGGCCGCGCCGAAGGTTTCGTCAGTCAGGCCGATGCTGATCCGTGAGGACTTGAAATCGGCGAGGGTGTTGCTGTCGGTGGGGATGGTTCCGTCGTCGTCCGGGGTGATGGAGATGACGCTGGACGGCGCAAGGCTGATATTCGCCGCGCTGATCTGGATGAAGCCATTGCGCGAGACGCTGGTGCTGGACGTGATCGTGCCGGCGTTGATCACTGTCCCGTCATTGGCGGTGGTCAGGGAGGCGTAACCTTCCGGTGACTCGATCAGGCCGGTGGCGGTGTTTTCGACGAAGTCCCCGGCGCCGTTCGCCGGCCCCGGGGAATGGCTGTCGCCGATAATAAGTCCACGAATATTCGGATTGTTGTTTCCCGTGGAGGTTCCGTTGGAGGCGAGGAGGGTGAGAACCTCTCCCGCGGCCAGGCTGACCTGGCCCTGGGATGAGCTCAGCACGCCGGAATTGATCACGGTGGGGGCGGCGAGGATGATGTAGCCCCCCACGCCGCTGGTGATCGTCGCGCCTTCCTCGACCGTGACGGCGCCTTCGGGCGTGGGATCGATCGTCGTGACCGATCCGCTCGAGGTTGTGGCCATCGCCGAGAAGGCGGGGGGAAGGCTTGGGTTGGTTGTTGCGCCGCTTGCCTGGGCGCTTTGTCCAAGCAGGCCGTCGGCCAGGAAGATGTTGTCGCGATCCACCAGGGTGGTGGCCACCGAACCGCTGAACCCGATTGACTTAAGTTGCGCGCCGATTTCCAGGCTCGTGGCGATCAGGGAATTGGTGTTGATCTGGGCATGGGCCCCAAACAGGATGCCGTTCTGATTGATCACCAGAACCGTGCCCTGGGAGGTGATCGAGCCGAGGATCTGGCTCGGCGCCGGCGCCAGGTTGGGGTTGCGCAGGCCGGTGGTGGGGTCGATCTGGCCCACCACCCGGTTTAGCGCCACCCAGCCCTTTTCGGCCACGCCGTTCAGGCTCTGGTCGAAGTTCAGGCTGGTGCCGGCTCCAACATTGAAGGTCTCCCAGGACAGGATCGCCTGGGCGGCGGTCTGTTGGATGTTGACCTTCACCGTCCCATCGGCGGCCGTGGTCTGGGTGGGCGCGTTGGCGCCCTGCCAGGTGTTCAGGCCGGTGGTGTCCTTGGCCGCCAGGACCGGATTGGCGACGGGTTCCAGACCGCCCACCGTCAAACCATTGGGCACGCCGCCGGGCAGGGCGGCGGCGGCTTGACGCGCCGCCGCCTGGGCCTGTTGCGCGATACTCACCGCCTGCTGGGCCTTGACGGCGTTGCGCAGGGCGCGGGCGGCGGCGGTGTTTGCGTCCGTCGAGCCGCTGGTTGACAGGCCCGGCACCGTTGGGACCGCGATGCTCGGGGCGCCGGTGGCGTTAACCGGAACGTGGGCGGCCCCTCGGAGCGCCGCCAACTGGGCCGAGGCCGTCCCCGCGCCCAGGGCGGTGACGAAGGCGATCAGGCTGACGCCCCGTAGCAGGCGGCCGCGGTGACGCCGGATGGAGGAGCGCTTGGTTTGAACGGCCATGGACGATCTCACGCGTTGTCGGGCGGGCCGGGACAGGCCCGGCGCCGATTATTTGGGTTGCGGGCTGGTGTCGGCGGGGGTTGCGGGCGGTCTGGTCCGGGCGTCCAGGCGGCTGTCGTAGATGCGGTCGCCGAAGTCCTGCTCGATCTTCTGGATTCGCACCCGCGCCAGACCGGTGAAGGGCTCCTTGCGAAGGGGCATGGCGGCGGTGTTGACGTGGTCGTAGGCCGCCAGGATGTCCTTGGCGACCGCGATCGCCTGCTGGTTCTTGACCCGGCAGTTCGCCAGGCCTTGGGTCTCGGCCGCAAGGGATGCGGCGAGTTGATCGTGATCGGTCTGAAGGCGCTTGAGCTCGCCAGCCAGCCGCTCATTTTCAGCCTGGGCGGCGGCGATGGTCCCCTGATCTTGGGCCAGCTGCTCGCCGCGAACCTTCTCAAGGTCCGGCGCGGGCGCCTCCGGGCGCGGGGCTTGCCTGGCCGCGCGCAGCTTGGCCTCCGCGGCGGTGAGTTTGGCCTTCAGGCCGTCTCGCGCCCTCTCCGCGGCGTCCTTTTCCGCGGTAAGGGTCGCCTGACTGGCCTGCAGGTCGCGCAGCTGCGCGACCGTGGCTGTCAGCTGGCCGCGCAACCGGTCCTCCAGGCTTTGAGCGTGAACCGAGCCCGCGCTGAAGGCGACGCAGAGCAGCGCTAAGGTGAGGGGCGCTCGGCGCATGACTAGAACCTCACGTTCAGGTCGATTTGACCCACATCGATGGCCAGGGGCGCGCCGAACACTTCGTCCGCGCTGAACCAGCGGAATTGGAGGTTCGCGCCTTCCAGAAGACCGACCGTGGCCGCGAGGAAGTAGCCCTTGGCGTTGGTTCCGCCGAGGTGGAAATCGGAGTCGTTATAGGCGTCGATCACCGCGTCCGGGGCGATATGCTTGAAACCGGCCGTGAAATTCCATTGGCCGAAACGATAGGGCTCCAGGTCCCCATAGGTGGCCTTCAGCATCCAGGCGTTCGGGCCGCTCTTGAAGCGCGCGGGGCTGCCCGCGATGCAGGGGTCGGTGTTGGCGAGGCTGGATGACAGGACGTTGGTCACCGGAAGGCCGGCCTCGCCGTAACGACAGGCATCCTGATGTCTGTAGGCGAGGTTGCGGGCGTAGTCGCCCACCAGGACCAGATGTTTCTCGCCCAGTTTCAGGTCGAACGAACTGGTGAGGTTCAGGATATTGTAGTCGAACATCAGGCCCGCATATTGGGGAATGGCGGTGGTTCCGGCCGTGGCCTTCGGATCGGCGACGATGTCGCGGATCAGGAACAGCGTGTTGCCCTTCTGCATGAAGGCCGGCGCCGTGAAGTCCGTCGAGCACTGTTTGACGCCGGCATAGAGGGCGCAGGGCGCCGACAGCAGGCCGCGATCATATTGGAACTGGTAGTAGGCAAGGCCGGTGCGCCAGTTGAACCGCTCAGTCTTCCAATTGGCCGCGACTTGAGCGCCGAACATCCACTTGATCTTGGAGCCGGCCTTCTGGTCGCTGTTGGATGGGAAGTTCGCGTCCTGGGAATCGATCAGGAACGCCCCGCCCGAGCTGGAAAGGCTCAGGCCCTGACTTGGCCATATGTCGAAGGAGCCACGGGCCGCGGCGCCGTCGAAATTCAGGTCGTCGTCATAGACAAGATCGGTGGAGAAGAAGGGATTGGGCATTCGGCCGGCGCTTGCCCCGATCCAGGGCGCCGGGTGCAGGTCGATATAGGCCCGGTCCAGCCAGATCGACTTCTTGGTCAGGCCGCCGCCCAGGGCCTGGGTGGTGGAGACCGGCGAATTGGATTGGCCGCTGGCCAGTCGGATATCCGCGCTCACCCAAGGCGAGGGCGTGGCGAGGATGTCGAGCCGCGCGCGGATGGACAGCTGATTGAGGCGGTCCCTCTGGGTGTCCAGGAATGGAATGCCGCCGGGGTTGGTGTAGGAATTGATATCGGTCGGACCGTTGGCGTTCAAGGCCGCGAAATTGATCAGGTCCGTCGTGTTATTCTTCGAATAGAGATCAGATTGGCTCCGCACACGGACGTCTCCGCTGATCTGGATGTGCTTGGTCCAGGCCGGCACCTGATTGGGCTGGGCCCAGTTCTCGGCCTTGGCCTGTTGGATCACCTCCTGGCGGACCTCGTCGCGGATCTGATTTTTCACGATCTCCGGCACATAGGGAATGCGCGTGGCGCCCGGCGCGACGGGGGGCAGATTGGTGGCGATCGGGGCCTGGCTCGCCGCGGCCGCCCGCGCCTCCGCGGTCTCCCGCTGGGCCTGGGCCATCAGTTGGTCGGCGGCTTCCTGGGTGATGACGTGCTGTTTCACCAGCAGCCGCATCAGATTCACGGTCAGGTTTTCCGACGCGGCGCCTTGCGCCGCTTCAGTCTGGGCGAAGGCCGGCGCCGCGCAAAAAGTCAGGCCCGACGCGATGGCGGCCGCCGCGCTCCCAACCCGCCACCATCGGTGGCCGCCTCTGATGGACGTCATTCGAAATCCCCTTAATCTCTGCGGTCGGCGCTTCGGCTTCGGCATGTCACGCCCTGCGCCCGCGAAGGGCGACGAGGGCTGGAAACTTGAGTTGTGGTGGCGGCGCCTCGTCCAGGCGGCGGATCTGTTCGAGCGCCGCGATCAGGGCGCGATCCGTGCGGTCGTCGCCGCTGGATTTGACGATGGCGACCTTGGTCAGGCCACCGTCCGGTCCGATCCAGATGCGGACCTGAACGGTGAAGAACAGACGGCTGACCTTGTCGTTCGACTGAATCGCCTGCTGCAGGGCCGCGTTCAGGTAGCGGGTGTAGTTCGCCGCCGCGAATTCACCGCCACCGGTGTCTGAACCGTTCGGATCGCCGCCGACGGATACGCCCCCGCCGCGCCCAGCGGCGACACCGAAGGCGTCGGTTCCGGCCTGGGCGGGGCCGTTGATGGTCAGTTGCTTGGGCGCGTCGCTCTTCTGCGGGGCGTTGGTCTTGGGTTGGGGGGTGGGCTCCGGGGTCTCCAGCGCCTTTTGAGGCTCAGGCGGCCTTTCCTTTGGCGGCGGCGGTGGGGGAGGGGGCGGCGTCAAGGCGATCACGGGAACTTCCGCGACCTCGCGCCGCTCGCCGGCGGTGTTGCTGGCGAGGCGCCAGATCAGCATCGCCAGCACAGCGAGCACGACCAGGGGAACCCCGATCCGGGCGGCGTTGGCGATCCATTCGCGTCTGTCTAGGGCGTCCATTGTGATTGATCTTGAAGCGTCAGGTCTTGTCGGCCTTGCCGGTCACCAATCCGACCTGATTCAGGTCGAGGCGCCGGAGCAGGTCGAGGACATCGGTCACACGCTGGTATTGGACGGTGGCGTCTCCCTTCACCACCACCGGAAAGTCCGGCTCGGTGGCCTTGGCGGTGCGCAGTCGGGTCTCCAGATCGGTCAAGGTCACCGGATAGGCGTCCAGGAAGACGTCGCCATTGCTGTTGATGGTGACGGCCTTGGTCTTGGGTTTGGCCAGGCTGGCGGACGAACTGGCCTTGGGCAGGTTCACCTTGATGCCCTGAACCGAGGCGGTGGTCATGATGATGAATATGACCAGCAGGACGTAGGCGAGATCGAGCATCGGCGTGATGTTGATGTCGTCATATAGTTTCTCATCGTCTTGAGCGCGCATGGTTGAACTCCTGGATCGCCTTCGATCTATTCTGCGGCTCTAGAAAAGATTTGATTGCAGTATGTCTCGGAAATGCGCGTGACGAATTCATCGACGAACACTTGCATGTTCGCTTGGACGTCTTTGTTTCGGGTGAGGATGTAGTTGTAGCCGAACAGGGCGGGGATCGCGACGCCGAGACCTGTCACGGTGGCCAGCAGGGCCGCCGAGATGCCGGGCGCAATGGCGTTGACATTGACGTCCCCCGCCGCCGCGATGGCCGCGAAGGTGATCATCACCCCCACCACCGTGCCCAGCAGGCCAAGGAAGGGGCCGCCCGAGATTGAGATGGTCAGCAGCACCAGCCCCTTGGACAATCGCTGGTTCTCCCGCACCAAGGTGGCGTCCATGAGCGCCCGGATCACCTCGATGGATTCCGCGCGCAGGGTCAGCCGCTCGCCGGTTCGGACCCGCCGGCGGATGTCGTGGGCGCCGGCCAGGTAGATCCGGTAGAGCGAGGAGTCCTTGAGGTGTTTGGCGTCGCGGGGGTCGATCCGATCCGCTTCGGTCAGGGCCAGAGGATCTTCGGCATGTTCCCGGAAGCGCGCCATGAAGCGGTCATTGGCCCGGTCGACCCCGGCCACATAGACAGCCTTGTTCCACATGACGTACCAGGACGTGACCGCCATCACACCCAGGATGGCGATGACCACCCAGGCGTCGATCGTCACCGATTTGATGATGACGCCGAAATAGCCGAACCCGAGCCCGGATTGCTTTTCATCGGCGCCGAAACTCGTCAGGCGGGACTCCGCGCCCTGGGAGGCGGCGTCCATCTGGATCAGGGACGCCGGGCGGGCGATCCTGGAGAACCGAACCTCGTCGATTCCACCCGTGAAGGCGGCCAGCGAGCCGCCGGGGACGTCGCCGCCGATGGCGATGGGGCTGTTGAGGTCAGGCAGGCTCGCCGCCACGGTCCCGGCCGGCTTGCCGTTGACATACAGGGTCACGGCGCGCCCCTCGGAGACCAGGGCGAGATGCGCCCATTGCCCCTTGGCCAGGGCCGCCGAGGCGCTGATGTGCTGACCGGCGACGTCCACGAAGGGCGCGCCCTGATCGATCCCAACGACCAGGGCCCCGACGCCGTCCCGACGGGCATAGATGGCCGCCTGGGGCTGAGGCGCGTCCATGCGGACCCAGGCGCTGAAAGTGAACGGCGATCCCGCATGGATCGCCAGGGAGGGGCTGGCGTCGATCATCATCGGGGCCGCGCCGGTGAACCGGCCGCCCTGGGCGATCACGGCGCCGGCGTCGACAGCGGCTGGAGCGGTCCGGGCCTGGTTGGCGTAGGCGGTCTTGTCCTTGGGGGGGACACCCGCGCCGGCGTCGAAATGATAGATCGCGGTGTAGTCGGGATCGAAGGTCGCCGCCGTATCCGTCGCCGCCGGAGCTTTCTTGTTCCCGTAGTACATCCAGATGGACTTGGTCGCGCCCACGGGGAACTGTGGAATATCCACCCACACCGCCGCCACGCCCAATAGCGGGTCGAAGGACTCGATGTGGTAGGCGAGGGGCGTTTTGTCGTCGGTCGCGACAAACCGCAGGTCCGCGCCATTTTCCTGGGAATCGTCAAACTTGAAATTGCCCCAGTGCAGGCGGATCAGCAGGGGCGCGCGGCCAATGGGTTGCTGAAGCTCGACCCCCTTGGCGGAGGTGTCGATGGTGATCTGCTTGCGATAGGGCCAGTCCTTCTGCCACCAGGCCTGGGCGCTTCCGGGCAGGGCCGAGGCGGCCAGCGCCAGCGACAAGGCCAGCAACAGGATCTGAGGAATGGCCCAGCGGGCGCGGGTCTTGGTCGGCATCTCAGAACTCCGCTTTGAGGCTGAAGGTTGCGTAGGCTCGATCGTCGCTACGGGTCGGGCCGGGTGTGAGGGGGACGGCGGCGATCAGATCGCCGGTCAGGTGGTCCATGAGTCGAAAACGGGTTCCGAAGCCGGCGCTGTAGAGGGTGAAGGCGCGCTTCTGTTCGGCCTGGGGCAGGAGCACCCAGGCGCCCGCGGCGTCCGCGAAGGTGAACACCCGGAAATCATCGATGACGCCGGAGAAGGACTTGAGCAGAATCGGGCTGCGAAGCTCCACGGAGCCGAAGGCCCCGTTGTCGCCGACGGCCTCGGCCTCCAGATAGCCGCGGACAGAGGAGAAGCCCCCGATCGAGAACTGTTCACTGGAAACCAGCGGCTTGTCAGTGATCTGGCCTGAAACCCGCACATTCCCCTCAAAGCCGCCCCACAGCGGGCGGGTGTGTTCAATATCCAGGTTGGCGTGGAAGAAATCGGCCCGCGCGTTCGCGCGCTTGGTCTGAAATCCCACATCGCCGTCCCCCAGGCCCCGCAGGTTCGCGGTCAGGGCGAGGCTGGCGGTGGTGGTGGACTGGGCTTGTCGGCGAAGGGTGTAGGTGGCGCTCAAGGGGGTGTAGCTGACCGCCCCCGCGCTCACGGCGCCGCCACCGAGCCGGACGGATTCCGTGAAGTGCTTGAAGTCCGCCCCAAAGGACAGGCTTTGGCTGATCGAACCGAGGGTGCGGTACTGATAGATGGCCCGCACGCCGATATCGTAACCCTTGCCCAGGACGTTCACGCCGCCAAGGGTGGCGAGATTGCTGTTGGAATTGAAACCGAACACCAGAACGCTGAACGGGGTGTTCCAGACCGGGGCGACATAGGAGCCGGCGATCACCTCGCCGTCCGCCCGGCGCTGCGGCGCGACCTCATAGGTGGCCGAGGCGCTATGGCCCGCCTGCCAGAGATTGTCGTAGCGAAGGTTGGCCGTCAGTCGCAGGGGCTTGGTGGAAGGGCTGCTCTGATTGTTGAGCTCCAGGCTGCCGTGCAGGGGTTCCTGATCCGCCACCTTCAGGTCGATGTCGATGGTGCCGGGAACCTGACCGGCCCGGATCACCGGCGTCACCTGCCTGTCGGGCAGTCGGTTGGCTTCGGTGATTTCAGCCTGGGCCTGCTGGAAATCAGGAACCTTCCCTTCCGCGAGGGCCGGAATGGCGGTCTCGACCGCCGTCAATGAATGGTATTTCGAGCCCACGACGCGCAGATGTCCGACGGGCGCTTCCACCACATGCAGCTTCACCACGCCGTCGGCGACGGTCTGCCGCGGAATTTCAACGATGACAGACTGATAGCCCTTGGCGCGATAGGTGTTTTCAAGGGATTGGCGGGCCGCCGAAACATCGGCGCGGGTTCGCCCTGGGCCCATATAGGGATAGACGGCGGTCTCCAGGGACGTCTCGTCCAGCAGGGTGTTGCCATCCACGTCGATGGCGTTGACATCGAATGTCGGTTCCGGCGCGGCGACTGAGGCGAGGGGCAGCAGCGCCATGCCGAGGGTGAGGGCGGCCCAAGCGGCGCGCCGGCTCGCAAATGGCATGGGCGCGGGCGATCGCATGGGGTGCGTCGCACGGGTATGCTTATCTATGTTCAAGAACCCTCGCCCCCAGCACTGCATTCGGCGCTGGCGAGGCGGGGCGCCGCGGGGCGTCCCCTCAAGGACGCGATCCGCACTATGGTCCGCGGCGCAAATCATGCCGCGGTTCATCCCGATCTCACCAGCAATATCCGTTCACCGGAAACGGCGAACGGTTCGTCACGTCAGCAGAAGGTCTGCATCGGCGTGGTTCGGTGCGAGCAAATCGAGGCGCTAATCCTAGAGCGTGACAGGCGATAGCGTGCGTATTCGCGCCGCCATTCGCGCTCTAAACATTAGAATTAGGGCATGTTTATCCAGATCAGATGAACCTATCTGATCTGGACATGCTCCAGGGCCTGAACTCTGCTCAACATCCGTCCGATAGGCTGACAAGGGAGCGGTCGGCGGCGCGACAAGATGTATCGTGAAGTTTTTGCGTCAGGAGGGGTGGGCCTGACTTCAGCTCAGGACCACGATATCGCCGGGCAGATGCGTGGCGCGCGCGCCGGTCAGGCGCTGGACCTGTTCCACCGCGCGTCCGATCTGGCTGACCTGGAAGACGCCATAGACCGGCCGGTGGGCAAGGCGAGCGTCCACCAGTACGATCTTTCCGGGCCGATACCGGTTCAGTTCATCGACCACATGCTGGAGCGGCGCATCGCGAAAGATCAGCAGTCCGTCGCGCCACGCCGTCACGAGGGTGAGGTCGGCGACCTGAGGTGCGCCCAGGCCGTGCGCCGTATAGGTGACCTGATGGCCGGCATCGAGGCGGACCTGGGTCGTTCCATGTTGAATATGGGCTTGTCCGTCGATGCAGGTGACGCAGACGGATGAGGCGCCCTCGCGCAGGTTGACCCTGCCTTGCGCCACCAGCGTGCGACCCTTCCGCGCGACAATATGGAACGGATCCCCGGGCGACCGCCTGGCCGTCACTTCGGCCTCGCCGGACACGAGTTCGATCTCGGGATGCCTGGCGGACCTGTGGATGTCGATATTGGTCTGAGTGTTGAGATCCAGGGCGACACCCGGCGCCGCCGCGATCTTGCGCCGCTCGCCCGTGCCGGTGCGATAGTCCGCGAACAGTTCGGGCCAGGACGGCCAGAGCGCCCCCGGCGGGTTCAGCGCCATGTAACCCGCTGAGGCCGCCAACGCCCCGCCCAATAAGGCTCGGCGGCCGATGTGGACGGGCGCGCGCCGGGTCGCGGGTAGGCGCGCCAATCCCTCCGGCGCGGCCGCTTCGCCGCGCTCCGCCTTGATCGCCGCGCGCACCGTCCGCTGAAACCGGATGGCCTCGGCGAACCGCCGTTCGTGCGCGGGACTTTGCGCGCGCCACCCTTTCAGAGCCTCGGCGTCCGCCTCCGACACGGCGCCGGAGAGCAGACGATTCACCCAGGCCAGGCTTTCGCGCTCGAGAGCCTCGTCGGTGGCGACCGCTTCATTGAACTCGATCATAGCCCGCTTGCATCGTTTCGTTTTGGGGACTCAGGAGAATCGTCCAGCCGATTCATTCCTGTCCATGATCTGATGACAATCTTGGCGGAGAAATGCGGCGCTCCGACGCGGTATTTTCTTTCCACCAGCGTCGAACGAACTTCGTCGCCTGTTCAAGCTCCCTCTGAATGGTGCGCACATGGACGCCGTAGCGAATGGCCAACTCGGTGTGGGGAACCTCATCAGCCCAGGAGGCTTCGAATATTTCCCGTCTCCGGGGCGGAAGTTGGGCCAGGGCCCGTCGGAGCAGGTCCATCTCAAGACGGGCCGTCGCGGTCCTGGCTGGATCAGGAGCGTCGTCAGGGATCCCAATCAGCATCTGGGTCTCCGAGGCGTTCAGATAGCGCCGCTCGATCAGGTTGCGGTTCTTGGCGATATTCACCGCGGTGCGAAAAATATATCCGTCGGGATTATGGACGGGCTCCATGTCACCTACCCGTTGGAAGCGCAGGTAGGTTTCGTGAATGATTTCACGCGCCAGATCCGCCGAACCAAGCCTGCGGGCCAGACGACGAACGAACTCGTCGTAGCCGTCCAGCAATCGGTGACGAAGAGCGGCCCAAGTTGTCTCGGACATGCGAGTTGGCCCGGTCAACTGTGCAAAATCAGCGGCGAGTGACGGTGTCGGCCGGACGGCGGCCGTGGAGGCTCTGTGTCATTGAGCAAGACCTCGCAATTTTAGGATTGATTCCACGAAGCGGCGGCGCCGTGGACGAAATTCAATTTCGACGAGCGCAGCCATGCTCAAGCTGGACCACTAAAGACGATTGGAAGTTGAACGGTCAAGAGGTCCGGCAGGCTGCTGGGTATGGGCGGCACGGGTTGGGAACGGCGTACGGTGTCCATGGCGGCGGCGTCCAAGGCCGCCGACCCGGAACTGCGCGCGACCCAAACCCCCAAAACCTCGCCGCCGCGATTTATTTCAAACACGATTTGAACAACGCCCACCACGCCGACGGGTCTGGCGTCAGCCGGATAGCGTCTGAACGGCTCGATGTGGGCGAGCAGGCGCCTTTGATAGTCCGAACCTATGGTTCCATTGGCGTTCTGAGCAAGGGTGACGTCAATGTGGTCGCCGATTGTTTGGCGCGCCAGGGCGCTGGGGGCGCCCGCGCCACCCCTGGGCGAGGCGAGTGGCGCCACGCTCTGTCCTGAGGGCGCGGGGCTCGATTGGGCGGAGGACGCTGAATTAGGGCGCGGGGTCCTATCCTCGGGCGTGGCGGTCCCTAGCGATGTCTTGTCGCGGGGCTCTGATCGCACCAATCGGACGGTGACAATCCCTACCGACGTTGAAGCGCCGCCTGGCGCGGCGTCCGAGGCGAAGGGAGAGTGCGCCAGGAGCGCGGCCCCGGCCCCCGCGTGTATCAACAATGCTCCGAAAATGCTGAGCGCACTCGGCCGGCTCTTTGGATACTGGAGAACGGAGGCCACTGGCATCACTGACTGTCGTGCGCGCAATAAATCTACGCCAGGGCGTAGCGGGATGCAAAATGCTAGCATAAGAAATGCGACTATCGTGTGAAGGCGCCCGCTGCTCGCCTAAGGGTTTTGTGTCGGGGCGGCTCCAGATGGATTTTCGCGATGGCGCGGCTCACCGGCGTGGTTGGGACCGAATGCGGATTTTGACCGGTTGAGGAAGGGTGCGCGGGGGGGGCTCCTGCAATTTCAGCATCGCCAAGACGGTGAGAATGGCCGTGTCGCGGTCGGCGTTCCCTGATGATATGACGACACTCGCTCTCTGGACCTGTCCCGAGGGGGAGATCCAAAATTCAAGCCCTGCGCTGTAGTCGCCCTTGGATGTTTGTGGATTGCTCGCCAACGCCTGTTTGATGTCGTCTTGGATCAAGCTTCCATAGAATCGAGAACTCGGATCGCTCGATGGCGTGGACTCCACGACCAGGGGGGCCTCCACATGCAAGGCGTCCAGAACCATGGTCGGCAAGCCGGGCGGCGGCCGGTTTGCGGCGCCGTCCATCCCGGGCGAGGCGGGGGCGATGGGCGAGAGGACGACATTGCGCGCATCGGTGAAGCGCGCCACGAGACCTGTGCCTTCAAGCAGACGTTCAAGCGCCTCCGACGGTTGGAAGGTTCCTCGCACGCCCGGCGATCGGGGCTGGCCGCCGATTGGACGATCATAGAGAATCTGGATTCCTGTGATCGCGGCGTAGGCTTCGATGGCCGAGGTCAGGGGTTGGGCGGGAATGTCGAAGGCGACGGCCCCGGCGGGCTGATCCCGGGAGACCAGGGGGCCGCTCCCTGAGGCGGGGGCGCTCCAGGCATCCCAAATTCCGAGACTCGCCGCGACGAGTCCTCCGGCGAACGCGGCCCCGCGAAGCGAATGACGCCGAATTGAGAGAGGCCGTTTCGAAATACTTTCCCGCCCCGATATCCAAGTCGCTCAACACCATTTTGGCCCGAGGACTTCAGGCGGCTTTTACGGTCACCGCCGCGGATCAGCAAGGATGGAGCGTGCCGCTCGGGCGATGACGCGAACGATCAATCGAGAAGGACGTGAGAGGGGACGGCGAGGCCAGGAGCGCTGATCCAGTCCTCACCGTCGCGGCGCCATCCGCAGCGTTCGAAAAGATCGCGCGCTAGGCGGTTCGCCACGGTCTCGCGAACGGTTGCGCGCAGGCTCGATTGAGGGCCGAGGCGCGCCTGCAGGGCGGCGAGCACCGCGGTCTCGACGTCCAGGCCGACAACCCGGCAACTCATCACGACCTGATCAATGACGCCGGGCCGCACCGCCACGACGCCCACCAGACCATACTGGGTGAAGCGGTCGGCGACATCGAACGACCACCAGACGCCGCCGGCCGCGAAATAGGCGTCGGCCGCAGGGTGGGTCCAGCGTTCGCCCGTGGTGTTGAATTGGTTGGTCTTGTTGAGCAGCTCGAACGCCCGCCTGAAGCGGCTGTCATCGACATCATCGGTTTGATGAAGCGAAACCTTCAGGTCTAGACTGGCGAGGAACGCTTCTTTGGAGAGGTGCGTCCGGGTTTCTTCGCGCTGGATCTGGGCCTGGATCATCTCGGTGCGACGGCCGGATTCGGCGGTGATCGTCGCTACTTGCGTCTCGGGGCTCCACAGAAGAATTCGCTTCCAATAGTAGTGGGGCGCTTCGATGACCCGAACCTCGGGCAGAGCCGCCTTGACGGCGGCCCGCTCCGCCGGGTTGTCGTCCAGAAAGATGACGTTGCCCGGCAGGATATTGGCATCGCGCATCGCCTCGGCGATGTTCTCGGCCTTCGGTCGCCAGTTGATTTTACGGATGGCGAAGTCGTCCAGTCCAAACCGCGCCCCGAACACCCAGCCCCAGCGCTCCCGAATAAGCGCCTCGTCGTTCTTGCTAACGACCGCCAGGATGACGCCGCGCTTCTTCAGATAGGCCAGCGCCTCCATCACCCCTAGCGGCCAGCCCTCGATGATGTGACTTTCGACCGCCTCGCGTTCGGCCAGTACGCCGCGCCAAAGCGTGTCGTCGAGATCGACGCAGATCATCTTGACCGCCCGCTCCCCCCGCAGGGTGTCGAACATGGCGGTCGCCTCGGTCCACAGGGTTTCAATGAAGCCGTGCACGTCAACGGCGTAGTGCTCGGACAGCCTGGCCGTCGCGATCAGCCGCTCGTTGTCGAAGGGAAAGTCGTAGTCGCTGAGCAAGCCGCCGTGGTTGTAGGAGCAGACGATATCGTCCTGCATGAACCGACGGCCGAAGCCGCTGGCGACTTGGTTGGCGTCCAGGAGGTAGCTGTTGGGATATAGGCTAAGGTGATCGGCGATCGCCTCGTTCAGTTTCTCCACGAAATAGACCGGATTGCGCAGATCGTAGCGGGGAAGCAGTCGGCCCAGGAGGTTCTGCTGCGGCGGTAGATAGTTCATCACGAAGGCGGGCAGCCGGTCGCTCCAGCCCAGTGCATTGTCGAGCAGCATCTTCAGGCGCGTCACGGCCTCGTCGAATAGTCGCTGATGGTCGGTGATGTCGCCATGGCCCAGGCGCAGATAATCCCCTTCGGGAAGGACCGCGCGCAGCGGGGCCTGGATCAGCTGGAAGTCATACTCCGCCAGGGGGCGTGGCGGTGCGCTCGGAAGCACGGCGAAATTATTGATGAGCACCCGGTCGAGGACGCTCTCTGGGGCCAGGGTCTGCACGACGGGGCGCCAGATATCGAACAGGCATTGCCCGATCAGCAGCGCGCGATAGGGGCGCGGTGGTCCGATGCGCAGGTCGTCGGGGACTTGGAAGAGCGGGCCAAGCTGGGTGAGCCGCCGCACCGGCGCCTCAAGTGGCGGCGGATGAAGCGGGGGCTCGGCCTCCCGCGCGGGCGGGTGGAGGAACTCGTTGGAGCCCATGACACATTGAACAAAGGCGCCGATGTCGGCGTGGGTTCGATGGTGGGCGATCACATCTTCATTCTCAGGCAACCGACCGAGCAACAGCTGATAGCCTTGGAAGACCTGTTCACGCGTCAGCATCGTTTACTCTTGGAATCGTGGGCGCCGCGGGAATGGGGCGTCTTGCGGGTGGGAGATGGCGTGGCGCGGGCCGTATCGACGGCAAGGGTCTCGTCCTCATCGCCGCCCATGCGCCGACGGCGCCCGCGTTAAGCAGACAAGGACGCTCCGCGCGCCCAAGGGCGTCAACGCCGCAAGCGTCTGGCTTTGCGGGATAGAGGGGACGGCCATGTCACCGAACCCCAACACCAGGATGTCGCTCGCGTCCTGCATGGGGCTTAGGCTGGAACGACGCGGACCAACCGTCGCTGCGCCGGCATCCGATCCGCCTCGACATCGACCGCGGAAGCGCTCGAAACCACCCGTTCACGATTGAACGCCAAGTCGGCCAGGTTATCCAGCGCGACGGCCTCAAGGAACGCCGCCCGGGCGTCCGCGTCATCCGCGCCGCAGAGATAGAAGCCCGCCAGGCCGACGGAGACGATGCGGGGGTCCAAACCCTGGGTGCGCCCCGCCAGATCCTCTGTTTGACCGCCCTCCAAACAGATCTCAAGCACAGGCGCCGGGGTCTCGGTCGCGGGCACGTCGAGCGGGATCCATTTGAACTGCCCAGGATGCAGGTTTCCGCCAAGTCGCAGGTCGCCCGCCTTGATCTCGTAGTCGCTGGCGCGCCCCGGCAGACCGTGCAGACGTAGATAGACGCGCAGCGGGCCATGCCGGTCGGGCAGGCCGATCGCCAGTCGACCGCCCTGGGCCTTGGTCCAACAACCCCAGTCATCCGGCCCCCACCAGCCGTCGCCGGCGCGAAACACCTCGCCGGCGCGCATGCCAGCCCAAATCCGGGTCTCGAAGTTGCGCACGATTGGATGGTAGGCGCCCAATTGCGCCTGTGGCGGGCGTGGCGGCCCCGCGCTCGGCAGCGCGGCCCAGGCCGCCGCCTGATCGCCGATCTGGTCGGCGATGGCTGACCAGGTCCTTGGCTTGAAGTTCTGAGCGATCTTACGTTCGCAGGCCTCGCGATAGAGACGATCGAAGATCAGCCGCTCCAGCGCGTTGGCCAAACGCGCCGCCGATCCGGATTCGAAATAGACCGCGAAGGAGCCGCCAGCCTCGGGCAAGGATGAGGCGTCGGAAACCAACGGCGTCTTGCCGTGGCAGAGGGATTCGGTGATCGGCAGGCCCCAGCCTTCGTAGCGGCTGGGATAGACGGTGAACAGGCAGCGTTCGTAGAGCTGGGCCAACTCGGCGTCGGACAGGCCCGACAGCATCACCACTTGGTCGCGTAAGGCCTCGTTCGACGCCAGCCGCGCATAGACCTCGTCATTGAGCCAACCGCGATTGCCGACGCAAACGAGCTTCGGAACCGCCTTCGGTCCGTGTCGGCGGACGAGGTCCAGCCAGGCCTCGAACGCGCACAGGTGATTCTTGCGCGCCTCGACGGTTGAGACGAACAGCACGAACGGCTTGTGCCGCAGACCCCATCCGGCCAGGGCGTTCTTGGTGACCGGCGCCGTTACGGGCTTGCGGAAATCCGCGTCGAGCCGGATCACAGCGATCCGCTCATCATCGACGGGATGCCCCAGCAACGCGGCGACCCTCTGCAGATCTCGCTTGGTCGACTGCGAATTGACCAGAAAGAAGTCGGCGTGTTCGAAGACGCCGATGGCCCAGGAGATGAAGTCCCGTGTCAGCTCCCGGGTGCAAAACTCCGCCGCCATCACCGGGATCAGGTCGTGGACGAAGGGCACGTAGCGGATGCCGGACCTCGCCTTGGCCTGGCGCACGAACAGGAAATAATTCTGCAGCCACCAGGAGGTGCCGAGGTTGATCAGATAGGCGCCGGTCGGGAACACCATGGCCTCGGCCATGTTCAACAGCACGTAGAGGCGGCTGAGCGCCATCGTCCACTCCGGCGCGGCGCGATCGCCATCCGACAGGCTGAGCCGGCACAGGGCGATGAAGATGGCCGGCGGAATCTCCAACCATTCGTCGCGATGTTCCAGGAAGCAGCAGATCTTGACCACGCGGTCGCGCCGGGCCAGCAGCGCGCTGGAGATCGTCTCGATCTGCACCCTCTGGATGCCGGTGGGCAGGCGGGCGTTGCGGAAATAGGAAATCAGGTCGGAGACATCGAACACCAGGGCCGGCCCGTTCGTGGCGGGAGCGGCCTTGGCGGCTTCGGCCGCCGCCTTGCGCCCGATCTCGGCTATCAATGCGCCCGCCGCCGCCAGTTGGTCGAGGGTCACGGCGTCGAGATCGGGGGCGGCGCGTTTGAGCGTGGTGAGCAGGTCCTTCACACCGGCCTCAGCCCGGTCCGCCGTGTATTCGAGGATGTCGGCCTCTGGCCCGACATCGCTGTCGTTCATCACCGGACGCAGGATCTCCAGAAGATCCTCGGGCCGGATGTCGGTGGCGCGGGTGGCCAGGCTGTGCAGTTCGGCCAGGGCGTCAGGATGGCCGGGGGCGAGCCGTAGGGCGCGCAGATAGCAGCGGCAGGCGGCGGCCTCGTCGCCCTGACGCTTTCTCAAGTGGCCCAGATGCAGGTGAGGTTCGGCGTCGACCGCGTTAAGAGCGGCCGCTTGCCGGTAGGCGACCTCGGCCTCGGGGTATTGGTCGGCTTCCTTGTGGCTGTGGCCGAGCTGAATCCATATGTGCGCCAGCGTTGGATCACGCCTCAAGGCGTCACGATAGCCGACCACCGCCGCCGCCCAGTCCTTGGCGTCGCGGGCGCGGTTGGCCTCGTCCAGCCGGCGGTGCACGTCGCTGGTCACCGGCACCCCGGCGGATTTGTAGATCTTGAGGTCGAGGCTCATGTCTGGGGCCTTTGGAGACGGTCAGTTAGGGGGCGTGTTCGCGCACGCCGGCAAAAAGCAGCCAGCCGATCGCATCGGCGAGCGGAAGGCTGAGAAAGACAAGGGCGACGATCTTGAACCGGCGCTGATAGGGGCCTTGATCGGCAAGTTGGGCTCGACGACACGGATGACGAACATCCGCCGCCGCGGCGCCAAGGCTGTTCGCCACCCAACCAACACGGATCCCCCCGACACCACCCGCACACAAAGGCTCGCCTCAGGGCGCCACCGCACTCGTCCAATGGACAAGGCCGCCTTGGCCCTCGAAGCGATGACAAGCGGGCGACGGTGCGCCGACAGGAAGATTGGTGAAGTTTTTACGTCATGCGGACCCGACGCGGGGCGGGCGTCAGATCAGCCGGCCATAGGCCGCCGCCAAGCGGGCCGCGTGTGGCGCTTGGGTGGCGATGTTCGCTTTGATCTTGGGTTTCGCTGGAGTGACCAAATGTGCGAGCCTCCCGACGACCCAGGGTGAGGTGTAGTTCGCCCGTTAGTACATCGGATGAAGCGCGTCCCATGCACCGGAAGCTTGCCTCTGTCGGCCTGTATGCGCTGGCGCTCGTGTTTGTAACCTGTGTGGGGAACCGCGCGTTCGGGCAGGAATGCCCGCGTTTTAACGCAACAGGGCCAACCATCGTGTCCCAAGTGCGAACGCTGGAAGGACGGCTCATCTACCATGACGGTCTCCGCCAGTGGTTCGAATTGAAGCTGGACCGACCACAGTGCGGGCAAAGCTCTATTCAGTTGATGCAAATAAAACTTAAGTCCAAGGATCTGGAGTTTCTTAGAGGCTGTCGCGTCAGATCCAGCGGCGCCATCGATTTGTCGCCGACGGGATATTATTCTCTCGATACCTTCCAGGATGTTGAAAGGGTGACATCGGTTGGGAGGTGTCTGAGAAAGGCGCCGTTGCCCCAATATCCGGACGAGAAACCTGACGCGCTCATCCGCGCCTATACAGTGAGCATGCGGGTCAACTACCGGGCCGGTGACCATCCAATCATAATTAATGTGCGAAGTGGAGGCAGGGCGCTGCGGCCGTGGCGAGCCTATGCCAGTTACATGCTGACGGGTGGATTTGTTCTCTACGGAAGTTGTGGCGAGGGCTTTGTCATCGACAAGGTGTTTGGAACGCCACAGGCCCATCCGGGCCACTTCGATGATCCGCGAACATCGGGTGACATGGCCACCTTCGACCCTGAGAGCGCCGCAGCGTCGGGGCGGTGGGATTTGCGCTTGGGCTATACCTGTGTCCGCGCGCCGGTTCAGGAGCCTTGAGGCCCCCGGGTTCAAGGAAATTCGGCGTCAATTCCGCAGCGGGACGTATCGCCCCTCCCAAGTCGATGGTCATCTCTTAACCTTATCGGTCGAGCGCGACCTCGGTGGTCGTGTGACCCTGACCTCGCCCGGCCGATAGGGTTGCGCCGGCCTGTCCCTGACGGGTGAGGCGCTGATCGACGCTACAGAACAAGCGCCTCGACAGCCTTGTTCGCCTTTGACGCGGCGTTGATCGCCAGCTCAGGAATATTCATCCCCTCGACGCGAACGGTCCGCACGTCCCCGATGCCGATGAACCCCAGGATCTGGCGCAGGTAGGGCTCGACAAAGTCCCAGGCCCGCCAGGGGCCTTCCGTAAAGACGCCGCCCGAGGCCAGAACCAGGATGGCCTGCTTGTCCTTCGCCAGGCCGAGGACGCCGCCATTTGAGTATTGGAAGGTTCTGCCTGGGCGCACGACCAGATCAATCCAGGCCTTGAGGGCGGAGGGAATGCCGAAATTCCACATCTGCGTCGCGATCACCAGAAGATCGGCCGCTAGAAGCTCCTCCGTCAGTTGATCCGATTGGCGGGCCGCCGTTTTCAGACGCTCCGCCTCGGCCGGGTCCTTTGTCGAGATGGCCTTGAGCGTGATCTCGTCCAGATGGGGCGGGGGTTCGGCGGCCAGGTCGCGGCGCACGAGCCTTGCCGAGGGATGCAGGTCGGCGAGCCGTGCGGCGAGGGTGTCGGCGACCGCTCGACTGGCCGAATCCTTGCCCCTCGGGCTCACCGTAATCATCAGGATGTTCTTCATGTCGGTCACTCTAGTTTCGCGCCGTCAAGGCGTTCCAGGCCGCGAGGGAGTCCATGTAGTCCCGCCAGTGCGAGATCTTGCGGTTTTCAATTGTAATGATGGAACAGAACCGATTGTCGTATTTCGCGCCGGTCGCCAGAATGGTCCCGTGGACTTCGTATTCGATGACGACAACGCGGCCGCCGTCCGCCTTGTGTGTCGTCAACTTATCGGCGGATTGAAGCGCGATGTTGTCGGCATAGCCCCTGAACTGGGCCATCAGGCCGGTCCGCCCTTGGATGATGCGGGGCCAGCCGGGAAAGTCGTAGAGGACCTCGTAGATGACGTCGTCGGCGACTACGTCGAAGAAGTGCTCGCCATCGACGAGGCCGCTCAGCGCCCCCCGAACCAGGTTGAAGTAAGGGGCGGCGGGATCGTAGGCGGCGTATTTCGGATTCTGCATTCTGAACTTCCGTGCGCTTCGCAAGGTTGCTTACCAAAGGAGAGCTACATATAAATTGGAAGCTTTCTTCGCATAAGAAGGCACTTTCAGATCAGTCACTTACGCCGAGGTAAGTCATGAAAAAGCCGAGCAAGGTCAGCCCGTTGGACCCTGCGGCGATCTGCAGGAGCTCTGACCCGCTGGCCGTCCGGGAGCTGCTGACCAAGATCGGCGACAAGTGGACGATCTTCGTCATCCTTTCGCTCGACCTTCTCGGCGGTCGCGCGCGATTTTCCGAACTCGAACGCGCGGTTCCCGGGATCTCGCAACGGATGCTGTCTTCGACCCTGAAGACTCTCGAACGGGACGGGCTAGTGACTCGCGAAGTGTTTCCGGAGGTTCCGCCTCGGGTGGAGTACGAGATCACGGACCGGGGAAGGAGCCTGCTGCGGCCCACTCAGGGATTGGTCGATTGGGCCAAGGCGAACTGGGAGCAGGTCAGGCAAGCCCAATCCGAATACGACGCGAGATAGCCCTGGGCGTTTGCAACGG
>JARLIP010000227.1 GCA_031291685.1 Caulobacteraceae bacterium | reverse complement strand
GACCCGGCGGGGCTTTGAACGGGTCTATGACCTGACCGAGCGGGTGTTGCCGCGGGCGATCACGACCCTGCCCACCCCCACCGAGGCCGAGGCCCACCGCGCCCTCCTGCTGATCGCCGCCGAAGCCATGGGGATCGCCACCGAGGCGGACCTGCGCGACTATTTCCGCATGCCCCTGGCCGAGACCCGCGCGCGGCTGGCGGAACTGGTCGAGGCGGGCGAACTTGCCGCCGTCGCCGTCGAGGGCTGGCGCCAGACCGCCTATCTGCACCCCAGGGCCAAGGCTCCGCGCCGGGTGGAGGCCACAGCCCTGCTCTCCCCCTTCGACAACCTGATCTGGGCCCGGGAGCGCACCGAGCGATTGTTCAGGGTCAAGGTTCGGCTGGAAATCTACACCCCCGCCCACAAGCGCGAGCACGGCTATTACGTCCTGCCCCTGTTGCAGAACGACCAGATCACCGCCCGCGTGGACCTGAAGGCCGACCGCGCGGGCAAGGTCCTGCTGGTCCAGGCCGCGCACCTGGAGCCCGGCGCCGACGCCGTCCGCGCCACGGCGGGGCTGACGGCGGAGCTGGCCGCCATGGCCGGTTGGTTGGGACTGGAACGGGTCAGCGTCACCGGGCGGGGCGATCTGGCCGAGCCCCTGGCGGCGGCCTTGAAAGATCCGGCTGTCCCCTGACGCCGCCGGCCCGATATCAAGCCCGGATCAGGCCGCCCCCTCGGCTACGGCGTTCAGCCGGGCATAGGCGCCGCCCTGGGCCACCAAGTCGCCGTGGCGGCCCTCCTCGATCACCCGGCCGCCCTGGAACACCAGGATGCGGTCGGCGTGGCGGATGGTGGACAGCCGGTGAGCGATGACGATGGTGGTGCGCCCCTGCATCAGGGCCTCCGTCGCCGCCTGGACCTCGCGCTCGGTCTCCACGTCCAGGGACGAGGTCGCCTCGTCCAGCACCAGGACCGGCGCGTCCGCCAGGAAGGCCCTGGCGATGGCCACCCGCTGGCGCTCGCCACCGGACAGTTTCACCCCGCGCTCGCCGACCAGGGTGTCGTAGCCCTTGGGCAGGCGCAGGATGAACTCGTGGGCCCGGGCGCGCCTGGCCGCCAGCACGATCTCGTCCAGGGTCGCGCCAGGACGGGCGTAGCCGATGTTCTCGGCCACGGTGCGGTGGAACAGGGCCGGATCCTGGGGCACCACCGCGATCGCCCGACGCAGGGAGCCCTGGGACACCGCGGCTATGTCCTGGCCATCGATCAGGATGCGCCCCGCCTCAATGTCGTAGAGCCGCTGCACCAGCTTGACGAAGGTGGACTTGCCCGAGCCCGTGGAGCCGACCAGGGCCGCCCGTTCCCCCGGCGCGATCACCAGGGAAAAGCGCTCATAGAGGGGCGCGGCCTGGCTCTTGTAGCGGAAGGTGACGTGGTCGAAGGCGATCTCACCGAGGCCAGGCGCGAAGTCGGCCGCGCCCTCGGCGTCGGCGACCTGAGGCGCCTGACGCATGAAGGCGGCCACATCCTCGGCGTCGTCCAGACCCCTTTGGATCATCCGCACGTTCTCGCCGACATTGCGCAGATAGCCGCTCATCAGCAGGAACGAGGTAATGGCGAAGGCCACGTCCCCGGCGCTGGCCTGCCCGATCGACCATAGCCAGACTAGGAGGCCGGACAGCCCCGCCACCAGGACGATCAGGATCACGTTCTGGATGGCCCAGACATCCATGAACCGACCCCAGGTCCTTTGCGCGGCCCGGCTCCAGGCGCGGGTCACCCCGGCCAGTCGCTGATCTTCGCGGGCCTCGGCGCCAAAGGCCTTGACCGTGGGATTGGCGCTGATGGCGTCGGCCAGGGCGCCGCCGATGCGGCTGTCATAGGCGATGGAGCGCAGATTGGCCGGACGCACATAGAACTGCACCAGGGCCACATTGGCGGCGATATAGACCAGCACCACGGTAAGCGAGAACAGGCCGACCAGGGGCCAGCGCAGCAGCATGCTCAGGCTGAGCCCCACCAGCACCAGCACCGCCGGACCGATGGAAAGCACCACCGAGTCCGAGGCCAGGTCATAGCCCCACATGGCCCGGCTGACCTTGCGCACCGTGGCGCCGGCGAAGTTGTTGGCGTGCCAATCGGAGGAAAAGGACTGCACCCGCTGGAAGGCCTCGTTGGTCATCTCCTCCATGTTGCGGGCGGCGAGCGGGTTCCAGAACCGTAAGGAGGCGTTGCGGGTCAAAGCGAAGCCGATATTGACCCCTACGAAGGCGGCCCAGGCGCCCCAGGGCGCGTGACGCACCGCGCCCGCCGCAGGGGCGGCCACCCCGTCCACCAGCCCCCGCGCCGCCCAGGGCATGGTCAGGTCGAAACCCACGGCGGCGAGCATCAGCCCCACCGCCGGAAAGAACATCAAACGCCGCCGCATCCAAAAACCCGCGACGAACCTTAGAACCTGCGCATTGGAGAGGGTCCGCTGTCGAACCTCGTCCTCATCATCGTCTTCAATCGTGCTCATCACGCTGTCTTCCTTGGCCCGCGCACGGGCCAGGTCGAAGCCGCTGCGAGCCTATTGATTCAATGTCGGATGTACGGGGCGCCGGCCACGGCCATGCCCGCACGCATCCCCCAGGCCGACGAAGCGGCCCCTTGGGACTGGAATTTGCGGTTGCGGGTCATGATCGAATGCTGACCCGGCCAAGCCTTGGGGTCAAGGCGCGGGTTCGTGCTCGCGACGTCGTCGCAACCGAGTGTCGCCCAATAGACACGCCAGGCGGGCGCCGACAGAACATATTCACGGCGGCGATGCCCATGATAAACCCCGCCCCATGACCACCGCTCACCTGCCCGACGCCGCGCCGTCCAACTGGGTCGATCGTCTCGCGCCCGTGTCCCTGCGCCCCTGGCTGAAGCTGGGCCGGTTCGACCGGCCGGCGGGGATCTGGCTGCTGCTGCTGCCCGGCTGGCAGGCCATCGCCCTGGCCGGAGCCATGGCCGGGCATTGGCCGGACCTGTGGCTGATGGCCAAGTTCCTGGTGGGATCGGCCCTGATGCGGGCGGCGGGTTGCGCCTTCAACGACATCGTCGATCGCGACATCGACGCCAAGGTCGCCCGCACGGCCGCGCGCCCCCTGGCCAGCGGCCAGATCAGCGTGCGCCAGGCCCTGGGCTTCATCGCGGTCTGCTGCCTGATCAGCCTGGGTATCCTGATCAGCATGGGGCCCCTGGCCATCGCCCTGGGCGCCTTTTCCCTGGTTCTGGTGGCGGCCTATCCGTTCATGAAGCGGATCACCTGGTGGCCCCAGGCGTGGCTCGGCCTGACCTTCAACTGGGGCGCCCTCCTGGGCTACGCCGCCGCCACCCACAGCCTAGGGGCGCCGGCGGTGCTGCTCTATGCGGCGGGGATCTTCTGGACCCTGGGCTATGACACCATCTACGCCGTTCAGGATCTGGAGGACGACGCCCTGGCCGGGGTCAAGTCCTCGGCCCGGCGGCTGGGCGAGGCGGCGGCCCGTGGGGTGCTGGTCTTCTATGCCCTGACCCTGGCCCTGACCCTGGCCTGCGGCGTCGCCGGCCATTTGGGGCCGCTCTTCTATGTCGCCCTGCTGCTCTACGCGATCCACCTGATCCGCCAGCCCCTGAGGCTGAAGCTGGACGATCCCATGGGCGCCCTGGCCCTGTTCAAGTCCAACCGTACCGCCGGCCTGATCCTGATGGCGGGGCTGATCGCCGGGCAGTGGCCCCTGCACTGATCCTGATCGCCTCGGTTGCGGCCCGCGCCTGAAGGGATCATTCTTCCGGGCGGAGGAAACCAGAACAATGCCCATCGCCGCCCGAATCAGTCCCAAGGACTATTTCACGCCCCAGGAATGGGCGCCCTTCACCCGCCGGTCCGCCTGGGTCGGCCCCGTCCTGATCGCCCATTGCTGGGCCCTGATGATCGCCGCCGGCGCCGTGGCCGTGATCTGGCCCAACCCCCTAACCATCATCCTAGCCATCATGATCATCGGCGCCCGTCAGCTGGGCCTGTCGATCCTGATGCACGACGCCGCCCACGGCGCCATCCACCCCAACCAGAAGATCAACGATTTCCTGGGTGAATGGCTGTGCGGCGCGCCTGTTGGGGCGCAGTTGTCCAAGTACCGGGACTATCACCTGGGCCATCACAAGTTCGCCCAGCAGGCCGAGGACCCGGACCTGATCCTGTCCGCCCCCTTCCCGATCTCCCGCCAGTCGTTCTGGCGCAAGGCGGTGCGCGACCTGACCGGCCAGACCTTCTTCAAGCAGCGTTTCGGTCCGGTCCTGGGCAAGCTGAAGGGCCGCGCCCCGGGCGTTTCGGCCAGCGAGGTCGTCTGGGGCGAGATCGTGCGCCAGCGGCGGTTCCTGTGTTGGCAGTTGGGCCTGCTGATCGCCCTGTCCCTGGCCAATGCCGGATGGGCCTATTTCGTGCTGTGGCTGGTTCCCATGGCGACCTGGTATCCCCTGGTCACCCGCATCCGGAACATCGCCGAACACGCCCTGATCGCCAAGAATGAACCCGATCCCCTGCGCCATGCGCGCACCACCCGGGCCAACCTGCTAGAGCGGCTGCTGATCGCCCCCTACTACGTCAATTATCACAGCGAGCATCACCTGTTCATGCATGTCCCCTGTCACCAGTTGCCCCGCATCCACCGGATGCTGAAGGCCAAGGGCGTCACCAAGCGAATGGTCACCCAGCCGGGCTATCTGGCCGTGCTGCGGCTGGCCGCCCCCGTCACCCCGGCCTCCCCGAGCCAGGCCGGCGCGTGATCATCGACCGACGGGACTTCATTCTCGCCAACACCCGCCTGCAGCGCCCGCCCCACACCCCGGAGCTGGAGCTTTACTTGGCCGACGAGATCACCCCGATCTGGCGGCTGACCGAGGAAGAACTCGGCGAGATGGGTCTGCCCCCGCCGTTCTGGGCCTTCGCCTGGGCCGGCGGCCAGGCCCTGGCCCGCTATCTGCTGGACCATCCGGCTGAGGCCGAAGGCAAGTCGGTGGTGGATTTCGCCTCCGGCTCGGGTCTGCTGGCCATCGCCGCCATGCGGGCCGGCGCCCGCCAGGCCCTGGCGGCGGACATCGACAGCTTCTGCCACGAGGCGGTGCGGGCCAATGCGGCGGTCAACGGCGTGACCGTGGACTTCACCGATATCAACCTGCTGGACGCCCCGCCCCCAGCCGTCGACCTGATCACCGCCGGGGACATCTGCTACGAAAAGCCCCTGGCCGAGCAGGTCCTGGCCTGGCTGGCCGCCGCCCACGCCCAAGGCGCCCGGGTGCTGATCGGCGATCCGGGCCGGACCTATTTTCCCAAGGACGGTCTGGTCAAGCTGGGGGAATATCAGGTGGAGACCACCCGGGAACTGGAGGACATGACCGTCAAACGCACCTGCGTCTGGACGTTTCCCGCGTGAAGCTGCTGGCGGCGCTGAGCCTTTGGGGCTTCCTGTTCGGCCAGGGGGACAAACCCGCCGCCGAGCGGGAAAGCGCCGTCCGCCCCCCCATCGAACAACGTCTGGCCAAGGCGGGATTGCATCGGGGCGATCCGGTGTTCATCCGCATCTTCAAGCAGGACAATCGGCTGGAGCTGTGGCTGGCTGAGGGCGGGCGCTACCGATTGTTCCAGACCTATCCGATCTGCAAGTGGTCAGGAGACCTCGGCCCCAAGGTCCGGGAGGGCGACCATCAGGCGCCGGAGGGGTTCTATGCCGTCACGCCGGGGCAGATGAACCCGCATTCAAAATACCACAAGGCTTTCAACCTCGGCTTTCCCAACGCCTATGACCGGGCGATGGGCCGATCCGGCTCGGCCCTGATGGTGCATGGCGCCTGCGGCTCGGTCGGTTGCTACGCCATGACCGATCCGGGGATCGACGAGATCTATGACCTGATGAGCGACGCCTTCGCTCGCGGCCAAGGGCAGGTCGCGGTGGACATCCTGCCCTTTCGGATGACTCCGGCCAATCTCGCGGCCCATGCGGCCTCGCCCTGGACCGGATTCTGGCGGAGCCTTGCTCCGGCAGACGCCCAGTTTCGGACCAGCGGACGCCCCGCCCCCGTGTTCAGCTGCCAGGGGCGATACGCCTTTGTGACCGGACCCGGCTGCCAGACGGTGCGCGCCGCAACCTGACCGTCAGCATGTCATCGCCTTGACGGCCAGGAACAAATAAAGAACAATCCTGAAGTCCAATTCAGGGAGCACCCCATGCGCGAAAACGGCAAGATCGACTATGTGGAGCTGCCCGGCGGCGCGGACCTGCCGGGGGTCAAGGCCTTCTATGCCGAGGCGTTCGGCTGGCGGTTCGTGGACTATGGCCCCACCTACGCCGCCTTCGAGGAGGGCGGCCTGGATGGCGGGTTCGACGCCGATCCGGCCGTGGGCGTCAAAAAGCCCCTGGTGGTGCTGTTCGCCAAGGATCTGGAGGCGATGGAGGCCAGGGTGATCGCCGCCGGCGGGGTCATTTCCCGGCCGATCTTCGCCTTTCCCGGCGGGCGCCGTTTTCACTTCACCGATCCGGCGGGCAACGAGTTGGCGGTGTTCACCGAGGCTTGAGGCGCCCATGACCGAGGACGAGGCCCGCGCGATCATCCTGTCCTTTCCAGAGACCGCCGAGGGGACATCCTATGGCCTGCCGGCGTTCAAGACGGCGGGCAAGTTCCTGACCCGGCTGCGGTCCGAGGACGCCAGCCTTGTGCTGACCGGTGTCGGATTCGATGAGCGGGACCTTCTGCTCGAGGCGGACCCGGCCGTGTTCCACCTGACCGACCACTACCGCAATTCCCAGGCGGTGCTGGCCCGCATCGACGCCTTGGACCCCGCCGTCCTGCGCGCCATGATCGAGCGCCGCTGGCGCCAACTCGCGCGCCGGACGGTGGTCAAGGCCTATGACACGGCCAAGGGCGGGTGATTTCCGCTTCCGCTCCCCCGCGTCGCTGCGCTTTGCAGGGGAGGAGAAGGCGTTCTGCTCCCCCGTTCCAACGGGGGAGCTGTCAGGACGCAGTCCTGACTGAGGGGGCGTTCGGACGGTCGGTTCGCCCCCTCCGACACGGGGCTTCGCCCCGCGCCACCCCCGCATCGCGTTACGATGCAAGGGAGGAAAACAACCTATCGATCCCCTTTCCCCTTTGCCGAAAAACCCTCTAGCTTCCGCCGCCACGAAACGGAGCGGCGTATGGCCTATCGGTCCTTGCGGGAATTCATCGACAAGCTGGAGGCGGCCGGCGAACTGGTGCGGGTGAGCGAGCCCGTCTCCACGGTCCTGGAGATGACCGAGATCTGCACCCGCCTGCTGGATACCGGCGGGCCGGCGGTATTGTTCGAGAACCCGATCCGGGCCGATGGCCAGCCCTCGCCGATCCCGTGCCTGGCCAACCTGTTCGGCACGGTCAAGCGGGTGGCCATGGGGGTGACCCTGGACGGGGTC
>JARLIP010000226.1 GCA_031291685.1 Caulobacteraceae bacterium | reverse complement strand
CTTCGGCCGAACCCGCCGGGCCATCGAGCCCGCCGGGGCCAAGGCCGCCGCCCACGAGGCCCAACTTCACGACGCCCAGGTCGAACTGGCCGCCGAGGTGGCCCAGGAATAAGTCAATCTGCGCGACACCCAGACCCGCCTGACCCTCGCCCGCCAGTCCGTCGATCTGCAACGGCGGATCCTGGAGCTGGTGCGCCAGCGCCAGTCCCGGGGCGCGGCGGCGGACGGGGATGTCGAGCGGGCGCAGTCTGGCCTGGAGCAGGGCCAGGCCCAGATCGCCCCCCTGGAGGGTCAGGTCGAGCAGTTGATCGACCAGATCAGCGTGCTTACCGGCCGCGAGCCGGGCGCTCTGGACGCCCAGCTGTCCGCCCCGGCGGCGGCGCCCACGCCCCCGGCGCAGACCCCCGTCGGCGATCCGGCGGCCCTCTTACGGCGGCGGCCCGACATCCGGGCGGCCGAGCGGAGCCTGGCGGCCAGCAACGCCCAGATCGGCCAGAACGTGGCCCAGCTGTTTCCCACGGTCAGCCTGATCGGCAATATCGGTTTCGCCTCCACCGATATCGGCAAGCTGTTCGACGGCAATAACTTCAGCGCCATCGGCGCCCCGTCCCTGAGCTGGAACATCCTGAAATATCCGCTGATCCACGCCCAGATCAAAGGCGCCGAGGCCAGTCGCGACGCGGCCGTCGCCCAGTACCAGGGGACGGTGCTGAGCGCCCTGCAGGACGCCGAGGGCGCCCTCAGCCGCTATGGGCGCCAGCGAGAAAGCCTGGTTTCCTTGGCCCGGGCCGAGGCCTCGGCCAGCCGTTCGGCGGACATCACCCAGAGGCGCTATCAGGGCGGGACCGCCAGCCTGATCGACGCCCTGGACGCCCAGCGCCAGCAGATTCAGGCCCAGCAGGCCCTGGTCCAGGGCCAGGCCGCCCTGACCAATGACTATGTGGCCCTGCAAAAGAGCCTGGGCCTGGGATGGGGAACAGCGGGGCAGGGCTGAGCGCCCTGCGCGGGGGTGCGACCAAAATCCCGTTGCCTAGGGCGGCGTCTTGGTGTTCTCCTGATCTTCTGAGGTCGCGCGAAAGACGCGGCCCGGAGGATTCGTTGGAGGCGTCAGATGCTAAACGCCATTGGTGGTTTGGTTTTCTTGGTGGTTACAGCCTGGATGAAGGGCTGCGAGTTGCACGGCAAACAGATCCGCAAGACCGCCCAGCGCCCCACGGGGCGCGGTCGCTTGGCGGCTGGCTGATCGTCCTGGCCTAAACAAATCAATCTCTTGAATTGAAATCCGCTCATTCCCGCGAAGGCGGGGATCCAGATTCATCCACGATTTTCAGCGGGTTTCACCTGGGTTCCCGCCTTCGCGGGAATGAGCGGATTGGGGCGGGCCAGACACCGAACCCCAAGCTTGAGGTTCGCGTTCGACCGTGAACCCCTCAACCCACCAACCGCTCCGCATGAAACGCGATGTGGTCGGCCATGAAGGTCGAGATGAAGAAATAGGAATGATCGTAGCCGGCCTGCCGGCGCACGGTGACCTTTGAGCCGGCCTTGGCTGCGGCGGCCTCGATCAGTTCGGGCTTCAGCTGGTTTTCCAGGAAGTTGTCGGCCAGGCCCTGGTCGATCAGGATGTCGTCAAAGGCCTTGCCGGCCCCGCCCTCGATCAAGAGGCTGGCGTCATGCCCGGCCCACACGGCCTGATCCGCGCCGAGATAGGCGCTGAAGGCCTTTTGTCCCCATTCGCAGCGGGTGGGCGAGACGATGGGCGAGAACGCCGAGACCGATTTGAACAGGTCCGGGTGGCGCAAGGCCAGGGTCAGGGCGCCGTGACCACCCATGGAATGGCCGAAGATCCCCCGCCGCGCCGCATCCACGGGAAAGGCCGCCTCCACCGCGGCCAAGAGGTCCTTGGTCACATAGGAATACATGTTGAAGTGCGGCGCCCAGGGCGCCTCAGTCGCATCCACATAGAAGCCCGCGCCCTGGCCCAGGTCATAGGCCGGGTCATTGGCCACGCCCTCGCCCCGGGGGCTGGTGTCGGGACAGACCACGATCAGGCCGGCCTCGGCGGCGGCCCGGCGGTATTCGCCCTTCTCCATGACATTGGCGTGGGTGCAGGTCAGGCCCGACAGATAATAGACCACGGGGCAGGGACCGGCCTTGGCCTGGGGCGGGGTGAAGACCGCGAAGGTCATCGGCGTTCCCGTGGCTGCCGAGCCATGCCGATAGACCCCCTGGACCCCGCCGAAGCTTTCGTGGGTTTCGAGCGTCTCGATGTCTGACATGACCGGATTTCCCTGGATTGGCGGCGGCGGAATAAACCGCGATCCGCCCGCCTCAGTCCAGCCGCATCGAGGCCGAGCCGGTGGGAATCGGCGCGGCTGACCCCGGGGTGGGGTTTGCGCGGGGCGGGCTGCGCCAAAGCCCGGCCAGGGGGCGCTCCACCAGCCGCCAGCAGACCAGGCCCGCCGCCACCGACAGCACGAAGGCCAGGGGAACGAACAGCCACGGCTGGCGCACGCCCACGATCTGGCTGAGCGCCACCACCACCGGCCAGTGGCACAGATAGATGGAGTAGGAAGCCTCCCCCAGGCCCTCCAGAGCCCGTGAGCGGCCCCAGGACCCTTGCGCCTCCAGACTCACCGCCCCGGCCACGATCAGGGCCGCCGGCGCGCCCCACAGGAACGGCCGCCACAGGCTGCCATAGAGATCGAAGAAGGACAGGTAGAAGAACGCGCCCAGCCCGGCGGCCAGCAGACCCCATCCCGCCCCATGCCGGGGCAGGCGTCTTTGCAACAGGGCCCGGGCGATGGCGGCGCCGGCCAGGAACTGGAACATCATCGGATTGGCGAACAGATAGAAGGTCGGCCGCACGATCACCCCGAACAGGGCGACGCCGGCGAGGCTCCAGCCGATCCGCCCGAACCGCCGCCGGGGGATCTCGGCCAGACTGGCGGCCACCAGCAGATAGAAGATCGCCTCGTAGTTCAGGCTCCAGCCCACCGGCAGCAGGGGAAAGGGCAGGCCCACGGGGTCGGTGTGGGGAATGAAGGCCAGGGACAAAAGCAGGTGCAGGGGCTGCACATAGACGTGGGGAAACAGCCTCGGCCAAGCCAGGGCCAGGGCCGTCAGGATCAGCGTCACCAGCCAATAGGCCGGAACCACCCGCCAGACCCGGCGGCGCAGGAAATCCTTGATCGACAGGTCGCGGTCCTGGACCGCCATCCACATGGAAAAGCCGCTGATGATGAAGAACACATCGACCCCTGCCGCGCCGATCGCGAAGCCCGCGTTGGACCATTGGCAGGCGTGATAGAGAACCACCGACAGGGCGGCCAGGGCCCGCAGGTGCTGGATCGAGCGCAGCCTGTCCAAACGTCGCTCCCTGGAGCCAGTCCCCGATCAGCCCCTCATATCCGCGCGGACGGCCGGTGGATAGGCCAGGGACCTGATCTGCTCCCCTGTTCGAAGAACGGGGGAGCTGGCGGGGCGCAGCCCCGTCTGAGGGGGCGTTCGGACGGCCGGTTCGCCCCCTCCGTCACGGGGCTTCGCCCCGCGCCACCTTGTTTGTCGATACTCTGCTAGATTGCCTGTGTTCCGGGATCCGCCT
>JARLIP010000225.1 GCA_031291685.1 Caulobacteraceae bacterium | reverse complement strand
GGATGGAAGATGCCGATGGCGTTGGAGCCGCCGCCGATGCAGGCGAGCACGGCGTCCGGCAGGCGGCCCTCGGCCTCGAGGATCTGGGCGCGGGTCTCGACCCCGATCACCGCCTGAAAGTCGCGGACCATGGCCGGATAGGGATGCGGACCGGCGGCGGTGCCGATCATGTAATAGGTGTCCTGCACATTGGTGACCCAGTCGCGCATGGCCTCGTTCATGGCGTCCTTGAGGGTGCCGGTGCCGCTGGTCACCGGGTTCACCGTGGCGCCCAGGAGGTTCATGCGGAACACGTTGGGCTTTTGCCGCTCCACGTCGGTGGCGCCCATATAGACCACGCAGGGCAGGCCGAAGCGGGCGCAGACCGTGGCCGAGGCCACCCCATGCTGGCCGGCGCCGGTCTCGGCGATGATCCGGGTCTTGCCCATCCGCCGGGCCAGCAGGATCTGGCCCATGCAGTTGTTGATCTTGTGCGCGCCGGTGTGATTCAGCTCCTCGCGCTTGAAGTAGATCTTGGCCCCGCCGAGATACTGGGTCAGGCGCTCGGCGAAATAGAGGGGGCTGGGGCGGCCCACATAGTGGGTCAGGAAGCCCGCCAGCTCGGCCTGGAATTCCGGATCGGCCTTGGCTGCGGCATAGGCCCGGTCAAGCTCCAGCACCAGGGGCATGAGGGTTTCGGCGACATAGCGGCCGCCATATTCGCCAAAGCGCCCCACATCGTCGGGATAGGCGCTGTAATCATTGGGTTTGGCTGGGACGTTCACGGGGCGCGACCTGGGGTTCGACAGGGGGCTTTTCGGATCAGGCGCGGCGAACCGCGTCCAGAAAAGCCGAAATGAGGCCGGGGTCCTTTAGCCCTGGCCCGCGCTCCACGCCAGAGGAAACGTCCACCAGGGGCGCGCCGGACAGCTTGGCGGCCTCGCGAACGTTCCACGGATCCAGGCCCCCCGCCAGGAAATGGGGCCGCGAATAGCGGCGTCCCTCCAGCAGGGTCCAGTCGAAACTGGCGCCGGTCCCGCCGGGCAGGTTGGCGTCCTTGGGCGGCTTGGCGTCGAACATCAGGTGATCCACCACCCCGTCATAGGCGCCCGCCGCGTCGATATCGCCGGAGTCCGAGACGGACAGGGCCTTGATCACGCCGCGGCCCGTGCGCCGGACCACCGCCGCCGCCCGTTCGGGGGACTCCTTGCCGTGCAGCTGGATCAGGTCGGGCCGCAGCAGGCCGGTGATGGTGTCCAGGGCCACGTCGTCGGCGTCCACGGTCACCGCCACGATCTTGACCCCGCGCGCCCGGGCCGGCTCGGCCAGGCGGGCGGCCAGTTCCGGGCGCAGATTGCGGGGGCTGCGTTCGAAAAACACGAAGCCGAGATAGGCGGCCCCACCCTCCAGGGCCGCCTTGACGGTCTCAGGGGTGGACAGCCCACAGATTTTCGCCGCGAGGGGATCCTGGCTCATGCGCCGGATTAGGCGGTTCGAGGGGTGAAGTTCAAGGGGGGTGGGCTCCATGTCCGCGCCCTCACGGCGCTTCGCCCCGCTCCTGCTCCCAGCGCGCCGCGTCGCTGATGTCCCGGGCGGTGGGTTCGATCCAGCGTTCCCCGTCCGGGCCGCGTTCCTTCTTCCAGAAGGGCGCCTGGCTTTTCAGATAGTCCATCAGATGGTCGGCGGCCTCGAAGGCCTCGCGGCGGTGGACGGCGGCGGTGGCGACGAAGACGATGGCCTCCCCAGGGGCGATCTCGCCGACGCGGTGGACGATCATCAGGTCCTGTAGGGAAAACCGCGCCCGCGCCGCCTCGGCGATGCGGCCGATCTGCGCCTCGGTGAAGCCGGGATAGGCCTCCAGCACCAGGCGCTCGACCCCGCCCCCGCTGGCCCGGGCCAAGCCCGTGAAGCTCACCACCGCCCCGGTCTCGCTGCGCCCGGCGCTGAAACCCGTCAGAAGGGCGCCCGGCTCGAAGGGGTCCTGTTGCAGGCGGATCATGACCTTCAGCCCCCGCTCATGGGCGGCATGAAGGCGACCTCCGCCCCGGCGCCCAAGGGAGCGTCCCCGCGCACAATCACCCGGTCCACCGCCGCCTGCACCCCCTTGGCGCCCAGGGCCTCGGCCAGGGCCGGATCCTCGGCGCCGATCAGATCGCGCAGGGCGAAGAGACTCGCCGGCGCCGGATCGATGATCCGCTCGCGCCAGCCGGCCACGTCCGACAGACGCCCGAACAACAGCACCCGGGCCATGGATCAGCCCCCGGTGGTCGACATGTGCCGAACCAGGGCGGGCGCTGAGCCCCGTTCGATATGGAAATCATGGCCCTCGGGCTTGGCGTCGATGGCGTTGAGGATCGCCGCCTTGAGATCCTCGTCGCTGGCGCCGGCCCGCATCACCGCCCGCAGGTCCGAGGCGTCCTCCCGGCCCAGGCAAGTGTGCAGGGTTCCGGTGCAGGTCAGGCGCACCCGGTTGCAGCTTTCGCAGAAATTATGCGTCAGGGGGGTGATCAGCCCCAGCCGCCCGCCGGTCTCGGCGATCCGGACATAGCGGGCCGGCCCGCCGGTGTTGTGACCAAGCTCGCTCAGGGTCCAGTAGCTTTCCAGCTCCTGGCGCACGGTCTTCAGCGACAGGAACTGGTCCGTGCGATCCTCGCCGGTCTCGCCCAGCGGCATGGTCTCGATCAGGGTCAGGTCCATGCCCCGGCCGTGGGCCCAGGCGATCAGGTGGGGGATCTCGGCGGCGTTGTCACCGGCCAGGGCCACGGTGTTGATCTTCACCGCCAGACCGGCGGCCTGGGCGGCCTCGATCCCGGCCAGAACCTGGCGGACATCGCCGCCCCGGGTCAGGCGCCGGAACAGATCCGGCTTGAGGGTGTCCAGGGACACATTGATCCGACGCACCCCCAGCCGCGCCAGATCGGCGGCGAAGGCCGCCAGCCGGGTGCCGTTGGTGGTGAGGGTCAGCTCCTTGAGGTCGCCGTTGGCCAGATGCCGCGACAGCCGCTCGAACAGCGCCATCACCCCCTTGCGCACCAGGGGCTCGCCCCCGGTGATGCGCAGCTTGCGCACCCCCATCTCGATGAAGGCCGAAGAGACCCGGTCCAGTTCCTCCAGGCTCAGCACCTCGGCCTTGGGCAGGAAGGTCATCTGCTCGGCCATGCAATAGACGCAGCGCAGATCGCAGCGATCGGTGACCGAAACCCGCAGATAGGTGACCGCGCGGCCAAAGCCGTCGACAAGGCCCGGGGTCCGGAGCGAAGGTGCGGCGCTGGGCGCGAAGGCGTCGAACGGCGTCATGACAGATGCAAGATAGGCGGGAACCGGACTTGGCGACAGGGGGGGCGACAGGGGATGCGAAGGATTCGCGAGGTGAGACCCCGCGCTCCGGCCTGGAAGCCATAATCCTGGCGGCCGGCAAGGGCTCGCGCTTCGGCGGCGGCAAGCTGCTGGCGCCCTGGGGGGGCGGGGCCCTGCTGCACGGCGCCCTGGCCGCCGCCTTCGCCGCCCCGGTCCGCTCCGTCAGCCTGGTCTGGGGCGCGGATTCCAATGTGGCGAAAGCCGCGAGGGCCTGGGCCGAGGCCCAGGGCGAGGCGGGTCGCCTGAGGCTGATCCACGCCGCCGACTTCGCCCTGGGCCTGTCCGCCTCCCTCAGGGCCGGGGTGGACAGCCTGCCCCCGGACGCCGCCGGCGCCTATGTCTTCCTGGGCGATATGCCACGGGTCCCGCATGAGGCTCTCATCCCCCTCGCCAAGGCCCTGGCCGCCGGCGCCCCCGCCGCCGCGCCCTGGTTCGGCGGGCGCCGGGGCCATCCGGTGCTGTTCGGTTCCGACCAGTTCCCGGCCCTGCGCGCCCTGACTGGCGACCGGGGCGCCGGGGATCTGCTCAAGGCCCTTGGCGACGCCGTCGCCAAGGTTCCCGCGCCGGACGACGGGGTGCTGTTCGACGTCGACCAGCCCGCCGACCTTATCTGACGGGCGGTTCACGGAGACGCGGCCTGTCCCGCCCGAGCCGCGGTCACTTCCAATCTTCGTATGGCCGAGGCATCGTCTCCCCAGGAAAACGTGACCGGCCGCATTTACAAATGACAGGGCCGGCGGAGGGGCGACCATGGATCTGGATCTGACAGCCGAAGACCGCGCGTTTCAGGATGAGGTGCGCGCTTTTCTAGAGACATCCCTGACCCCGGAGCTGCGCAAGGCCGGACGCCGGACCACCAGCGTGTTCACCGACAGGGACTACAGCCTGGCCTGGCAGAAGATCCTGCACGCCCGCGGCTGGGCCGCCCCCGCCTGGCCTGTCCAATATGGCGGCCCGGGCTGGAGCGAGATGCAGCGCTACATCTTCGCCGCCGAATGCGCCCGCGCCGGGGCGCCCAGCCTTTCGCCCATGGGGCTGAAGATGGTGGGGCCGGTGATCATGGGCTACGGAACCGACGAGCAGAAAGCCTTCTTTCTGCCCCGGATCCTGGCGGGGGAGGACTATTGGTGCCAGGGCTATTCCGAGCCAGGCTCCGGCTCGGACCTGGCCAGCCTGCAACTGTCGGCGATCCGGGACGGCGACGACTATGTGCTGTCCGGCTCCAAGATCTGGACCACCCACGCCCATTGGGCCAACCGCATGTTCTGCCTGGTGCGCACCCGCAAGGAGGGCAAGCCCCAGGCGGGCATCACCTTCCTTTTGCTGGATATGACCCTGCCGGGGATCAGCGTGCGCCCGATCATCACCCTGGCCGGGGACCATGAGGTCAATCAGGTGTTCTTCGACAATGTCCGGGTTCCGGTCTCCGGCCGCGTGGGAGAAGAGAACAGCGGCTGGACCGTGGCCAAGTACCTGCTGGAGTTCGAGCGGGGCGGCGGGTCGGCGGCGGGGCTGCGGGTCAGCCTGGAGCGCCTGCGGGGTCTGGCGCGGAGCGAGGGCGGCGACGATGGCGGGAAGCTGATCGAGGATGTGGCCTACCGGGGCAAGCTGGCCGCCGCCGGAGTGGCCGTGGACGCCATCGAGATGACCGAGCACCGGGTCCTGGCGGCCCTGGCCTCGGGCAATGCGCCGGGACCGGCCTCCTCCATGCTCAAGACCCAGGGCACCGAGTTGATGCAGCGCCTGGACGAACTGGCCCTGGAGGGTCTGGGCGCCTATGCCGCCGTCGACCAGATCGAGGCCCGCGCCCCCGGCGCCAATATCGACATCATCGGCCCCGAACACGGCCTGGTGACAGCCGCCCGCTACCTCAACAACCGCGCCGCCTCGATCTATGGCGGCTCCAACGAGATCCAGCGGGACATCATGGCCAAGCTGGTCCTGGGGCTGTAGGGCCCTTCCGCCGCCCTGCCATCCCCCGGGCGCGGCGGCGGCAATTATTACCCATATTTCAAATCGTAATATTTTGGGCGCCCACACGCCTCGGAAAGCCGAAACGCCCACAGAATGGGCGCCGGCCCGCGCGGCTGCGTCGATCCGCTCCAAGCGCCCTAGGAACGATCCCTATCGGGTGCTACGAATGGACTAGATCGTAATAACTCGGCACATGGCCCTGATGACGTTGGAACCCATAACTCACCTCGCGCGGCTTAGCGTGAGCCTGCCAGCCGAGCTTCTGGCTCGGCTGGACAGCATGGTGGAGCAAAGGGGGCTGTCCAGCCGCTCACAGATGATCTCCGAGTTGATCCGCCGCGAGTTGGCCGAGCACAATGAGGGCATTCCCGGCGCCATCCTGTCGGGCACAATCACCTTGATCTACCGCGCCGAAAGCGGCCGCGTGCGCCAGGCCCTGGCCCAGGCCCAGGGGGAATACCTGAAGGAAGTCATCTCCGCCCAGCACGTGTTCCTCGAGGATGACCAGTCCCTTGAGGTCCTGCTGGTGCAGGGGCCGTCCGAACGGTTGCTGGCCCTGTGCGACCGGCTGCGCAAGATTCGCGGCGTCCACCAGATCAAACTCGTCACCGCCACCGCCCTCCTGCCGCCCCTCCACGCCCACGGCGCGGTTCCGGGCCGGGATGGCGGCCCATCGGGAGCCCCCCATGAGTAAGCACAGCACCGCCAGTCCGACCAAAGCCCGGGACCACGCCCGGGCCCAGGCCGGCCAGCGGGCCGAGGCCATGCCGACGGTCCCCGCCACCGACGCCCCCCAGCGCCCCGACGGTGTGCCCGCCGACGCCATGCTCTGGGACGAGGTGATCGCCGCCGGGGGCTACGCCGCCAAGCGCCTGAACCGCGGCGCGCGCCTGCGCCTGATCGACACCAAGGGTGAGGCCAACCTCTCCATGTTGGTGTTCAACGCCGAGCGGCCCATTGAGCGGCTGAACATCGCCGACACCCTCAAGGTGCAGTGGAACGCCTATCTGAAGGCCGGCGGCCTGCTGCTGTCCGACATGGGCAAGGTGCTGATGAGCATCACCGAGGACAGCTCCGGCTATCACGACGCCTTTTGCGGCGCCTCCAACGCGGCCGCCAACGCCGCCCGCTATGGGGACGGCTACAACTGGGGCCTCCATCCCAACGCCCGGGACCGCTTCGTCCTGGCCACGGCCAAGTTCGGCCTGGGACGCAAGGACATCCACGCCTGCATGAACTGGTTCAAGGGGATCACCGTCGAGGCCGACGGAGCCACCCGCTTCGACGGCGGCGCCGGCCCCGGCGCCCAGGTCATCCTGAGGGCGGAGATGGACGTGATCGTCATGCTGGCCAATTGCCCGCACGTCCTTGATCCCCGCCCGACCTATACCGTCACCCCCGCCCACGTGATGGCCTGGCGCGGCGAGGTCACCCCCGCCGACGATCCGATCCGCAACGCCACCCCCGAAGGCCTGCGCGCCTTCCTCAATGTTGAAGAGGACCTTCGCCGATGAACGCGATGGCGCAACCCGAGCTTCCCGGCGATGTGGTCCTGGACGAGGTGGTTCCCGCCCGCGCCCCCTGGACCGCCGTCGTCCGCGCCGGCCAGACCCTGAGGATCGTCGATCTGGAGGGCAACCAGGCCGTCGACTACCTGATGTATTCCCTGGACGATGACGCCGAGCGCTACAGTCTGCAGGACACCATCGCCGCCCAGGGCAATATCTATCTGCGCACCGGCTCGGTGCTGCGCTCCAACGAGGGCCGGCCCATGGCCACGATCACCGGCACCTCGGTGGCCTATCACGACACCATCGGCGGGGCCTGCTCCTGCGAGAGCAACACCCTGCGCTATGGCCACCACACCAAGGCCCAGCACGCCTGCGTCGAGAACTTCCTCAAAGGCAATGCGCGCTTCGGGCGGGGCAAGCGGGACATGGCGCCCAATATCAACTGGTTCATGAACGTGCCGGTGGAGGCCGACGGCGCCCTCGGGATCGTCGACGGCATCTCCGCCCCCGGCCTCTATGTCGACATCAAGGCCGAGATGGACCTGATCGTCGTCGTCTCCAACTGCCCCCAGATCAACAATCCCTGCAACGGCTTCAATCCGACGCCGGTGCGGATGATCATCGCCGCCTGATCGAGGTCTGTTCGTGTTTTCGAAGGTACTGATCGCCAATCGCGGCGCGATCGCCGGTCGCGTCATCCGCACCCTGCGGACCATGGGCGTCGGCTCGGTCGCGGTGTTTTCCGACGCCGACGCCGGCGCGCTCCATGTCAGCCAGGCGGACGAGGCCCTGCGCATCGGCCCCGCCCCGGCGGCCCAGAGCTATCTGGACGCCCAGGCGATCCTGGCCGCGGCCAAGGCGGCGGGAGCCCAGGCGATCCATCCCGGCTATGGCTTTCTCAGCGAGAATGTGGCCTTCGCCGAGGCCTGCGCCGCGGCCGGGATCACCTTCATCGGTCCGACCCCGGACAATATCCGCGCCTTTGGCCTCAAGCACACGGCCCGGGACCTGGCCCGCGCCCACGGCGTGCCCCTGGCGCCCGGAACCGACCTTCTGACCGACGCGGACGCGGCCCGGGCGGCGGCGGACGAGATCGGCTATCCGGTGATCCTGAAGGCCACCGCCGCCGAAGGCGGCTTTGATCGCGATCGGCACGCCGTACTCCTTGGCGAAGGCGACCACCTCGTCGGCGTCTTTTGCCGGGTCGGGCGTACCGGACACCAGCGGAGCCTGCGC
>JARLIP010000224.1 GCA_031291685.1 Caulobacteraceae bacterium | reverse complement strand
GGGCTGCTGCGCAGCAGCCCATGCAAACCCTCAATCAACACTGTCCCCAATAACCCCGTCTCAGCGATGGGGGTCACTCCACTAGCCGTTCCTCACCCCTTGATCGGCGATCCCACCGACCAGCTGTGCCCGAAGGGATCGCGCAGTTGGCCGTAGCGGTCGCCCCAGAACTGGTCACCGATCTCCATGGTCGCCACGGCGCCCGCCTCCAGGGCCCGACGCCACCAGGCGTCGGCATCGTCCACCTGCAGATGCAAGGTCACCGCGCCGGGAACGGGGACGGTGTGTCCCATCTCCGGGAAGTCATCGGACAGCATGATCCAACCGCCATTGATCCTGGCGCTGGCTTGAAGCAGGCGCTTGCCGTCCTGGGCGAGGTTTCGCTCGACCACCACCGCGCCGAAAGCCGCCTGGTAGAAGGCCAGGGCCTCCGACGCCCGGCCGCCGCCAATGGACAGGAAGGGGGTGATCCCCCCGGTAGGCCGCTCGGGCGTATCCGCCATGCTCGGTTCTCCCTGGGTCTGACGCCATGCCCGCTGGCCCGGCCGGGCCGATTGAAATATCCCTGGTGGCCGAAGATGCGGGCGAGCCAATAATGACCACCGCAAATTGAATCGTCGAGGCGCTCCCCATGCTTTTCTGGATAGCCAGCGCGGTTGGACTGGCCGTCGCCTATCTCCTCGGCGCCACCCCCACGGGCTATCTGGCGGGCAGGCTGCTCAAGGGCATTGATATCCGGGAGCATGGCTCCGGATCCACGGGCGCGACCAACGTCCTGCGAACCCTGGGCAAAGGCCCGGCCCTGGCCGTGCTGCTGGCGGATGTGCTGAAGGGCGCGGGCGCGGTCGTCCTTGTCCGCTGGCTCTGTTCCATCGCGCAGCCGACCGCGCTCGATACGCAAACCTGGACGCCCTGGGCGGTGGCCCTGGCCGGGCTTGCCGTGTTGCTGGGTCATAGCCGTTCGATCTGGCTGAATTTCAAGGGCGGCAAATCCGTCGCGGCGGGGCTTGGGATGTTGCTGGCCATGGCCTGGCCCGTGGGTCTGGGCGGCCTGACGGTATTCGCCCTTGGGCTGGCCGTCTTCAGGATCGTTTCCCTCAGCTCGATACTGGCGGCCCTGACCGCGATCGCCCTCGTCTGCGGCCTGCCGCAACCCCTGCCCTATCGCCTGCTGGTGATCGCGGGCGGCCTCTACGTGATCGCGCTCCACCGCGCCAACATCCAGCGCCTCCTGGCCGGGACGGAGCCGCGCCTGGGGAAGGCCAGTGTCGGGCCGCAAACCTAGGGCGCGCGATATTCGGTAAGGCCTTTAAGTATCAACCAATCCAATCTCGCCGCCCCTACCCGAACGTCCCCTTGAACCGCTCCCGCAGCAGGTTCTTCCGCACCTTGCCCATGGCGTTGCGCGGCAGGTCGCCCACGAAGAACACCCGCTTGGGCGCCTTGAAGGCGGCCAGGGTCTGGCGGGCGGCGGCGATCAGGGCGGCTTCGTCCTCGGCGCTCCCATTGCCGGCCGCGATGACCACGGCCACCACCGCCTCGCCGAAATCGGGATGGGGCACGCCGATCACGGCGCTTTCGACGATCCCCTCCATCTCGTCCATCAGAAGCTCGATCTCCTTGGGATAGACGTTGTAGCCGCCGGAGATGATCAGGTCCTTGGCCCGGCCGCTGATCCACACCCGCCCGTCCGCATCCTGATGGCCCACGTCGCCGGTGATGAAATAGCCGTCGGCGGCGAACTCCTCCTTGGTCTTCCGCGGATTGCGCCAATAGCCGCCGAACACGCTGGGGCCCTTGATCTCGATGACGCCGGTCTCGCCGCCCGCGATGCGCAGCTCCACCCCCGGCAGGGGATAGCCGACACTGCCGGCGATGCGCTCGCCCTCAAGCGGGTTGGAGGTGATGATCACCGCCTCGGACATGCCATAGCGCTCCAGGATGCGCTGGCCGGTGCGTAGCTCGAACTCGGCGAAGGTCGAGGGCAAGAGCGGCGCCGAACCGCAGATGAACAGGCGCATATGGGTCGCCGCGGCCTGGGTGAAGCCCGGATTGGCCAGGAGGCGCGTGTAGAAGGTCGGCACCCCCATCATCACCGTGGCCCGCTTCAGCCCCTCCAGCACCTCGGCGTCGGCGAATCTGGGCAGCCAGACCATCGGCGCGCCGCTGAGGAAGGCGCAGTGCAGGGCCACGAACAGGCCGTGGACGTGGAAGATCGGCAGGGCGTGCAGCAGCACGTCATCGGCCGTGAACCCCCAGATCCGGTGCAGGGTCAGGGCGTTGTCCGCCAGGTTCCCGTGGCTGAGCATGGCCCCCTTGCAGCGCCCCGTGGTGCCGCTGGTATAGATGATCGAGGCCAGATCCCCCGCGTCCCGCACCACCGTGTGGGTCAGGGGCGGCGCATCCGCCGCCTCCGCCGCGAGGGCTATCGCGTCGCGCACGAACAGGGCCGGCTCGGCGTCGGTGAGGAAATACTCGATCTCCGCCTCGGTATAGGCGGTGTTGAGCGGCAGGAAGATCGCCCCGCACTTGAGCGTGGCCAGGTACAGCATCACCGCCTCGGGGCTCTTCTCCGTCTGCACGGCCACCCGGTCGCCGGGCGTCACCCCCTTGGCGATCAACAGGCCGGCGATCCGCGCCACGCCTGCTTCCAGGACGCCATAGCTGATCTCGCTCCCGTCGCTGAGGATGAAGCAGGGCCGGTTCCGATCCGCCGGAAACCGGCTGGCCAGGAGATCATAAAGGTTGTCAGACATGCCGCGCGTCCCGTGTCGTTCCCCCCGGCGGACTATGCGGGCGACGCGGCCGATGCAAGGGGCGCCGCACGAACCGGATTGACGGCCCCGACGTCAGCCTTAGCCTCTGGCGGCAAAACATCAGGAGACGACCATGGCCAAGCCCCACACCCCGCACGTCACGCCCACGGGGGCCGAGGTGCTCTACGCCGTGGTCGACCACATCGCCACCATCACTCTCAACCGCCCCGAGCGGATGAACACCATCAGCCGGGACATGCTGGACCAGCTGACCGACTGCCTGCTGGCCGCCGAAAACGACCCCGACGTGCGGGTGGTGATCCTGACCGGCACGGGCCGGGCCTTCTGCGCCGGGCTGGACCTGACCGAGGTGACCACGGGCGGCGACGGCGGCATCGCCTCTGGGGCGGCGAACGCTGTGAACCTTGATCTGCGCCACACCCCGCCCACGGTTCTATTCAACATGGACAAGCCGACCATCTGCGCCCTCAACGGCTCGGCGGCGGGCTATGGCATGGACACCGCGCTCGGCTGCGACATCCGCATCATGGCCCAGGGCGCCAAGCTGGCGGCGGCCTTCACCAAGCGCGGCATCGTGCCGGAATCCGGCGGCACATGGTTCCTGCCCCGGCTCCTGGGCTGGTCCAAGGCCGCCGAGCTGATCTTCACCGGCCGCACCCTCACCGCCGCCGAGTCCGTGGCCATGGGCCTGGCCTCCGAGGCCGTGCCCGACGCCGAGGTCCAGTCCCGCGCCCTGGCTATCGCCGCGGAGATCGCCGCCAACGCCCCCATGGCGGTCCAGGCCTCCAAGCGGATGATGCGCATGGGCATGAACGAGACCTTCAACGACCACGTCCACCACGTCTTCCTGCAACTCCTGCCCCTGTTCCGCAGCCAGGACGCCGCCGAGGGCATGCGCGCCTTCATGGAAAAGCGCCCGGCCCAGTTCGTGGGCCGCTGACATGCCCTTCACCCGCATCGGCGACCTCGATGTCTATTACGAACGCAAGGGTGAGGGCCCGCCCCTGCTGTTCATCTCCGGCACCGGGGGCGACCTGCGCGAGCACCCCAATGTGCTGGATGGTCCCTTCCCCAAAAGCTTCGAGGTCCTGGCCTATGACCAGCGGGGCCTGGGCCAGACCAGCAAGCCGGACCGGCCCTATTCCATGGCCGACTATGCCGACGACGCCGCCGCCCTGCTGGACGTCGTGGGCTGGGACCGGGCGCGGGTTGTGGGGGTCTCGTTCGGCGGCATGGTCGCCCAGGAACTTGTTTTGCGCCATCCGCGGCGGGTGGAGCGGCTGATCCTGGCCTGTACCAGCCCCGGCGGCGCCGGGGGATCGTCCTTCCCCTTCCATGAGATCGAGCACCTGACCGGCGAGGCCCGCGCCCGCCACCTGATCTCCATCAGCAACGTCACCCGCGACGCCGCCTGGATCGAGGCCCATCCCGACCAGTACGCCCGCCTGCTCGCCTGGACCGCCGCCGATCCCTATGCTGACGAGCCTGGCCACAGGATCGGCGCCCACCGCCAGCTGGAGGCCCGCTCCAGCCACGACACCTGGGATCGCCTGCCCCAGATCGCCTGCCCGGTGATGATCGCCGCCGGCCGCCACGACGGCATCGCCCCGCCCCAGACCCAGAACAACCTGGCCGCCCGCATCCCCGGCGCCCAGCTGCGGTTCTTCGAGGGCGGCCACCTGTTCATGCTGGAAGACCCCGCCGCCCTGCCGGCCATGATGGCGTTCCTGAAGTAGGGCGAACGGACCGCCGGAACGCCCCCTCAGTCAGGGCCGCGCCCCGCCAGCTCCCCCGTATGGCTTCGCCAGACAGGGGAGCAGATCGCCTCCCTCACCTAGTGCTCGTGCATCTCCATCCCCGGCATGGCCATGCCCATGTCCGGCGCGGGAGCGATGTTGATCACCGGGGCCGGGTGGCGCACGTCATGCCAGGCTTGGCCGGGTCCCGGGATGTCCGTCCAGCGGTTCTCCCCGGCCTCGCAGGTCTGCACCGTGGGGAAATAGAGCGGCCCCGCCATATTGGGCAGCTTGGCGCTGATCCCGAACGCGTCGAACTCGGCGTCTGGCAGGCGCCCCCGCCAGGTGATCGACTTGACCCGCTCGCGGATCACCTGTCCGCCCTCCCCGGTGATCGGCGCGGCCAGGGGTTCGCGCAGGATCTCAAGGCTCCAGCCGGCCTTGGGCTGGGGCTTGGCGCTGATGATCCCGGCGGGGATGGTCACGGTCAGGGCGGTGGTTGCCGATCCGGCGCACCCGTGGCCGACACGAAACTCCCCGGCATAATAGGCCCCGGGCCGCGCCTCGGTCTGGGACAGCACCACATGGGCCTGGGCCCCGCCCACCCCGGCCAGGACGGCCGCGACGGCGGCGGTGAAGATGATGGTTTTCATGATCTTGGCTCCCCTCAGAACGCCAGCCGGACGCCGCCGAACACGCTGCGCCCCTCGCCGGGATAAAAGATGGCGCTGCCCGAGCTGGCGGCGATCACCGTGGATATGTCGCTGATATAGGTCTTGTCCGTCAGGTTCCGCGCCTCGACATAGACCGACACCCCCTTGGGCAGGTCAAACCCCGCCTCCAGGCCCAGCAGGGTGTAGCCCGGCGCCCTCAGGGTGTTCTTCTGGTCGGCATAGGCGCCCTGCGGGACCCAATCCACCTGCGGCGCCAGATAGGCGTTGCGGGCGCCCAGCAGGGCGGCGCGCACATAACGAACCTCGAACCGCGCCACATTGGGCGGAGAGCCGGCGATGGCGTTGTCCCCATACTGCCGGTCCCCCCGGAAGTGGAAATCGTTCAGGGTCCAGACCCCGCCCACGGTCAGGCGATCGCCTGCCTGGGGCTGGGCGCGATCCCCGATCACGTCCACCGACAGCGCGGCCTCCACCCCCTGGTGCACGGTGCGCCCGGCGTTGAAGGTGCTGGCCGGGATGTTGGGGTCCACCGTGTACTGCAAAAGCTCGCCCTCGATCTCGGCGCGATAGAGGGTCACGTCGAAATGGGCCCGGCCATAGGCGCCCCGGGTCCCGATCTCATAGGTCCAGGCCTTCTGCTGCTTGAGCGGGGCGAAGGACTGTCCCGCCGTATTGGTCTGGGCGATGTCGGTGAAGTCGGGCGCGTCCCGCGAGCGGGTGACATCGGCGAACACCTGGGCTCCGGGGACGGGCCGCCAGATCACCCCGACCTTGGGGCTGAGGCCATAGAAGGTCTTGTCGCCGCTCTTGGCCGCGTTGAACCTGTTGTCCAGCTTGCGCTGATCGGCGATGGCCTTGGCCCCCGCCGTCAGGGTCAGGCTGGGGGTCACCTCGAAGCGATCCTCCAGATAGGCGTCCAGATTGGTGGCGGTCTGGTCGGCGTTGGCGGTCAGGCCGCCCTTGCGATTGCCGTTGAAGTTCACGTACTGCCGGGCGTGGTTGAGGCCGCTGACCGCCTCGGCGCCGGCGATCAGGGTGTTCCTGTGGCCGCCGATCTCGAAATCGCCGGTGTAGCGGGCGCTGCCGCCCCAGGTCCAACCGTCCTGATCGATCACCTGAAAGATCGGGTGGAACAGGTGCTTGTGATAGGCCCAGACATCCACATCCACCTGACCGTTGCTCAGCTTGAAGGCCGTGCGGTCGGCGATGCGCTGGACCTGGTCGTTGCGCTGCTGGTTGCCGCCGCTGATCGCCGCCGCCGATCCATAGGCCGCCTGCTTGGGGTTGCTCAGGGCCTGGGCCAGGGTCAGCGATCCCGGCAGCTGCTGGGCGGTGTCGTCCAGGGACACATAGAGCCGGGTCTCGATATTGTCGTTCAGGCGATAGCCGAGATTGGCGTTCAGATAGACATCCTTTGACCGGCTGTGCTGGCGGGCGCCGTCGGCGGTGTTGCTGGTCAGCGTGACCAGCCCATCCCACTCGCCCCAGACCCGGCTTTCGGTGGCCGAGGCGCGGAAGGTGGAAAAGCTCCCCCCCTCCAGGCGCAGCATATTGGGGGCGATGGCGGTGTAGGCGGTCGGCGTGACGAAGTTGATCGCCCCGCCCAGGGACGAGGACCCATATTCCAGCCCGTTACCGCCCTTATAGACCGCCACCGAGCGCAGGGAGAGCGGGTCGATCTCGTAGAAGTCACCCGAGCCATCGGCCATGTTCCAGGGGATGCCGTCCTGCAGCACCTCGATCCCCCGCAGGTGATAGCCCCGGGCGATGCCCGATCCCCGCACTGACAGGCGCAGCTCCTGGCCATAGCGGGTCTCGACGAAGACGCCGGGGGCGTCCTTGAGCACGTCGCGCAGGGTGTTGGCGTAGCGCCCCTTGAGCGCCTCGGCGTCGATGAAGCCGACCGATCCGGCCGTGCTCATCACCTCGGACTGCTGTTGCAGGACGTTGCGCTGGGTCAGGGAACCCTTCTGGGCGGTGACGGTGACGGCGCCGTCCTCGGCGAGAGCCGGGGTGGCGGCCAATAAGGTGACAAGGGCGAGCGCACTGGCGCCGCCGAACAATGAAGCGTTCATGGATTACAACTCCTGACGCCGGCGCCCCTGGCGGGACCGCCGACGGATATCTGAAAGGGCGTCCGGCCAGGGCCGGACCCGTGCGGTCAGGTCAGGAGCGGCCCTGGCGGGCCTCGGGCCTTGGGGGTGATCGGGACCGCGTCCGCCACGGGGGCGGGCGCCAGGCGTGGCGGGTCCGCGCCGTGGACCAGACGCGGCAGGGGCAGGTCGGGCTGAGGCGTCAGGGTGGCGACCTGCATCGCCGCCCCGCAGATCAGGCAGGCCCCGCACCCGTCCGCCGGATCGCGCCGCCCGGTCGGATGCCTTGGCCCATGGCCGCCCACGGCGCAGATCACCACGTCCGCCAGGGGGTCCAGGCGCGCCGCCGCCATCTGCTCCGCCTCCCCAGGCGAAAGCGCCTGGAGCAGCAGGGCGAGCAGGGTCGCGGCGAGCGCGAACCAGCCGGGGCGGCGGCGGACGATCATGGATGGATCAGCCGCCTCAGGCTCGCCAGGGCGCTGTCAAACGGCGTTCCAAAGGCGATCGGCGCCACGAATCGCCCCTTGGCGTCCATCAGATAGATGGCCGAGGAATGGTCCATGGTGTAGCCGCCCCCGGCGATGGGAACCTTGCGATAATAGACCTGATACTCCCCCGCGATCCTGGCCACCGCCTCCGGCGATCCGGTCAGGCCACGGATGCGCGGATCGAAGGCGGACAGATAGCTTTTCAGCTGAGCCGGCGTGTCCCGCTCGGGATCGACGGAGACGAACACCATGTTCAACCGGTCGGCGTCCGGCCCCAGGGCCTTCAGCCAGGCGGTCATGTTGGTCAGGGTGGTGGGGCAGATCTCGGGGCAGTAGGTGAAGCCGAACACGATCGCCGTGGGCTTGCCCTTCAGGGTCTGCTCCGTGACCGGCCGTCCGTCCTGATCCGCCAGGCTGAACGGCCCGCCAACGGAACGCCCGCCAACACCGCCTCCGCCCCCACCCGCGCCCATGGGCCAGAACAAGGCCGCCGCCCCGCCGAGGGCGATCATCACGGCCACCACCCCGGCCAGAAACCAGCGCCGGGCCATCAATGTCCGCCCTTAGGATCAACGGGCATGGCCATTCCGGGCATGGAATCACCGGGCGCCGGCGGCGTCTCCACTGTCAGGTCGAGCTTCACCGTTCCGGAGCGCTCAAAGGTCAGGGACACGGGGATCTGATCCCCCAGCTTGAAGGGCCGCCGGGGCGCGATGAACATCAGGTGGTAGCCGCCGGGAGCGAGGCTGACCGTGGCGCCGGGGGCGATGACGATCCCGCCCTCCACCGGTCGCATGGTCATGATCCCGCCGGCCATGGACATCTGGTGGATCTGCACCTGATTGGCGGCGGGGGACGCGGCGGCGATCAGGCGGTCGGGCGCGGAGCCGTGGTTGGTGATGGTCAGGTATCCGGCCCCGGTCGGCGCCGAGGGCGGGGTCGGACGACTCCAGGGATGGGAGAGGATCAGGGCGCCCTGATGGACGTCGAGGGCCAGGGCGGGGCTGAAGCCCGCGGACAGGACCAGGAGGCCGGCCGCGAGGCGGCCGGCGAACAGAGGCTTGGACATGGGATTTCATTCCGATCGACGAAGGCCGCGCGGGGGCGGCGAACGCCCGCGCCAAGAATCGGCGCGGACGGCGGGCTCGTTCAGATCAGAAGGCTTGGCGGTCCCTGGGACGGCGGCGGCGGCGCGGCCAGGCCCCGCCCCGGCAGCAGGTCGGCGGGCATGGGCGTCGAAACCGAGGCGATGATGGCGGCTGGCCGGGCCAGATCCGGGATGGACGGGCTCGCCAGCGGCGCGCCCAGGGCGGTGAACACGCAAGGCGCATCGCCCCTCGACTTGGCCGGCGGCGCCTTGTGCTCCCCTTGAACAGCCAGGGTCAGGGGGCCGTGGCCGGTGCAGATGACGATGGCGGGCCCTTGCCCGCCTTGCGCCTGCGCCACCATGAAGCCGGCGGGGACCAAGGCGCGGACGACGAACGCGATCAAGGCCAGGGCGATGAACGCCCCCCTCAATCCGCCTCTATCGCTTTGCGCGCCCCGGTGCATGGCCCTGGTGTCTAGTGAACTTCGCGGCGATCTTCAAACATCCATATCAACCCACCGGCACGGTCCGGGCCAGGCTCGGGCGCTTGGCGATGACCTCATACCAGGCGGCCAGGGCGGGAGCTGCGTCCCGCCATTCCACCTGAGGCATCCGAAAATCCAGATATCCCAGGGCGCAGGCGGCGGTCAGCCGGCCCAGGTCCAGCCCCTCGTCCCAGCCGCCCGCTTCGGCGTTCAGCGCCCGCACCCCGCGGTCGATCGCCCCGCGCCAGCGCAGGATCGCGTCGGCCGACTGTTGCTCGGCCGGCCGTCGGCTTTCCATCACCGAGTTGTAGGTGGCGTCCAGAATGCCGTCCCCCAGGGCCTGCAGCCGCAGCACCGACCAACGCGCGGGACCCGAGGCCGGGACCAGCACGGGGTCCGGGACCAGACTGTCCAGATATTCGCAGACCACCGGGCTGTCATAGAGGACAGTCCCGTCGTGCAAGATCAGGGCCGGGATCTTGCCCAGGGGGTTGGTCCCGATCACCCCCTGCGGCTCCGCCGTCGGATTGCGGATCAGGAACTCGACCTGATCCTCAAGCCCCTTTTCGATCACGACCACCCGGGCCTTGCGGGCATAGGGCGAGGTCAGGGAACAGAGCAGTTGCATGGATGGTCTCCTGGGGCAGGCCCAAGCTTGGCCGGCGCGTGAGCCGATCTGAGCGGTTTTGACCTCTGTTGCAACTCGCGAACGTGGGGGGCTCGACGCGATCCGGCGGCTGGGCGATGGTCCGCCATCCATGAGCCAGCCCCCCGCCCCATCCCCCCGCCCCTTCGCCGCCGTGATCCTGGTGGGCGGCCGCTCCAGCCGCATGGGGACGGACAAGGCGGCCCTGGACTGGGGTGGGATGCGGGCGGTGGACCGGGTGGCGCGCACCGCCCGGAACCTGGGCGCGGCCCACGTGCTCACCGCCGGGGGCGACTATGGCCTGGATTTCATCGCGGACGCCGAGGCCTACGGCGGCCCGGTCGGCGGGGTCATGGCCGCCCTGAAGGCCCTGGCCCGGATGGACCTGTCCCGCGCCCTGGTGCTGGCGGTGGACGCCCCCACCGCGACCCTCGCCGACCTGCGCGCCCTGGTGGAGGCCCCGGCCCCCGGCGCCCTGTTCGAGGGCTTTCCCCTGCCCATGATGATCGACCTGGCCGCCGCGCCCCTGGACGCCCCCTCCGGCTGGCCCCTGATGCGCCTGGCCGAGGCCGCCTGTCTTTTGCGCCTGCCCTGTCCGCCCGGCGCGCAGGTTCGCCTCCGCGGCGCCAATACCGAGGAGGAACGCCGCGCCCTCCTGGCCGCCGCCGACGCGCCATCTTACGGCGCGGCGCCAAACCGCGTTCAATGACCCCCTGACGGCGATTCCCGCCCCGAGGAGACCCATGGCCTTCTGGAACCGCCGCAAGGCGATCGACACCCTGACCCATCACCGCGAGGGCCACCGCCTGATCCCCACCCTCGGCTGGCCAAGCCTGATCGCCCTCGGCGTCGGCGCCACCGTGGGCACGGGGATCTACACCCTGATTGGTGTGGGCGCGGGGCTGGCGGGACCGGGCGTGATCCTGTCCTTCGTCATCGCCGGCCTGGTCTGCATCGTCTCGGCCCTGGCCTATGCGGAGATGTCGACCCTGATGCCCGCCGCCGGGGGCGCCTACACCTACACCTATGCGGTGCTGGGGGAGCTTCTGGCCTGGATCGTCGGCTGGAGCCTGATCCTGGAATACACCCTGGTCTGCAGCGCCGTGGCCGTGGGCTGGTCGGTCCATGCCGCCGAGTTCATCCACGCCGCCCACTGGCCGATCCCCGAGGCCCTGATGGTCGGTCCCTACGCCGGCGGGATCGTCAACCTGCCCGCCGTGCTGATCACCGCCGCGGTCGGCGCCCTTTTGATCGTCGGCACCCAGGAAAGCGCCGTGGTCAACATGGTGCTGGTGGTGATCAAGCTGATCGCCCTGGCCATCTTCATCACCCTGGCCGGGAGCGCCTTCGACATCAGCCACTTCCACCCCTTCCTGCCCTACGGCTTCTCCGAGCGGGGGCCGGACGGGGTCAAGGTCGGCGTGATGGCGGCGGCCTCGATCATCTTCTTCGCCTTCTACGGCTTCGACACCATCTCCACCGCCGCCGAGGAGACCAGGGACCCGGGCCGCAACCTGACCATCGGCATCATCGGCTCGATGGTGATTTGCATCGTCATCTACATGGCTGTGGCCGGCGCCGCCGTGGGCGCGTCCCCGCCCTCGGTCTTCTCCAAGGCCGACGCGCCCCTGGTCTTCATCCTCGACGCCCTGCACCGTCCCCTGGCGGCCAAGCTGGTGGCCGGCGCGGCGGTCCTGGCCCTGCCCACGGTGATCCTGGCCTTCATGTATGGCCAGAGCCGGATCTTCTTCGTCATGGCCCGGGACGGCCTCCTGCCCGAGGGCCTCAGCCGTGTGAACCCGCGCACCGGCACGCCCGTGGTGATGACCATCATCACCGCCGTCTTCGCCGCCGCCCTGGCCGGCCTCCTGACCCTCAAGGAGATCGCCGAGGTGGCCAACGCCGGCACCCTGTGCGCCTTCATCGCCGTGGCCGTGAGCATGATGGTGCTGCGGATGCGCGAGCCGAACCGCCCCCGGGTGTTCAAGGCGCCGGTCTGGTGGCTGGTGGGCCCCCTGGCGATCGGCGGCTGCCTCTATCTGTTCAGCAGCCTGCCGACCATGACCATCATCCGCTTCTTCGCCTGGAACGCCATCGGCCTGGTCATCTACCTCGTCTTCGCCCGCCGCTCGAGCCTGTTGGGGCGGGAGGCGGAACTGGAGGCATAGGAGGGCCAACCACACCCCCTCCCATGCTTCGCGAAGCGATGCGGGGGAGGTGTCGCGGGGCGAAGCCCCGTGTCGGAGGGGGCGAACCGACCGTCTGAGCGCCCCCTCAGTCGGGGTTTCACCCCGACAGCTCCCCCGTAAGGCTGCGCCTGACAGGGGAGCAAGGCGCGGCTAACTCACCCCTCCCGCACCGCCTGGGCGGCGGCAAGGGCGGTCATGTTGACGATGCCCCGGGCGGTGACGCTTGGGATCAGCACGTGCAGGGGCTTGGACAGGCCCAGCAGCAGCGGCCCCACCAGCAGCCCCTCGGTCGCCGCCGACAACAGGGTCAGGGAGATGTGGGCCGCGTCCAGGGACGGCATGATCAACAGATTGGCCGAACCGGTCAGGGGGCTGGAGGTCACCAGCCGTCCGCGCAGGGCCTCCGACAGGGCGGCGTCGGCGTGCATCTCCCCGTCCACCTCCAGCTCGGGCGAGCGCTCGTGGATCAGGCGCAGGGCCTCGCGCATCTTACGGGCGGTGGGCGAATTGCTGGCGCCGAAGCTGGAATGGGACAACAGCGCCGCCTTGGGCGCCAGCCCAAAGCGCTGCACCACCGGAACCGCCAGGGCGGTCATCTCGGCGATCTCCTCGGGGGAGGGATCGACATTGACGTGGGTGTCGCAGAAGAACAGCACGCCGGTTTGCAGGATCATGCTGGACAGGGCGTAAACCCGTGTGACCCCGGGGATGCGCGGAATGATCGGCATGACATAGGTCATCTGCCGCCACCAATCCCCGGCGCCGCCGCACAGGGCCGCGTCCACCCGGCCCGTGGCCAGCAGCATGGCCGCGGCCACACCCACCCGCGTGCGAACCCGGCGGGCGGCGGCGTCCGGGGGGGCGCCCCGGCGCTCGCTGATCGCCTGATAGCGTGTCACCAGTTCTGAATTGGCGTCGATATCCGTCGAGGGATCAAAGATTTCCACCTGATTATTGAAGTTCAGCCTCAGGCCCAGCTCCCTGGTCTTGGCCTCGATCACCGCCCGGCGGCCCACCAGGACCGGCGTGGCCAGACCCTCGTCCACCACGGTCTGCACCGCCCGCAGCACCCGCTCGTCCTCGCCCTCGGCATAGGCCACGCGTTTTTGCGCCCCACGGGCGGTATCGAACACCGGGCGCATCAACTGGCCCGAGCGATAGACGAACAGCTCCAATTCCCGCAGGTAGGCGTCGAAGTCGGTGATCGGCCGGCGGGCGACCCCGGACTCCATCGCCGCCCGGGCCACTGCCGGAGCGATATGAAGGATCAGCCTGGGATCGAAGGGCTTGGGGATGATGTGCTCAGGCCCGAACAGGGGCGTCGGCCCTCCATAGGCGGCGGCGACCACCTCGCTGGCCTCGGCCCGGGCCAGGGCTGCGATGGCCTCGGCGCCGGCCACCTTCATCGGCTCGTTGATCTCGGTGGCGTCCACGTCGAGGGCGCCCCGGAACACGAAGGGGAAGCACAGGACGTTATTCACCTGATTGGGATAGTCAGACCGGCCCGTGGCCATGATCGCGTCCGGCCGGGCGGCGTGAACCTCCTCCGGCAGGATCTCGGGATCGGGATTGGCCAGGGCCATGATGATCGGCTTGTCAGCCATCAGCGGCAGCCATTCGGCTTTCAGCACCCGGGGCGCGGACAGGCCCAGGAACACATCGGCGCCCCCCAGCACGTCGGGCAGGGTCCGCGCGTCGGTGTGACGGGCGTAGCGGGCCATGTTCGGGGCCATGGGATCGCCCCGGTCGGCGTGAACCACCCCCTTGATGTCGGTCAGGGTCACGTTCTCCACCGGCAGGCCCATGCCCACCAAGAGGTCGACGCAGGCCAGGGCCGCGGCCCCCGCGCCGGAGGTGACCAGCTTGACCTCCTCCAGCTTCTTGCCTTGCAGGACCAGGCCGTTGCGGATGGCGGCGGCGCAGACGATGGCGGTGCCGTGCTGGTCGTCATGGAAGACCGGGATGTTCATCCGCTCGCGCAGGCGCTGCTCGATGACGAAGCACTCGGGCGCCTTGATGTCTTCCAGGTTGATCCCGCCGAAGGTGGGCTCCAGCGAGGCCACCACGTCGCAGAACAGGTCGATATCGTGGGTGTCGACCTCCAGGTCGAACACGTCGATCCCGGCGAACTTCTTGAACAGGACCGCCTTGCCCTCCATCACCGGCTTGCTGGCCAGGGGGCCGATATTGCCCAGGCCCAGCACGGCGGTTCCGTTGGTGATCACGGCAACCAGGTTGCCCCGGGCGGTCATGTCCCGGGCGGCGCCCGGGTCGGCGACGATGGCCTCGCAGGCCGCGGCCACGCCGGGGGAATAGGCCAGGGCCAGATCCCTTTGGGTCGCCATGCGCTTGGTCGGCTCCACCGACAGCTTCCCGGGGCGCGGGAGCCGGTGATAATCCAGAGCGGCCTTGCGAAAGTCCTCGTCCATAAGCGGTCCCTGTCTCTCCGGCTGACGGCGTGATCCTACAAACGCCCTACTAGCAGGGATTGGCGCCGATGAACGACGCTGTATCAATCCCTAGCGACATTTACCTGCCAGAGGGCGCCCTGGCGCTGTCAAGGCGTGGAACGTAGCGCAAGGGGGATGAAGCGCGCGTGGTGATGGCGCCAGGCGGTCGGGTTCGCTACATCAGGCCCCGTGCGAGGGCGTTCGAATCTCCCCCGCCACCTCGGAGCGGAAGACGAGCCTATGCAGACAGGGGACCGAATTCTGGTGACCGGGGCGACCGGCTTCATCGGCTCGGCGGTGGCGCGCCACCTGAACGCCCGGGGCCTGCCCGTCCGGGTCCTTGCCCGCCCCACCAGTCCGCGTGGCAATCTCGAAGGCCTCGATTGCGAGGTTGTGGTCGGCGACATGACCGATCCGGCCTCCATGAACCAGGCCCTGGCCGGGGTGCGCTACCTGTTCCACGTCGCCGCCGACTATCGCCTGTGGGCGCCCAACCCCGATGACATCATCCGCGCCAACCTTGATGGCGCGCGGGCGGTGATGGAGGCGGCCCTGGCCCAGGGGGTCGAGCGGATCGTCTATACCTCCAGCGTGGCCACCCTGCGGGCCGGCGACGCCAACAGCTCAGTGGACGAAACCGCCCCCCTGGCCGAGGGCGAGGCCATCGGCGCCTACAAGGAAAGCAAGGTCGTGGCCGAGCGGCTGGTGGAGCGGATGGTCGCGGATCAGGGCCTGCCCGCCGTGATCGTCAACCCGTCCACCCCCATCGGCCCCCAGGACGTGCGCCCCACCCCCACCGGGCGGATCCTGATCGAGGCCGCCTGCGGACGCATTCCCGCCTTCGTCGATACGGGCCTCAACCTTGTTCATGTTGACGACGTCGCCGCCGGCCACCTGATGGCCATGGACAAGGGACAGATCGGCGAGCGCTATATCCTGGGCGGCCAGAACGCCTCCCTGCGCGAGATGCTGGCGGCCATAGCCGGCCTGGTCGGACGCAAGCCGCCCACGGTCAATCTGCCCCGCGCCCCCCTCTATCCCCTCGCCTACGCCGCCGAGGCCATCGGCCGGATCACGGGCAAGGAGCCGTTCGTGACGGTGGACGCCCTGAAGATGGCCAGCCACCACATGTTCTTCACCTCCGCCAAGGCGCAGCGCGACCTGGGCTATTCGGCCCGCCCCTATGTCGAGGCCCTGAGCGACGCCCTGGACTGGTTCCGCGCCGCGGGGATGCTCAAATGAGCCCCGCCGTCATCATCGCCGCCCTGGCCCTGATCATCTGGGCCTATCTGCTGCTGGCCCACGGAGGCTTTTGGCTGATGCGCGAGCGCGACGACCTGGACGAGCCCAAGGCCGAGCCCACCGTCTGGCCCAAGGTCACCGCCGTGGTCCCCGCCCGCAACGAGGCCGACGTCATCGCCCGCTCCATCGGCGGCCTGGTCGCCCAGGACTATCCCGGCGATTTCCGCGTGATCCTGGTGGACGACAACAGCGACGACGGCACCGGCGATGTGGCCCGTCAGGCCGCCGCCGAACTGGGCGTGGGCGAGCGCCTCAAGGTCCTGACCGGATCGCCCCTGCCCGCCGGCTGGACCGGCAAGCTGTGGGCCGTGCGCCAGGGAGTGGCGCAGGCCAGCCTGGACGCCCCCGACTATCTGCTGCTCACCGACGCCGACATCGCCCATTCGCCGGACAACCTGCGCAAGCTGGTGAGCCGGGCCGAGGCCGAGGGGCGGGTCATGGTCTCGCTGATGGCCCGGCTGACCAACGAGACCTGGGCCGAGCGCTTCCTGATCCCGGCCTTCGTCTTCTTCTTCGACATGCTCTACCCCTTCGGCTGGGTGAACAATCCGCGCCACAGGATGGCCGCGGCCGCCGGGGGCTGCATGTTGCTGCGCCGGGACGCCCTGGCCGCCGCCGGAGGCATCGATTCCATCCGCGCCGAGATCATCGACGACTGCGCCATGGGCCGGCGGATGAAGTCTCAGGGCTCCATCTGGCTGGGCCTCACCGATAGGGCCGTGTCCCTGCGGCCCTATCGCAGCATCGGCGAGATCGGCAAGATGGTCTCCCGCTCGGCCTACGCCCAGCTGGGCTATTCCCCCTGGCTGCTGGCCGGCACGATCCTGGGCATGGTCCTGGTCTATCTCAGCGGACCGCTCCTGGCCCTGTTCGGCCATGGCCTGGCTCGGTGGCTTGGGCTCGCCGTCTGGATCGCCATGGCTGTGTCATTTCAGCCGATGCTGGCCTTCTATCGCCGATCGCCCCTTTGGGGGCTTGCCCTGCCCGTGATCGGCGCGCTCTACACCGCCTTTACCTTCGATTCCGCCGTCCAGGTCTGGCTGGGCCGCGGAGGCATGTGGAAAGGGCGCGCCCAGGCCGCCGCGGAGCTTCGATGACTGACGCCGCCCAGTTCGCCTCCGGCAAGGACCACACCACCGAGAACTTCCCGGTGGGCTCCTTCCTGATCGCGCCCAGGCATCGCCCGGTGGTCATGGCCTTCTATCGGGTGGCCCGGGCCGCCGACGACATCGCCGACCACCCCACCGCCGCGCCCGCCGACAAGCTGGCCGCCTTGGCCCGGATCGAGGACGGCCTCACCGGTCGATCCACCGCTGACGCCAACGCCGTGGCCCTGCGCAAGGTGCTGGCCGATCATGGCCTCACCGACCAGCACGCCCTCGATCTGCTTGAGGCCTTCCGCCGGGACGTGACCAAGACCCGCTACGCCGACTGGGCGGAGCTGATGGACTATTGCCGCTATTCGGCGGCGCCCGTGGGCCGCTTCATGCTCGACGTCCACGGCGAGGACCGTTCCACCTGGCCGGCCTCCGACGCCCTGTGCGCCGCCCTGCAGATCATCAACCACCTGCAGGACTGCGCCGAGGACTATCGCGAGATCGACCGGGTCTATGTGCCCCTGGACGCCCTGGTCGAGGCCAGCCTCGGGGTCGAGGCCCTGGCCGAGCCGAAATCCAGCCCCGCCCTGCGCGGGGTGATCACCCGCCTGACCCAGCGCACTCAGGGCCTGTTGCGGACCTCCCGCGACCTCGCTCCCCAGGTGCGCGACGCCGGCATCGGCCTGGAGGTCAGCGTCATCCAGACCCTGGCCGAGAGCATGGCCCGCCGCCTGTTGCTGCGCGATCCCCTGTCCGAGGAGACTCATCACGGCAAGGTGGAGACCGCCGGCCTGGCCCTGAAGGGGGTCGGCGCCTTCGCCGCCATGCGGTTGGGTCTTAGCAAGGGCGGCAAGCTGCGCCATAGAGAGGCGCCATGAGCCTCACCGCCGAAATCCCGTCCGTCCCCCAGCCCACCGAGAGCGCCCAGGCCCAGGCCTCCGGCAGCTCGTTCTACGCCGCCATGCGCATCCTGCCCCCGGCGGAGCGGGCGGCCATGTTCGACATCTACGCCTTCTGCCGCCAGGTGGACGACATCGCCGACGAGGCCGGGCTTGAGAAGGCCGAGCGCCGCCGCCAACTCGACGCCTGGCGCGCCGACCTGGACGCCCTCTATGCCGGCGCCCCGGCGACCCTTTCCGCCTTCCTGGCCGAGCCCGTGCGCCGCTTTGGTCTGCGCAAGGAGGATTTCCTTGCGGTGATCGACGGCATGCAGATGGACGTCGACACCGACATCGT
>JARLIP010000223.1 GCA_031291685.1 Caulobacteraceae bacterium | reverse complement strand
GTCTTGAGCGTGACTACAAATGCCACCCGTTGGTGACGGACGGGGGGGGGGGTGGGGGGCGGGGCCGCGAGCCCCGGGCCGCGGGCCCCCCGCGGCCGGTCGGGTCGCCCCCTCAGTCAGGGCCGCGCCCTGACAGCTCCCCCGTTGCACGGTGGAGCAGAACTCTTCTTCAGCCCTTCAGGAGCGCGCCAATGACCATGCTCAATGTCGGTCGTCAGACCCGCCCCGAGGCCGTCGAAGTCACTGACGCCAACGCCACCCTCACCGGCGGACGGGGCCTGTTGCAGGACGAGCCCCTGATCTTCGAACTGGGCGGCTGGGACAAGACCGGCGTCGACCTGCCGGAGCCGACCCTGGACGCCAGCGATCTGGGGGATCTGGTCCGCGCCGAGCCCATTGGCCTGCCGGGCCTGTCGGAGCCGGAAACCCTGCGCCACTATGTGCGGCTCAGCCAGAAGAACCACGCCATCGACCTGGCCCTCTATCCCCTGGGCTCGTGCACCATGAAGCACAACCCGCGCCTGAACGAGAAGATGGCGCGGCTGGCGGGGCTGTCGGACATCCACCCCCTGCAGCCGGTCTCGACGGTGCAGGGCGCCCTGGCCCTGATGGACCAACTGGCCCATTGGCTGAAGACCCTCACGGGCATGCCGGCTGTCGCTCTGTCGCCCAAGGCCGGCGCCCATGGCGAGCTTTGCGGTCTTTTGGCTATCCGCGCCGCCCATGAGGCCCGGGGTGACGCGCGCAAGCGGGTCCTGGTCCCGACCTCGGCCCACGGCACCAATCCCGCCACCGCCGCCTTCGTCGGCTATGCGGTGGAGGAGATCGCCCAGACCACGGACGGCCGGGTGGATCTCGGCGACCTGGCCGCCAAGCTGGGGCCGGACGTGGCCGCGATCATGGTCACCAACCCCAATACCTGCGGCCTGTTCGAGCGGGACATCGTCGAGATCGCGCGGCTGGCCCACGCGGCGGGCGCCTTCTTCTATTGCGACGGGGCCAACTTCAACGCCATCGTCGGGCGGGTGCGCCCGGCGGACCTGGGCGTCGACGCCATGCACATCAACCTGCACAAGACCTTCTCCACCCCCCATGGCGGCGGCGGTCCGGGCGCGGGGCCGGTGGTGCTGAGCGAGGCCCTGGCGCCCTTCGCCCCGACCCCCTGGGTGGTGCATGGGCAGGCTGGCTTCGATCTGGTGGAGCACGCCACGGACGGTTCCGGCAGCTTTGGCCGGATGTCGGCCTTCCACGGCCAGATGGGCATGTTCGTTCGCGCCCTGACCTACATGATGAGCCACGGCGCCGACGGCCTGCGCCAGGTGGCCGAGGATGCGGTGCTCAACGCCAACTACATCAAGGCGCGGCTGTCGCCGGTAATGACCGCGCCCTTCGACGGGCCGTGCATGCACGAGGCCCTGTTCGACGACAGCTGGCTGGAGGGGACCGGGGTCTCGACCCTCGACTTCGCCAAGGCGATGATCGACGAGGGCTTCCACCCCATGACCATGTATTTCCCGCTGGTGGTCCACGGGGCGATGCTGATCGAACCCACCGAGACCGAGCCCAAGGTCGAGTTGGATCGGTTCTGCGACACCCTTTTGGCCCTGGCCGCCGCGGCCAAGGCGGGGGATGCGGAGCGCTTCAAGGCCGCCCCCATGCACGCCCCCCTGCGGCGCCTGGACGAGACCCTGGCGGCCCGCAAACCCAAGCTGCGCTGGACGGCCTGAGCGGAAGCTGGCGAAACCGAGTTCACCCGGCCGGCGGGGGCTGGCCTTCGATGCGGGGGATGTCCTCGGCGAAGCAGGCCCAGCTCGGCGCCTGGCTGGTCCAGATGGTGGCTTGGGGCCGGCCAAGCTCGGGATCGTCCAGGGTCCCGGCCCGCACGAAGATCAGGTGCGGCCGCGCCTCGGCCTCGCTGAACAGGGACGTGCCGCAGGTGGGGCAAAAGCGCCGATGCATGCGGTTGCCGCTGTCGGCGAGGCTGGGATAGTCCCGGGTCTCGCCCTCGACGGTCACGGCCTCGGCGGGAAAGCACACGTTCACCGTGGCGCTGCCCGCGCCCAGATACTGGCAAAGTCGGCACCAGCAGGTCCGCGCCGCCAGGGGCGCGGCGGTGGAACTGTATCGAACCGCGCCGCAAAGGCATCCGCCCGTAATCGTCATCACATTTCACTCGAGTTGGGGTTATGTCGCCAAGCTTAGGGGCGTCCACTCACGGCGCCAACCGCGGCGACTTGCAACCGGGGCCTCGATGGGCAAGGCTCAGCGTCAGGTTGCTAGAGGGTGCGGGACATGAAGCTTTGGGCAGGGCTGGCGGCGGCGGGGATCTTGGCGACGGCGGCGCCCCCGGTATTGGCCCAGGCTCCCGCGCCGCAACCCCGGCCCGACCAACTGGCCTTCCGTGACCTCTACAAGGAATTGGTGGAGACCAACACCACCCTGTCCGTAGGCGACTGCACCGCGGCGGCGGCCAAGATGCAGACCCGCCTGAAGGCCGCCGGCTTCGCCGATGCGGATCTGGTGCTGTTCAGCCCGCTGGTCAATCCCAGGTGGGGCGGGCTGGTGGCTGTGCTGCACGGGACCGACCCCAAGGCCAAGGCGCTGTTGCTGCTGGCCCATATCGACGTGGTCGAGGCCAAGCGGGAGGACTGGGTTCGCGATCCCTTCAAGCTGACCGAGGAGAACGGCGTCTTCTATGGCCGAGGCGCCAGCGACGACAAGGCCGAGGCCTCGGTGTGGGTCGACAGCCTGATCCGCATGAAGACCGAGGGTTACAAGCCTCGGCGGACCATCAAGATGGCCCTGACCTGCGGCGAGGAAACGTCCGAGAACTTCGACGGCGCCGACTGGTTGGCCAAGAACAGGCGCGACCTGATCGACGCGGAATTCGCCCTCAATGAAGGCGCGGGGGGGCGGCTGGACGAGGCCGGCCACTACATCGCCCTCAATGTTCAGGATGGGGAGAAGGTCTATCAGAACTTCAAGCTGGAGACGACCAACGCCGGCGGCCACAGCTCGATCCCGATCCGCGACAACGCCATCTATCATCTGGCCGGCGGGTTGGCGCGGCTGCAGAACTACGATTTCCCGGTGCGCCTGAACGACGGCAACCGGGCCTATTTCAACGGCATGTCCGCCCTGGTGGGCGGTGAGGTCGGGGCGGCGATGAAGGCGGTCGCGGCCGATCCGAACAACGCCGCGGCGGCCGCCATCGTCTCCAGGGACCGGTCCTGGAACAGCATGTTGCGCACCACCTGCGTCGCCACCCTGCTCAGCGGCGGCCACGCCCCCAACGCCCTGCCGCAGCGGGCGGGCGCCAACGTCAATTGCCGCATCTTCCCCGGCCAGAGCGTCGAGGACGTGCGCCAGACCCTGATTCAGGTTCTGAACGATCCGGCCATCTCGGTGAGCGTGGTTCAGCCTGAAAGCCCCACGCCCGGCCCGCCGCCCCTGACGGCCCAGGTTCTCGAGCCGATCCAGAAATCCGCCGCCAAGATCTGGCCGGGTGTTCCGGTTGTGCCGATGATGTCCACGGGGGCCACGGACGGGATCTATCTGACCCAGGCGGGTATCCCCACCTATGGGGTCAGCGGCTTCTTCGTCGATCCCGCCGGCAGCGGCGCCCATGGCCTGAACGAACATATCCGGGTTCAGTCCCTCTATGAGGGGCGTGATTTCCTGTATGGACTGATCAAGCTCTACGCCATGCAGAAATAGACGCCCTCGCGGTGTCGCATCCGCCCAGATCATCATCTTCCGACACAAAGCAGCCCGACCATGACGAACGGGATAAGCCGCTATACGGTCTTCGTACTTTGCCTTGTCCTGACCCTCTTGGGGTTTTTGGAGATCGGGCAGGGGCCTGGGATGTGGACCCTGGCTGGGGTGGCCGGGGCGCTCAGCCTGCTGGGGCTGCGTGATCTGATCCAGACCCGCCATGCGATCCAGCGGAACTATCCGATCATCGGCCACATTCGCTGGATGGCGGAGATGGTGCGCCCGGAGATCCGCCAGTACATGATCGAGGCGGACGAGGAGGCGACGCCTTTCAGCCGCAGCCAGCGCTCCCTGGTCTATGCCCGGGCCAAGGCCCTCAGCGCGGAGCGGCCCTTCGGCACCCTGCTGGACGTCTATCGGGATGGCTACGAATTCATTGGCCATTCCACCTGTCCGGCGTCCATTCCAGATCCGGCCGCCTTCCGCATCACCATTGGCGGGCCTCTGTGCGCCAAGCCCTATTCCGCCTCGGTGCTGAACATCTCGGCCATGAGCTTTGGCTCCCTCAGCGCCAACGCCATCCGGGCCCTGAACAGGGGCGCCAAGAAGGGCGGCTTTTCCCATGACACCGGCGAGGGCAGCATCAGCCCCTATCACCGGGAGGGGGGCGGGGACCTGGTCTGGGAAGTGGCCAGCGGCTATTTCGGCTGCCGGGACGCCAACGGTCGTTTCGACCCCCAGAAATTCGCCGAGCAGGCCCAGACTGATCAGGTCAAGATGATCGAGATCAAGCTCAGCCAGGGCGCAAAGCCGGGCCATGGGGGTGTCCTGCCGGCGGAGAAGGTCAGCCGCGAGATCTCCGAGACCCGGGGCGTGCCCATGGGCCAGGACTGCATCTCGCCGGCCCGGCACAGCGCCTTTTCCACGCCCCTGGAGATGATGGACTTCATCACCACCCTGCGAACCCTGTCCGGGGGCAAGCCGGTGGGCTTCAAGCTGTGCCTGGGCCATCCCTGGGAGTTCATGAGCATCGTCAAGGCGATGTTGGCCACGGGAGTGACCCCGGACTTCATCGTCGTGGACGGGGGCGAGGGCGGCACCGGGGCCGCGCCCGTGGAGTTCAGCGACCATATCGGCACGCCCATGCGCCAGGGGCTGCTGTTCGTGCACAACACCCTGGTTGGGGTAGGACTGCGGGACGTGATCAAGATCGGCGCCGCCGGGCGGATCGTCAGCGCCTTCGACATGCTCAGCGTCCTGGCCATCGGCGCCGATTGGACCAATGCGGCCCGAGGATTCATGTTCGCCCTGGGCTGCGTGCAGTCCCTCAGCTGCAACACCAACCATTGCCCGGTCGGGGTCGCGACCCAGAACCCCTTGCGCCAGAAGGCCCTGGTGGTCACCGACAAGACCGAGCGGGTCTATAATTTTCACCGCAACACCCTGAAGGCGCTGGCGGACATGCTGGCGGCGGCGGGGCTGAGCCACCCAGACGAGCTTTTGCCTGAACATCTGGTGAGGCGGATCAGCGCCACGGAGGTGCGGCAGTTCTCGGAACTGCACACCTTCCTGAAGCCTGGCGAATTGTTGGATGGAACCTGCGCGGACGGACTCTATGGCCGCAGCTGGGACATGGCGCAGGCCGAGAGCTTCAGCGCGCGGCCGTAAGGCTTTTGCTCCCCCGTGCAAACGGGGGAGCTGTCAGGACACAGTCCTGACTGAGGGGGCGCTCGGACGGTCGGTTGGCCCCCTCCGTCACGGGGCTGCGCCCCGCGACACCTCCCCCGCGTCGCTGCGCGCTGCAGGGGAGGAGAAGGTCCCTATCAGCCTTCCTCGGCCTCTGCGGCGACGTCGTCGCGGAAATAGGGTTCGACCGGGCCCTGCAGCTTGATGGTCATGGCGTTGCCACGGCGATCGCGGGCGTTGCCGGCGGTCAGGCGC
>JARLIP010000222.1 GCA_031291685.1 Caulobacteraceae bacterium | reverse complement strand
TGTCGTCGTCGCTGGTCAGTTCGGTGGCCGCCAGCAACAGGACTTCGTCCAGGCCCGCCTGAGGCGCCAGGCGCGAATAGGGCACGCCGGCGATGATCCCTTCATTGGCGAGCATCTCGACCACCTCGGCGGCGGGCTTGGTCAGGCGCACGGCGATCTCGTTGAAGAAGCGCTGGGTCAGCACCTCGACACCGGAAACCACCGAAAGGGCCGCCGCCAGCTTGCGCGCCTGGGCGTGATTGACCGCCGCCAGGCGCCGCAGGCCCGTCTCGCCCAGCAGCGACATATGGATGGTGAAGGCCAGGGCGCAGAGGCCGGAATTGGTGCAGATGTTGGAGGTGGCCTTGTCCCGGCGGATATGCTGCTCGCGGGTGGACAGGGTCAGGACGAAGCCCCGCCGCCCATCGGCGTCCACGGTCTCGCCGCACAGGCGCCCCGGCGACTGGCGCACCAGTTTTTCCCGGGTGGCGAACAGGCCGACATAGGGGCCGCCATAGTTCAGGCCGTTGCCGATCGACTGGCCCTCGGCCACGGCGATATCGGCGCCCATGGAGCCCGGGGACTTCAGAAGCCCGAAGGACACCGCCTCGGTGGTGACCACGATCAGCAGCGCGCCGGCGGCGTGGGCCGCCTCGGCGATCCGGGTCACGTCGCTGGCCGTGCCAAACACATTGGGGGTCTGGACCACGACGCAGGCGGTGGAGGCGTCGATGGCCTCGATCACCGCGGCCTCGCCGTCCACGGCCGCCGGCTGGCTGACAATCTCAACCCCCGCCACGTGGGCCAGGGTGCGAACGGTCTCGGCATAGTGGGGATGCAGACCGCCGGACAGCACCGCCCGGGCGCGCCGGGTGACCCGGCAGGCCATCATCACCGCCTCGGCGGTTCCGGTGGAGCCGTCATAGAGGGAGGCGTTGGCCACCTCCATGCCGGTCAGGGCCGCGACCTGGGTCTGGAACTCGAACAGGTACTGCAAGGTGCCCTGGGCGATCTCCGGCTGATAGGGGGTGTAAGACGTAAGAAATTCCGACCGCTGAATAATATGGTCCACGCTGGCGGGCACATGGTGGCGATAGGCCCCTGCCCCGCAGAAGAACGGCCCCTGCCCCGCCGTGCGGTTGCGCGCGGCCAGGGCGCTCATCGCCCGCTCCACCTCGATCTCCCCCTGGAAGCCGGGCAGATCCACGGTCCCCAGGCGCTGGGCGCTCTGGGGCACGTCGACATAGAGGGCGTCGATGGACGGCGCGCCGATCACGGCCAGCATGGCCGCCCGGTCGTCGGGGGTCAGGGGCAGGTAGCGCATGGGTTCAGAGGGTCCCGAGATAGGTTTCGTAGGCGGCGCGATCCATCAGGGCGTCCAGCTGGGCCGGATCGCTCAGTTTCAGCTTCACGAACCAGCCCGCGCCCTCGGGGTCCTGGTTGACGGTTTCCGGATGGCTGGCCAGCTCGTCATTGGCGCCGACCACCTCGCCGGTGACCGGGGCATAGACGTCGGAAGCGGCCTTGACGCTCTCGACCACGGCCAGGCCATCGCCCGGCGCGACGGTCTTGCCCGCCTCGGGCAGTTCGACAAACACCACATCGCCCAGCTGATCGGCGGCGTAGGCGGTGACGCCGACAATGGCGACCCCGTCCTCGACCCTGATCCACTCATGGTCCTTGGTGAAACGCATCTTGAGTCTTCTCCGGTCTCAGCTTTTGCGGATGTAGCGGTGGGGAACGAACGGCAGGGCCACGACCTCTGCGGCCTGGGGCTTGCCCCGGACGATCACGTTAAGGGCCGTGCCCAGCGCCGAAAGAGCTGGGGGCACGAAGCCCATGGCGATGGGGCCGGGCAGGCTGGGGGCGAAGCCGCCGCTGGTGACGCGGCCAACGATGGCGCCGGAGGCGTCGGCGATCTCGGCGCCTTCCCGAGCCGGGGCGCCTTGCAGCACCTTCAGGCCCACGCGCACCCGGGTCAGATCGCCAGCCAGTTCCCGGGCGATCCGCGCGGCGCCGGGGATGTCGCCAGCCTTCAGGCGCTTCTTGGAGACGGCGAAGGCCAGATTGGCCTCAATGGGAGAAACGGTCTCGTCGGCGTCGTGACCATAGAGCGGCAGGCCCGCCTCCAGGCGCAGGGAATCCCGGGCGCCCAGGCCGATGGGCCGCACCCGTTCGTCCGCCAACAGATCGTTCCAGAAGGCCTCGGCGATGGGACGCGGAACCAGCACCTCGAAGCCGTCCTCGCCGGTATAGCCCGAGCGGGAGACGACGAAGGCGTGGCCGTCATGATCGATCCGGCGGTGCTGCATGAAGCCCAGTTCCGCCGACTCCGGCAGTATCCCGGCGAGAACCGCGGCGGCCTCCGGCCCCTGGATGGCGATCAGGGCGCGGTCATCGGCCCGGGTCAGGGTCGCCTTGCCGGCCGCGGCCTGCTCGATCAGAGCGAAATCGCCGTCCTTCGTGGCCGCGTTGACCACGATATAGAGCATGCCCTGGCGGTTTTCCCACACCGGCCGGCCAATCATCAGGTCGTCGATCATGCCGCCCTGGTCGTTGAGCAACAGGGTGTAGCGCAGCTGACCGGGTTTCAGCCCGGCGATGTCGCCGGTGACCAGGGTCTCGACGATGGCGCTGACGGCGCGGTGGTCGGCCTCGTGATCATCGGACCGCTCATTGAGGGTCAGGAAGGCCGGGCCCATGTGGGAGACGTCGAAGATCCCGGCGTGCTCGCGCGTCCAAAGATGCTCCTTGAGCACCCCATCGCGGTATTGGACCGGCATGTCATAGCCGGCGAAGGGCGTCATTCGCGCGCCCGCGGCCACATGGGCGGCGTGCAGTGGTGTGGTGAGCAATGGGCGTACGAGTTCGACTTCGGACAACTAAGGACTCCGGCGTGGTGGGGCTATCGCCCGGTTTCACACGCCCCCGCTGTCCTTAAGGCCTGAGAGATTCCGGACGCACCGCACCTGCGGTCCGCCCTTGCTCCGTCGGCGAGCCCCTCTTTCGAGGGACTGCTTTCCAGCGTCCGTTGACGATCGCGGTCCTTTTGCCTGAGCGTTTCCGGGGCGGTTGCGCCTTCGGCGCCGACGGCGAAGCGTCGGCCTCTCCCGCGAGAGTCGATCAAAGGGTGGGCGAGCAGGCCTCCCGAGTCAACCGATCACGACGCCGCAGCGCAACAAAGATGTCGGTTTTGTTCAAGATACAGGCGCGGGGTGGTGCTCCTGAACCACGCACAAAACCTTACATCCGCTCCGGCGTCTCAATCCCCAGCAGGTCCAGGGCGGTTTCCAGCTGCCGCAGCACCGTGGCCGACAGGGCCAGGCGCGAGGCCCGCACAGGGCCTTCCGAAACCAGAATCGGACAGGCGGCGTAGAACTTGGAGAAACCCTGGGCCAGCTTGTAAACATGCTCGGCGATCAGGTTGGGCGCCTTGCGGTCATAGGCCTCGCGCACCGCGCCGTTGAAGGCGTCCAGCAGCAGGGCAAGCTCCCGCTCGGCGGGCTCCAGGATCTGGATATCCTGGCCAACCGCGCCCTCTTCGGCCTTACGCAGCAAGGATTTGATGCGGACGGCCTGGTAGAGCAGGTAAGGCCCGGTCTTGCCCTCGAAGCTGGTGAAGCGGTCGAGGTCGAACACATAGCTGGTGCCGCGGAAGTTCTGCAGGTCGGCGAACTTCAGGGCCGCCACCGCCACCTTGTGGGCGATGGCCTCGAACTCCTCGGCGGGCATTTCCGCGCCAAGCCCGGCCTCGTGCAGGCGCTCGCGGGCCTTGTCCGTGGTCATGGTGATCAGGTCGTGCAGCTTGAGCACCCCGCCGGCGCGGGTCTTGAACGGCTTGCCGTCGGCCCCGTTCATGGTGCCAAAGCCGATATGCTCCAGCCCGCCCGGCTGGGCGTAGCCGGCCATATAGGCGGCGCGAAACGCAATCTCGAAATGGTCGGCCTGACGCTGGTCGACGCAATAGAGCGCCAGGTGCGGGTCAAAGCTCTGCTGCCGATCCAGGATGGTGGCCAGGTCCGTGGTGCCGTACATGGCCGAACCCTCGGATGAGACCACCAACAGGGGCGGCAGCTCGTGCTTGTCGCCCTCGCGGGCCACGCGAATGATCAGGGCGCCCTGGTCGA
>JARLIP010000221.1 GCA_031291685.1 Caulobacteraceae bacterium | reverse complement strand
GTCGCGGTAGATCAGGCCTTCGCGATGGAGCGCCACGAAGACCTTGCGCACGGCGGCCGACAGGCCCTCGTCCAGGGTGAAGCGCTCGCGGCTCCAATCGGGCGAGGCGCCCAGCGAGCGGAGCTGGCGGGTGATGGTGCCGCCCGATTCCGCCTTCCATTTCCAGACGCGCTCGATGAAGGCCGCGCGGCCGAGCTTGTGGCGGTCGGACTGTTCCTCTGCGAGCTGGCGCTCCACCACCATCTGGGTGGCGATGCCAGCGTGATCGGTGCCCGGCAGCCATAGGGCCGCCTTGCCCCGCATCCGTTCGAAGCGGATCATGACGTCCTGCAGGGTGTTGTTCAGCGCGTGGCCGATGTGCAGGGAGCCAGTGATGTTCGGCGGCGGGATGACGATGCAGAAGGGCTCGGCCGCGGGGTCGCTGGTCGGCGCGAAAGCGCCCGACTCTTCCCACTGCGCATAGAGGCGCGGCTCGACGGATTTGGGATCGAAGGTCTTCTCAAGCATGGCGAAACCGACGGCGCGGGAGCGTTTTCCACCCATTCGGGCCTGCCGGGATCGGCGCGAGAACGCTCGGACTAAAACGAAACGACCCGACATCAGCCCAAGAAGAGCCAATATCGGATCGGGCGGCGCCGCCGGACCTTTGGATGACGTCAGGACACAGCGGCCGACGGCGGCCCGACCCAGGGCCGCCCTATCTCGCTGGACTATACTCGACGACGGGCGATGCGGGCCACTTCCTCATCGACCTTGGCCTGGACGATCCCGGGAAGGTGGGTGTCGAGCCAGGTCTTGAGCAGCGGCTTGAGCAGTTCGCGGACCACGTCCTCAAGGGTGCGCCCCTCGGCGGGCATGATCAGGTGCTGGGCCAAATGACCGAAGGCCGAGGCGGCGCTGTCGGCGGCGATATCACCAACCAGGGGCTCGTCATCAATGGGGGCCGGCGCGCGATAGGCGGCCGGCGCCGGCTCCGGCGGCGGCGCATAGGCGGGCGCAACGGGAGCCGACGGCGCGGCGGCGGCGGGCATGATGTCCAGATCGCCGATGGATTCCAGGGGCGAAGGCTCGGCCATGGGCTCGGTCAGCTCAAGCACGTCCTCCGGCTCGGGCTCCAGAACCGGCGGGGCGGCGGCGGCGGCCACCGGCTCCGGTTCAGGCTCGGGCGCGGCGGCGCTGGGCGGCGGCTCGTCCTCGGAGATGATCCGCCGGATCGAGGCCAGGATCTCCTCCATGGTCGGTTCCGGGGCGTTCGGCTCAGACATTGGCGGCCATTCTCTTAGGCTGATGGACGGATTCGGTTACAAACTATGCGGGCTTGGCCGTTCCTGCAAACGTCATGATCGCGCAGGGTCTTCATGGCTTAGCTTGGATCACCCCAAGACCGCCCTGCCCCGCTGAATGCCTATTGCAACACCGGACTGCCCGCCTGGGCGGCCACCGCTGGCGCATCCATCGCCGGGCTGGTGGGGCGGGTGGCGGGCGGCGCCTGCGGCGCCTTGCGGATCCTGGGCGCACCCAGGCCATCGACGGTGGAGACGACCATATCCCAGGGCGCGCCACCGGAGCCCTTGACCTTGTTGAAGGCCTTTTCCGGGCTGTAGAGCGTAGCGCCCGGGGTGATATTGCGTGCTTCCAACAGCCCCATGGCGCTCAACACCCCGGCGGTGGCCACATATTCGTCGTGCCGGGCGTTGACCAGGGCCAGTTGGGCGGCGTGCAGTTCCTGCTCGGCGTTCAGCACGTCCAGAGTGGTGCGCAGGCCCACCTGGGCCTCTTGCCGCGTGCCCTCGAAGGCGATCTCGTCTGCGTCCACCTGTTTCTGATTCGAGACGGCGCTGGCCCGAGCGGACAACAGCTGGCTCCAATATTGGGCCACGTTCTGCACCGCACCGCGGCGGGCGTTCTCCAGGGCTAGCCTCTGGGTGTTGTCGTTCTCCAGGGCCTGACGGATGCGCGAGGCGTTCATGCCGCCGGTGAACAGGGGCTGGGTGAACACCGCCGAGGCGGTGACGCTCTTGCGATAGGTGTCCTCCCGCTGAGGATAAAGGCGGTAGTGGGCGTCCCGCACCACCCCGTCGGTCCCCAGGCTGGCGCGTAGGGAGACGTTGGGTCGGTTGGCCGCCTTGGCTTCCGCGATCTGGGCCTCGGCGGCCTGCTCGGCCAGGTCCGCCGCCAGGATGCCGGGATTGTTCTTCTCCGCCGTGGTGAAGGCCTCATCGATGGTCGTCGGCAGTCCCGCCAGGGGCGGCGCCGGCGCCAGATCACCGGGATTTTGCCCGACCACGCTGACATAGGCCGCCCGGCTGACCGACAGCTGCGACATGGCCGAGGACAGCTGGGCCTGGGCCTGGGCCAGGCGGGCCTCGGACTGGGCCACGTCCGTGCGGGTGATCTGCCCCACCTCGAACCGGGCTCGGGTCTCTTCCAACTGGCGGGTCAGCACGCCGACATTGTCCTGGGTGATGCGCAGGGCCGCCTGGTCCCGTCGCACGTCCACATAGGCCTGGATCACCGAGCCCAGGACCTGGGATTCGGCTTGGCGCAGCTTCTGACGACCGGACAGAATATTGGCCATGGCCGCCCGCACCTGGCTGGAGACCGCCCCGCCGGTGAAGATCGGCTGCGACACCGACAAGGTCGCCGAGGCCGTCTCCACTTCGTTGCCGAACAGGGTCGGCGACTTGGTGTAGTCGAATTCCGAAGAGGCCGAGGCCTGGGGCCTGAACCCCGCCCGGGCCTGGACATAGTTCTCGTTCAGGGCGCGCAACTGCGCTCGCTGACTCTGCAATGTGGGATTGGACTGATAGGCTAGGTTGATGGCGTCATAGAGCGTCTCCGCCCGCACCGGCGCCCCCGCCAAAACCGCCGCGAGTCCCCCAGCGAGACCTAGGACCGCACAAACGCCGGTCCGCCCCGTTCCACGCATTTCGCTCTCCGAATCACCATCGCGCGCGTTGGCGCGCGGCGGCGATTAGGGGGGCGATTATGGTTTACGACCAGTTACGGTTTGGTCACCATGTTTGGAGACGGAAACAGGACGCGCAGCCCCTTAGAACACGAACCCGGCCGCCGGCTCGAACCCCGCCAGCAGGGGCGGGGCGGCCTCAAACACCTCGCGATAGCCGACGCCGTCCTCGGCCCGGGTATAGAGCCGCGCCTTGCCGGCGGGACCCTTGAGCACCACCGCCACCAGACGTCCGCCGGGCGCCAGGGCCGCGGTCCAGGCCTTGGGGACCTCGGCCACCGAGCCCTCGCACAGGATCACGTCATATTCGCCAGCGGGCGGGGCCTTCAGGTCGCCTTCCTCAAGCCGCGTCACCTTCAGGCCCATGTTCTCCAGCACGGCCGCCGCATAGGGCGCCGCGATGGTCAGGGCCCGCTCGCCGGCCCGGGGCTTGGCGGTCTGGATCAGCTTGGACACATCCCGGGGGCGCATCAACACACGCCCCGGGGCATAGGGGATCTCGCAATCGGCATAGGCCAGATAGGCCTTGTCCGCGGGGCAGAAGGCTTCCCGCTCCACGGTTCGCATGGCGTGCTGGATGGCCAGGTCGGTGACGTCGTTGGGACGCACCTGGCTATCGACCATGATGTTGCGCGCGGCGACGAAATCGAACGACATGACGGCCTCTTGGGCGGTTACGGTGGGCGCCGCGAGAATACGGCGATCGGCGCCGCTTATAGGTCCCATGCCCGCATCGACGCAATCGGCTCGAGACAGCCATTGCCGTGCGGAACGCCATCTGTTAGCCATCCCCGCTCTCCACGGCGCTTTCGCCTCGAAAGCGCGCACCGGCGGCCTGATGGCGGAGTGGTGACGCAGCGGACTGCAAATCCGTGCACCCGAGTTCGATTCTCGGTCAGGCCTCCATTATTTTTCCTGCACTTTTTGGCTCTCTTCCGGCCCCTTCGGGGCGGCGGTTTGCAGGCGGTTTGCAATTTCTGTTCTTGATCTGGTCCGCGGTCAGGTGGTCGCCTCCGCCTTCAAGGCGCGTTCGATCATGGCCCGTGATTGCGCCCCGCCGGCGTCGATATTGAGGGTGACCAACCGCCGGCCGGGATTGCGGGTAAGGTTGTCCTGCTGCTGTTCCAACATGGCCAGATCTTCGCTGAAGATCTTGCCCTGCCCCGCTCGGATGGTCTCAGTCAGGGTCGCGTCCGAGGCGGCGAAATTGCGCGCCATGCCCCAGAAATACCAATGGGAGGTCTCGGTTTCCGGCGTGATGAAATCGACCACGATGCTCGAGGCCTTCTTGGCGTGCTCGGCCTCATAACCCCCATGTCCGGCCAGGGCGACACCGACCTCGATCATCACGTGACTAGGTAGGGAAAAGCGGCAGATCTGCCAACGGTCGATCTGAGCGTCCTCGGGCAGGCCAGCGCCGGCCAGGGCCGCGCGCCAGAACGGCGGGGCCCGCACATCCCGCATGAACCGGCGGGTGATCACCTCCCCGCCCTCAAGCACGGTCTCCACCGGCGTCTCGTCGATCTCCTTCTGTCCGATGCTCGTGGCGTGGACATAGGTCTCGTGGGTCAGATCCATCAGATTGTCGATCATCAGGCGATAGTCACAGCGGATGTGGTAAAGACCACCGCCATAGGCCCACCCCCTGTCCTCGGCCCAATGCAGGCGCGGCAGACGCGCCTCATCCGCCCGCGAGGCGTCACCTGGCCACACCCAGATAAATCCGTGGCGCTCAACGCAAGGATAGGCCTTGGCGCCGGGAAGGCGAGAGACGTCCTGACCGCTCATGCCCTGAGGCTTGCCTCGGCAATCCAGGCTCAGTCCGTGATAGCCGCAGGTAAGGCCCCCATCCTTCAGGAAACCAAGGGAGAGCGGCGCGCCACGGTGCGGGCAAAAATCCTCCAGGGCGGCGACCTTCCCCTCCCCGCCGCGAAAGAACACCATCTTATGGCCGCAGATCGTGCGTCCCAGAGGCGCGTCCCCAAGCTCGTCAGAGCGGGCCGCCACGTACCAGGTGTTCTCAAGCCAGGCGCCGCGCGCTTCGATATGAGATGTCACAGGGTCCTCCCGCCAGATCGGCGTTTCGTTGGAATGGGCCAAGCCGCGCCCTAGCCCTTGGGCGGATCGATGATGTCGCGCAGGCGGCTCTTGACCACCTTGCCGGTTCCGGTGCGGGGCAGGCGATCCACAGCCAGATAGGACTTCGGCAGCTTGTAGCGGGCTAGCCGCTCTGACAGGCGCGCGTGGATCTGCTCGCCCGTCAGGGAGTGATCTGGATCGGCCACGAAGCAGCAGACCCCGACCTCGCCCCATTGGGCGTCCGCAACGCCGATCACGGCGCATTCCAGCAGCCCCGGCATGCCCGATAGCGCGTTTTCGATCTCCGCCGGATAGACGTTCTCACCACCGGAGATGAACATGTCCTTCTTGCGGTCCACCAGGCGATAGAAGCCGTCCTCGTCGCGAACGGCGATGTCCCCGGAGCGGAACCATCCATCCTCGGTGAAGGCCGCCCGGGTCTCCTCGGGCCGACGCCAATAGCCGCTGAAGATATTCTCGCCCTTGAGCAGCAACTCGCCGGCCTCACCCGGCCCACAGTCACGCCCTTCGGCGTCGACGATCCGGGCCAGGACCGCGGGCGGCGCCACACCAACACAGCCCACCTTCGCCGCGATCAGGGGCGGTGAAAGCGGCATGCCGAACACCGTGCCCGCCTCGCTCATGCCGAAACCGTCGGCGATCGGGATTCCGTCGTTGAGAAACGCCTGGATATCCGCGGCGGGGTGCGGCGCCCCGCCGGTGAAGATCGCCTTCAGCCCGGCCAAGGCCCGGGGATTGAAGCCCGGATCCCGGCGCAGGGCCGCCGCCATCTGCGGCACACAGAAATAGTGGGTGACCCCCAAGGCCTGGTCCGACATCCGCGCCAAGGTCCGCCCTGGCTGAAAGCCGTCGGACACGAGCACCGTCCCGCCGAACATCAGGGGCGGTCGCACCGAGCTCACCAATCCAATGACATGGAACATCGGGGATTCCGCCATGAAGACCGAACTTGGCTCGACCTGCCCCAGCAGACCGAAATTGATGGCCGTCTGGGTCATGTTGCGCTCGCTGAGCAGCACGCCCTTGGGCCGGCCGGATGTGCCGGAGGTATAGAGGATCAGGCTGGGCTGGTCTGGACCAGGGCTGGTCTCAACCAGCGAGCGCTGCGCCTGGATCAGGGCGTCGAGCTCATCCAGGCCAACCCCAGCAAGCGCGCGCCGCTCCAGTTCCGCGTCGCCGAAGGTCACCACGGGGGCGGCGTCCCCGATCAGGTCCGCGATTTCGGGATCGCTGAGACGCCAGTTGAGCGGAACGAAGATCAGGCCGGCCCGCGCGCAAGCCAGGTGCAGGATGATGAACTCGACCCGGTTCTTGGCCAGGCAGGCCACCCGATCGCCGGGCGCGCCGCCGTAGCGGCCGACCAGCAGAGCGGCGCAAGCGCCGATCGCCCGATCCAGTTGGGCATAGGTCCATCGGCGATCCGAGGCGAGATCGACGGCGGCCAGCCGGTCCGGCCGAAGCTTCGCATGCAGGGCGACGTGATCGGCCAGACCGGTCATGGAGGCGTCTAGGCCTTCACTTGCTTGGACTTGTCATAGACGCCCAGACCCGGCTTGTAGGTCTTGTCGTCGATGAACTGCTTGATGCCTTCCTTGCGGCCGTCATTGTCGAAGGAATTGGCCGCCTCCTGCGCCCGGACCAGATAGTCTTCGGCATTGTCGTAGGTCATCTCCTTGACCCGGCGGATGGCGTCCTTGGTGGCCTTGAGGGCGACGGGGTTTTTCTGCAGCAGGACATTGGCCAGTTCCGTAACCCGGGCCTCGAGACCGGCCAGGGGCACGCTCTCATTGACCAGGCGCCAGTCCGACGCCTTCTTGCCGCCGATCAGTTCGCCAGTCATGGCGTGGTACATGGCGTCGCGCATGGGCATCAGATCGACCACCACCTTGGTGGCGCCGCCGCCAGGCAGAATGCCCCAGTTGATTTCGGACAGGGCGAACTGGGCCTCGTCCGCGGCGATGGCCAGGTCACAGGCATAGAGGGGACCGTAGCCCCCGCCGAAACACCAGCCATTGACCATGGCGATGGTCGGCTTGTTGTACCAGCGCAGACGCCGCCACCAGCCGTAGGATTCCCGCTGGGCCTTACGGATGGCGCCCAGGCCTTGAGCCTCGGTCTCACGGAAATATTCCTTCAGGTCCATGCCCGCCGACCAGGCCGTCCCCTCGCCCTTCAGCACCAGCACGCCGAAGTCGTCGCGGTACTCCAGCTCATCCAGGATCTCGCCCATGCGCCGGTTCAGGTTCGGGCTCATGCAGTTGCGCTTGTCCGGGCGGTTGAAGCTCACCCAGGCGATGCCGTTCTCGATGCGATAGGTCGCGACGGTCGGATCGTCAGCCATGTCTTTAGGTCTCTTTCAGGTACGAAATTGTCGGGGAGAACGGGGCGGGCGCAGCCTCAGATGGGGTAGTGACCGGGTTCGGTCTCCAGGGTGATCCAGCGCAGCTCGGTAAAGGCCTCGATCCCGGCCTTGCCGCCGAAACGGCCATAGCCGGAGCCCTTCACGCCGCCAAAAGGCATCTGAGCCTCGTCATGCACCGTCGGGCCGTTGACGTGACAGATACCCGACTGGATACGCCGGGCGACCTTGAGGCCGCGCGCGACATCCCGGGTGAAGACCGAGGCCGACAGGCCATATTCCGTGTCGTTGGCCAGGCGGATCGCGTCTTCCTCGTCCTTGGCCCGGATCACGGCCACGACGGGGCCGAAGCTTTCCTCGCGGAACAGGCGCATGGCCGAGGTGACCCGATCGACGACCGTGGCGGGCATCAGCACCCCATCCGCCTCGCCGCCATTGACCTGCACGGCGCCAGCGGCCAGGGCGTCCCGCACCAAGCCCTGAACATGCTGGACGGTCTTCAGGTCCACGACGGCGCCCAGGGGGGTCTTGCCTTCCCGGGGATCGCCCACGGCCAGGGTGGCGACCTTGGCCTTGAACTTGGCGACAAAGGCGTCGGCGACGCTCTCGATCACGACGATCCGCTCGGTGGACATGCAGATCTGGCCCTGGTTCATGAAGGCGCCGAAGGCGGCCGCCTTGACCGCCTCATCCAGGTCCGCGTCCTCCAGCACCAGCAGCGGCGCCTTGCCGCCCAGCTCCAGCAGAACCGGTTTGAGATGCTCGGCGGCCCGCTTGGCGATGATCCTGCCAACGGCGGTGGAGCCGGTGAAATTGATCCGGCGCACGGCGGCATGGTCGATCAGAGCGCCAACCACCTCGCCCGCATCGGCCGGCGCATTGGTGATCAGATTGACCGTCCCCGCCGGGAAGCCCGCCTCCAGCATGGCCTCAACGATCAGACCATGGGTGCGCGGGCACTGTTCCGAAGCCTTGAGCACCACCGCATTGCCGCAGGCCAGGGGCACGGCGATCGCGCGAACCCCCAGGATGATCGGGGCGTTCCACGGGGCGATGCCCACGATAACCCCAGCGGGCTCCCGCAGCGCCATGGCCAGGCACCCCGGCTTGTCCGAAGGGATCACCTCACCGCTGATCTGGGTGGTCAGGGCGGCGGCCTCCCGGATCATGTCCGCGGCCAGCTTCAGATTGAACCGCGCCCAGCCCTCGGTGGCGCCGATCTCGGTCATCATGGCGTCCACGAAGTCGGCCGCCCGGGCCTCCAGGGCCTGCGCGGCCTTATTGAGCACGGCGCGGCGGGCGTTTGGGCCCATGGCGGACCAGACCGGAAAGGCGACGGCGGCGGAGTCCGCGGCGGCCTGGGCGTCCATGACCGTCGCGGCGGCGGCGCGGGTGGCCACCTGCCCGGTCATCGGATCCAGGCGATCAAAGCGAGCCGCCGCAACCCTGCGCTCACCGGCGATGATCAGATCGACCATAGCATGGGCCATTTCGACTCCTCCCCCTGCTCGGCAGGTCACTTTATTGCTATGATACATAGTCGTTATCATTGCGACGGGCAATAGGGATTGGCATAAGATCGCTATGTCCGACCGCGCCCGCGTCAACCCACTCGAACCCCTGCTCGGCTATCAGTTGCGCCGTGCGTCGGCGGCCATGCAGGCCGACCTGAACACCCGCCTCGCCACGGCGGGCGTCACCACGGTCGAGATGTCGATCCTGCTGGTGGTCGAAGCGAATCCCCAGATCACCCAGAGCGAAATCGGCCGAATGCTGTCGATCAAGAGCGCCAACATGGCCCCCCTGGTGGGCGGCCTATGCAATCGCGGCCTTATGGAGCGCATGCCCGTCAACGGCCGCTCCCACGGTCTTCGCCTGACCAAGGCTGGCGAGGGGATCATCGGCGACCTGCTTGGACACATAAGGGCCAACGAGGAGGCGATCATGGCCCACCTCTCAAGCCCTCAGCGCGAACAAGCCAAACAGCTGCTGCGAGCCCTGTGGGCCGACAAGCGGTGAGGCAGGGTCAGGTCAGCGTCACCCTTCGGTAACCCCGCGGCGAAACACCCGCCTGCCGCGCGAAGAAACGGGAAAAATAGGCCGGGTCCTCGAAGCCGAGATAATAGGCTGTCTCCGCCACGGTCATGTTGGAATAGAGCAGCACCCGCTTGGCCTCCAACAGCAGGCGCGCCTGGATCAAGCCGATCGGCGCACAACCGGCCACCGCCAGACAGGCCCGACGCAGCTTGGTGGTGGTCACGCCCAAGGCCTGGGCATAGGCCTCGATGGTCATCCCTGATCGATATCCCGCCTCCACGGCTTCGCGAAACCGCGCCACCAGCCTGAGGGCCGAGCCGTCCACGGCGGGGGTGGCGGCCCCGGCCTGCCAGATCAGCCGCAGAGCCTCGACCAGGATCGCAAACAGATGCGCCTCCACCGCGGCGG
>JARLIP010000220.1 GCA_031291685.1 Caulobacteraceae bacterium | reverse complement strand
TGGCCCGGTATATTTTCATCACCGGGGGCGTGGTCTCCTCCTTGGGAAAAGGTCTCGCGTCCGCCGCCCTTGGCGCGCTTCTGCAGGCTCGCGGCTATAAGGTCCGCCTGCGCAAGCTCGACCCCTATCTCAACGTCGATCCGGGGACCATGAGCCCCTATCAGCACGGGGAGGTGTTCGTCACCGACGACGGCGCCGAGACCGACCTGGATCTTGGCCACTACGAGCGCTTCACCGGCGTGTCAGCCACCAAGGGCGACAACATCACCACCGGGCGCATCTACCAGACCATTCTGGAGAAGGAGCGCCGGGGCGATTATCTGGGCGCCACCGTCCAGGTGATTCCGCACGTCACCGACGAGATCAAGAAGTTCGTCCTGTCCGAAGCCAAGGCCGAGGATGGTTCTGACGTGGACTTCGTGCTGGTGGAGATCGGCGGCACGGTGGGCGACATCGAGGGCCTGCCGTTCTTCGAGGCCATTCGCCAGTTGGGGCAGGAACTGCCCCGGGGCCACTCCTGCTTCGTTCACCTGACCCTGCTGCCGTTCATCAAGACGGCCGGGGAGATGAAGACCAAGCCGACCCAGCACTCGGTCAAGGAACTGCGGTCCATCGGCATCCAGCCGGACATCCTGCTGTGCCGCTGCGAGCAGCCGATCCCCGCCGGGGAAAAGCGCAAGATCGGCCTGTTCTGCAATGTCCGTGAAAGCGCCGTGATCCAGGCGATGGATTCCGATTCCATCTACGCGGTGCCGCTGGACTATCACCGCGAGGGTCTGGACGCCGAGGTCCTGTCGGTGTTCGGCATGAGCGATGCGCCAGCGCCGGATCTTCGCCGCTGGGAAGGCATTGTCGAGCGCATTACCCAGCCCGACGGCGATGTGAACATCGCCGTGGTCGGTAAGTACACCGTGCTCAAGGACGCCTACAAGTCGATGATCGAGGCCCTGGTGCACGGCGGCGTCGCGCACAATGTCGGGGTCAAGATCGACTGGGTCGAATCGGAACTGTTGGAGTCCGATCCCCGGGCGGCCGCGGAGCGGCTGGAAAACGCTGATGGGGTCCTGGTCCCCGGCGCCTTTGGCGAACGGGGGGCGGAGGGCATGATCCGCGCCGTCCAGTTCGCCCGGGAACACAAGGTGCCCTATCTGGGCATCTGTTTCGGCATGCAGATGGCGGTGGTCGAGGCCGCCCGACATCTGGCGGGCCTGCCCAACGCCTCCACCACCGAATTTGGCCCCACCAGCGAGCCCATTGTCGGGCTGATGACCGAGTGGGTGCAGGGCAATGAGCGGGTCCAGCGGACCGAGGGTGGCGATCTGGGCGGCACCATGCGCCTGGGCGCCTATGACGCGATCCTGACGCCGGGCTCCAAGATCGCCGAGATCTATGGAACCACCAATATCTCCGAGCGCCACAGGCATCGCTACGAGGTCAATATTGGCTATCGTGACCGGATCGAGGCCACGGGGCTGAAGTTCCGCGGCATGTCTCCGGACGGTGTCCTGCCGGAAACCGTGGAGCGCGAGGACCATCCGTGGTTTGTCGGCGTCCAGTTCCATCCGGAGCTCAAGAGCCGCCCCTTCGCCCCCCATCCGCTCTACGCCAGCTTCGTCGGGGCGGCGAAGGTGCAGAGCCGGCTGGTCTAGTCCTGGGCGATATACTTCGGCAGTATCGCGTTTGAGCCGCCGCCGGGGGAGATTGTGATGCGGACCCAGGACATCCGCCGACTGGCCTTGTCCATGCCCGAGGCGGCCCCAGGCGACGATCACGGCTCCATGGCGTTCATCGTGGCCGGAAAAATATTCCGCACGCTGAGCGCTGATGCGCCTCGGGCTGTTTTCAAGCTCGACCCAGAGGATCAGGCTAATTTGTCCGTCGGACATCCGGGCCTGGTCGAGCCCGTTCCCGGCTATTGGGGAAACAAGGGTTGGACCTATCTCTGGTATGAGCCGGCGGACGAGGCGCTGGTGGTCGCCATAATGCATATGGCCTGGGCTAAGGTCGCTCCAGCGAGTTTGCGCAAAGCGTCCGGACAGCCTTGAAACCTTCTACGGATTGAGGCATACACCCGCGCTCACGTCGGCGGCCTAGGGCTTGTTCCAGGGTCGCCGTCTTTGTTTTTCACGCCGGTGGGATCTCTCCGATGGCCGTTCCTAAACGCAAAGTCTCTCCGTCCCGCGCCGGCATGCGTCGCGCGCACCACGCCCTGGGCGCCAACTCCTATGTCGAAGACAAGGACACCGGCGAGCTGCGCCGTCCGCACCATGTCGATCTGAAGACCGGCATCTACAAGGGCCGTCAGATCCTGACCCCCAAGGAAGACTAAGCTGGCGCCGCCGAAGCGTTCTCGCGCTTCGGCCACCCTGTCCGCGCGGCCTCAACCCCTCATCCTGCCGAGCCTTAGCGGCGCCGGCAGGGGAGGGGTTTCGCTGTTTTGGGCGGGGCCTTAGCTCGGCTTCTGCTGGCGGCCGCGGGCCAGGACCGCCTGGCGATTCGCCTCCACGATCTCCGGCGTGACCTTGGCGTTCCAGCCGACGGAACGGCTGTGCTCCAGGGCCAGGGCCTCACCGAACGGCAGATCAAAGCCGTCGTTGATCATGCTTTTGTAGAAGACTGAAATGTCGGTGGGGATGGTGGCCATGTCCTGGGCCAGACGGATGGCCGTGGGCAGCAACTCCTCGGGCGCCACCACCCGGTTGACCAGACCCCAGTCGCAGGCGGTCTGGGCGTCCAGGAAATTGCCGGTCAGGGACAGCTCCTTGGCCCGATAGAGGCCGATGGCCCGGGACAGCTTCTGTGACAGACCCCAGCCGGGGGTGATGCCCACCCGGGCGTGGGTGTCGGCGAATCGGGCGTTGGTCGAGGCGATCAGCACGTCGCAGGCCAGGGCCACCTCGAAGCCGCCGGTGATGGCCACGCCGTTGATGGCCCCGATCACCGGCTTGGAGAAGGTCTCGATGGCCTTGACTGGATTGGAGGCGGGTTCGGTGGCGTTGGCCGCCCCCATGCCCAGGGGGTCCGATCCCAACTCCTTGAGGTCCAGCCCGGCGGTGAAGGCCCGCTCGCCGGCGCCGGTCAGGATCGCCGCGCGCACGTCCGGATCGGCCTGCAGGGCGACGAAGGCCTCCGCCAGGGCCGCCCTCAACCCCTTGGACAGGGCGTTCATAGCCTCGGGGCGGTTCAGGGTCACGATGGCGACCCCATCTTGTTTGTCGATCAGCAGCACGCGGGCGTCCTTTCCTGGTTGCGGGCTGAAATGCCCGTCTCCCCCGGGGGGAAGTCAAGCGGCCGCGCTTTCCCGATCGGCCTCAGTGGGGTAAGGGCCTGCCCGGCGCAGTCATTGCGCAGGCCTTCAGGGGAGCCCCATGACCGAGATCGTCGACATCGCCGCCCGCGAAATTCTGGACAGCCGCGGAAATCCCACGGTGGAAGTCGACGTGATGCTCGACAGCGGCGCCTTTGGCCGGGCCGCCGTGCCCTCGGGCGCCTCCACGGGGGCCCACGAGGCCGTGGAAAAGCGCGACGGCGACAAGAGCCGGTATGGCGGCAAGGGCGTGCGTCAGGCCGTGGCCGCGGTGAACGGCGAGATCTTCGACGCCCTGTCGGGCTTCGACGCCGAGGATCAGCGCCGCCTGGACCAGACCCTGATCGATCTGGACGGCACGGCCAACAAGAGCCGCCTGGGCGCCAACGCCATCCTGGGCGTCTCCCTGGCCGCCGCCAAGGCCGCCGCGGTGGAGAAGGAGCTGCCCCTC
>JARLIP010000219.1 GCA_031291685.1 Caulobacteraceae bacterium | reverse complement strand
TGCTGGTGCTGGCGGACAACGCCACCCTGATCCTTCCCATCCACGGCGACCTGGACAAGGCTCGCGAAGCCCAGTCCAGCCAGAAGATCGGCACCACCGGCCGCGGGATCGGCCCGGCCTATGAGGACAAGGTCGGGCGCCGGGCCATCCGCGTCGCGGACCTCGCCGATCCCGAGGCGCTGATTGCCAAGATCGGTCGTCTGCTCACCCACCACGACGCCCTGCGCAAGGGCCTGGGCCTGGAGGCGGCGGACGCCGACGCCCTTTTGGCGCAACTGCTGGAGATCGCGCCGAAGATCCTGGCCTACGCCCAGCCGGCCTGGCGCCTGCTGGACGCCCGGGTCCGGGAAGGCCAGCGGGTGCTGTTTGAAGGCGCTCAGGGCGCGCTCCTGGACGTCGACCACGGCACCTATCCCTTCGTGACCTCGTCAAACACCATGGCCGGTCAGGCCGCCGCCGGTTCGGGCCTCGGCCCGCGCTCGGTCGGCTACGTCCTGGGCATCGTCAAGGCCTACACCACCCGGGTGGGCGAGGGGCCGTTCCCCACCGAGCTCAATGACGAGATCGGCTGCCACCTGGGGGTGGTGGGCAAGGAGATCGGCGTCAATACCGGCCGGCCCCGCCGCTGCGGCTGGTTCGATTCGGTGCTGGTGCGCCAGACCATCGCCATCAACGGCATCCATGGCATCGCCCTGACCAAGCTGGATATCCTGGACGGGCTCAAGACCCTGAAGGTCTGCGTCGGCTACCGCATCGGCGATCAGGTTCTGGACTATCTGCCCTCGGGCATGCGCGACCAGGCCGCCGCTGTTCCGGTCTATGAGGAGCTGGAAGGCTGGACCGAGACCACCCAGGGCGCCCGCAGCTGGAAGGACCTGCCCGGCAATGCGGTGAAATATGTCCGCCGCATCGAGGAGTTGATCGGCGCCCCGGTGGCCCTGCTCTCCACCAGCCCGGAGCGGGAAGACACCATCCTGATGCGCGATCCCTTCGAGGACTGACCTGAAGGGGGCGATGGATCGAATAGCTTGGCCGTCAAGCCGCTGTTTACGGCTTGATGTTACTCAAGACCAACATTCGGTCCTTCGCCCCAGAGCATGTCCCAGTCCGAAGCCCAGATCCTCCGCCAACTCGCCGCTCGGCTGCAGCGGGTCCTGATCATTGATCAACCCGCTGGCGCGCGGCTGCTCGGTGACGTGCTCAAGGATCTGGGCGGGCGGATGATCCATGTTGAGGCGACGGAAAAGGCCGCCATGGCCGCCTGCCGCGCCATCGATCCGCAGATCATCTTCACCGAGTTGAACGGCCCGGGCTATGACGGACTGTCCTTCGTGCGCGGCCTGCGCCGGGGCGGGCTGAACTGTCGGATGGCGCCGGTGATCGTGGTCACGCAGGACGCCACGGCCCAGACCATCATGGCCTCCCGCGACGCAGGCGTGCACGAGTTCCTGCGCAAGCCCTTCACGGTCAAGGACATCCTGCGCCGCCTGGAAGCCGTGACCCTCAAGCCCAGGCCCTGGGTCGAGGCGATGAACTATATCGGCCCCGATCGCCGCCGCTTCAATTCCGGGGACTACAAGGGCAGCCGCAAGCGCAAGAGCGATGATCGCCCGCCGTCCCAGATGGACCGCATCGGCCAGGCCCTCAAGATCCTGCGCGGCGCCATCGACGCTATCGAGGCCGATCCGATCCAGGCCGTCCGCGCGATCCATGCCCAACTCGCGGAGTTGCAGGCGGTGGCCGTCGAACTGTCCGACATCAAGCTGATCGAAGGGGTCGCCACCTTGCAGCGGCTGTTGAAGGCGGCGGTGGCCAGCGGACGGCTGACCCGCGCCGATTTCGAACTGGGCGCCGCGGGCCTGTGGGCCTTCAAGCCGCCGGAAACCCCCCGCACGGCCGCCTGAAACCAACGGCGCTAGTGTTTGACCGGTAGGCTCAACGTCCTCAACCGATGTTCCCCGCGAAGGCCGGGATCCAGATGGCAAAGCTCAGATATCTCAACAGGATGAGCCTTAAATCACTTGCCACTGCGCCCTATGATCTGGGCCCCGGCCTTCGCCGGGGAGAACGGATAGGGGGTAGGTCAAGCCCCTATCACCAAGCTTCAGAGTTAAACTCAACGGCCGCCTGAAACAAAACTGGCCGGCGCAAAGGCCGGCCAGGATCATGGATCATGTTAATCCTCGACGCCTCTTAGGCGGCGTCCAGGTTCCGTTCGGTGGCCGCGGCGCGCATGGCCTTTTGCAGCTTTTCGAAGGCGCGCACCTCGATCTGGCGCACCCGCTCGCGGCTGACGCCGTATTCCGAGGCCAGATCCTCCAGGGTGGTGGGGTCGTCCCGCAGGCGTCGCTGGGTCAGGATGTGCCGCTCACGGTCGGTGAGTTCGGTCATGGCCTCTTCCAGCAGGGACATGCGGATGCTCCGCTCCTCGTCCTCGGCCAGCTTGGTCTCCTGGCTGACCGCGTTGTCGTCGGCCAGCCAATCCTGCCATTCGCTTTCGCCATCGACCCGCAGGGGCGCGTTCAGCGAGGCGTCCGGGCCGGACAGGCGCCGGTTCATCGACACCACTTCCTCGTCCAGCACCCCAAGGCGGGTGGCGATGTGGCTGACCTGTTCGGGGCGCAGGTCCCCGTCCTCGAAGGCCGAGATCTCGCTCTTGGCCTTGCGCAGGTTGAAGAACAGCTTCTTCTGGGCGGCGGTGGTGCCCATCTTCACCAGGGACCAGGAGCGCAGGATGTATTCCTGGATCGAGGCGCGGATCCACCACATGGCGTAGGTGGCCAGGCGGAAGCCCTTGTCCGGCTCGAATTTCTTGACCGCCTGCATCAGGCCGACATTGCCCTCGGAGATCACTTCCCCGATCGGCAGGCCGTAGCCGCGATAGCCCATGGCGATCTTGGCCACCAGCCGCAGGTGCGAGGTCACCAGCTGATGAGCGGCCCCCGTATCCTCATGTTCCCGCCAGCGTTTGGCGAGCATGAATTCCTCGTCCTTGGCCAGCATCGGAAACTTGCGAATTTCCGTCAGGTAGCGCGAAAGGCCGCCCTCGGGCGACATCACGGCGAGTGCTTGGGCTGAGGCCATAGTGAACAATCCCCTCTCACATGAGGACGTCAGGCGCGCACGGCGTCCAAAGCCCCCTCGTCGCTCATCTAGATAGGTATTGTCTGCGACCGGTTTAAGGCCGGAAAACGCGGATTCGATGTCCGAGTTCTCAACTCGGTTATACTTTTTCTGCAAGCGCCTGTTCAAGGGCGGCCATATCCGGGGCCAGGGGGGTCTCGAACCGCAGGATTTCGCCGGTGATCGGGTGGCGAAAGCCCAGGACGGCGGCGTGCAGGGCTTGGCGTTTCAAGCCGGCCTGGGCCATGGCGTCCCGCACCGAAGCCGCCGGCGGGCCGGAGCCATAGACCGCGTCCCCGAGGCAGGGCGCGCCCTTGGAGGCCAGGTGCACGCGGATCTGATGGGTGCGGCCGGTCTCCAGGGTGCAGGCGATACGCGCGGCCAGGGGGCGGTCCGCCGGGCCGAAGGTCCGCTCCACCACGTAATGGGTGATCGCCTCGCGACCGCCACTGCGCAAAACGGCCATCTTCTTGCGGTCGTGGGGCGAGCGGCCCAGGCGCGTGGCGATGGTTCCCCGACGCGGGTCCGGTGCGCCCCGGGTCAGGGCCACATAGACCCGGTCGATGTCATGGGTCGCGAACAGGGCTGACAGCCCCGCATGGGCCGCGTCGCTCTTGGCCGCCACCATCACCCCGGAGGTGTCCTTGTCCAGCCGGTGGACGATCCCGGGCCGGGCCACGCCCCCGACCCCGGACAGGCAGTCGCCGCACTGGGCCAGAACGGCGTTGACCAGGGTGCCGGTCTCGCTGCCCGGCGCCGGATGCACGGCCATGCCGGCGGGCTTGTCGACCACGATCAGGTGGGCGTCCTCGAACAGCACGGTCAGGGGAATGGCCTCGGGCAGGGGCTCGGCCGCCGTCGGCGGCGGCACGGCCACCACATAGTCGCCAATCTTGGCCTTCTGAGACGGGTCGGTGACCGGCGCTTCGCCGAACCACACCGCCCCCTCCGCCATCAGGGCCTGGAGGCGGGCGCGGGACAGGTCCGGGGCGAGGCCGGCCAGGACCTTGTCGAGCCTGGCCCCGGCCAGGGCCGCATCCACCGTCAGGACATGACGCCGCGAACCCGGGGCCGGCTCGGCCGCCAGGTCTTCCTCGTCCTCGGGGATGATCGGCTCATCGGTCAGCTGCGGCCTGGCTCCGTTTGGCATTCGCGTCCGGAACAGAGAGTGTCCCGCGTCTCATTCGGTCACGCTTCAGGGCCGCTCCACCAGCCGTCCATCCTCCACCACCCGGTAGAAGCAGGAGCGAAAACCCACGTGGCAGGCGCCGCCGTCCCCCTGGGGCAGGACCTTGAGCAGCACCGCGTCCTGGTCGCAGTCCACCCGGACCTCGACGATCTTCTGCACCTGGCCGCTGGTCTCGCCCTTCTTCCACAGGCCCTGGCGCGAGCGGCTGTAATAGTGCGCCTCGCCGGTCGTCAGGGTCAGGCTCAGGGCCTGCGCGTTCATCCAGGCCAGCATCAGGATCTCGCCGGTCTCGGCGTGGGCGGTGACCGCGGCGATCAGGCCATTGGCGTCGAACCGGGGGGCGAGCACCGCGCCGCGCTCAAGCTCGGCGGTGGTGGCGGCGGTGGGGAAGGCAGGCAGCGTCATGCCCGCCTTGACGCTCTTCTGGCCCCTAGCTGTCAAGCGTTCAGAACGGCGGAACGGCGCCCGGCGGTGGCTTAAACGGGCTTTGACGGCTATAGGGGCCCGTTCAAAGTCCCAACCGGCGATCTGAAACCTCATGACTCTCGCGATCCACGACACCCTCAGCGGCGAAAAGCGGCCCTTTACGCCCCGCGATCCCAGCCGGGTGACGATGTATGTCTGCGGTCCGACGGTCTATAACTTCGCCCACATCGGCAACGCCCGCCCGGTGGTGGTGTTCGACACCCTGTTTCGCCTGCTGCGCCAGACCTATGGCGAGGGCGCGGTGATCTATGCCCGCAACATCACGGACGTGGACGACAAGATCAACCAGGCCGCCATCGACCAGGGCGTGCCGATCTCGGTGATCACCGACCGCTTCACCGACGCCTATCACGCGGACATGGACGCCCTGGGCGCCCTTCGCCCGACCATCGAGCCCCGGGCCACCGCCCATATCGACGCCATGCTGGCCATGATCGGCCGGCTGATCGAGAACAAGGCCGCCTACGCCGCCGAGGGCCATGTGCTGTTCGACACCCAGGCCTTCCCCGACTACGGCAAGCTGTCCGGCCGCAGCATCGACGACATGATCGCCGGCGCCCGGGTGGAGGTCGCCCCCTATAAACGCCACCCCGCCGATTTCGTCCTGTGGAAGCCTTCCAAGCCGGGCGAGCCGGAATGGCCCTCGGCCTGGGGCGCGGGGCGTCCGGGTTGGCACCTGGAATGCTCGGCCATGGTGGAAACCACCCTGGGCCTGCCCATCGATATCCACGGCGGCGGCCACGACCTGATCTTTCCGCACCACGAGAACGAGATCGCCCAGTCGCGCTGCGCCGACCATGCGCCGGTCTATGCCAACTACTGGATGCACAACGGTTTCCTGACCATGGACGCCGAGAAGATGTCCAAGTCCCTGGGCAATGTCCTTTTAGTCCACGACCTGATCAAGCAGGTGCCGGGGGAGGCGATCCGCTGGGCCCTGCTGTCGGCCCACTACCGCGCGCCCCTGGATTGGACCGGCGATCTGTTGGTGCAGTCGCGCAAGTCCCTGGACGGGCTCTACGGCGCCTTGCAGGACGCCAACACCCTCCTGGGCGAGAACGACTACGATCCGGAAGTCTGGGACCAGCCCCAGGTCGCGGCCAAGCTGACCGCGATCCGGGACGCCCTGGAGGACGACCTCAACACCCCCCGGGCCATCGCCGGGCTGTTCGAGCTGTCCAAGGCCCTGCGCGCCCTGCTCAACGACGCCGGCGAGCGGGAGGCCCTGAACCAGATCGGCCTCTATCGCGACGCCCTGGTGGCGGCCGGCTCTCTGCTGGGCTTTCTCCAGGTCGATCCGGAAACCTGGTTCCAGGGCGGGGCGGACGACGACCTGAAGACCAAGGTCGAGGCCCTGCTCCAGGCCCGCATCGAGGCCCGCAAGGCCAAGGACTGGCCCACCGCCGATCGCATCCGCGATGAGCTCAACGCCCTCAATGTGGTGGTGATGGACAATCCGGAAGGCGCGACCTGGCGCCTGGCGGACAGCGCCGGCTAACTATTTCACCCCGGAATCGCATCTGTTTCGAGACCCGACATGGCCGTGAAAATCGAGCACCGCACCGGCGTCCAGGCCCCGGCCGCCGTGATCTGGGAGATCCTGTCGGACCTGCCGGCCTGGTCGGAGTGGAACCCGATCTATCCCAAGGCTGCCGGCCAGATCCGCTATGGCGAGCGTCTCCAGCTGACCCTGGCCCTGCCTGGGGAGGCCCATCGCCAGATCAATCCGGCGATCCTGGACTGGACCCCCAACGAGGCGATTCACTGGCAGCTCTCGGCCATGGGGGGGCTGGTGACCACGGTGCGCTATCTGGAGATCGAGACCCTGTCGCCCACCGGCTGCGCCTTCTCCAATGGCGAGATCTTCAGCGGCCTTTTGGGCGGGCTGGTGGCGCGTCAGCTGCGCCGGCCGATCCGCCGGGGCTTCACCGCCCTGGGCGAGGCCCTGCGCGACCGGGCTGAGGCGCTCTGGCGCGAACGCTCCGGCGGGGCCACATAGACATCCATGATCGACGATCTCTATTCGACGCGGATCCTGAAGCTGGCGGCGGACATGCCCCACGCCGGCCGTCTGCCCGCGCCCGACGCCACCTCGGAGAAGGTCTCCAAGCTGTGCGGCTCCAAGATCATCGTCGATGTGACGGTGGAAGACGGCAAGGTTGCTGACTTCGCCCAGGATGTGCGCGCCTGCGCCCTCGGCCAGGCGGCGGCGGCGGTGCTGGGCGAGAAGGTCATCGGGGCGAGCCTGGAAGAGATCGAGGTGGCTAGGGATGCCCTTCGTGCTATGCTCAAGGCCGACGGTCCTCCTCCCGAGGGCCGCTTTTCGGAGCTTTCCGTGTTGGCGCCCGTGAAGGACTATCCCGCCCGCCACACCTCCACGCTCCTGGCGTTCGAGGCCGCGGCGGAAGCTGTCCGCACCGCGGTGCAGGCCCGGACCTCGCGAACTAGCCGCGCCGGCGCGGCTTGATCGGCGCTTTTCGCGGATGCGATAAGCTCGCCGAAACCCCGTTCGCAAGCGCTCCGGCATGACCCTCTACGAACGCATCGTCAGATCGGCGCATCGCGCCTACAAGCTGACGCTCTCGCTGCTGATCGGGCGTTACTGCCGCTTTGAGCCGACCTGTTCGGACTATGCGGCCAAGGCCCTGATCGATCACGGGCCCTGGCGGGGAGGCTTCCTCACCGTCCGGCGCCTGTGCCGTTGCCATCCCTGGGGCGGGTCCGGATACGACCCCGTCCCCCCGCGCTCCGCCAGGCGGAGCTGGACGTGTGAGACATGATCGAACTGAAGTTTCCCGACGGCGGCGTCCGTCAATTCGAGGACGGCGTCACGGGACGTGACGTGGCCGCCTCGATCTCCAAATCCCTGGAAAAAAAGGCCCTGCTGGTCAAGCTGGATGGGGAGCTGCGTGACCTCGACCGCGCGCTTGAGCACGGCGGGGCGATCGAGATCGTCACCCGCGAGGCGCCCGACGCCCTGGAGGTGATCCGCCACGACACCGCCCACGTCCTGGCCGAGGCGGTGCAGGAGCTGTTTCCCGGAACCCAGGTGACCATCGGCCCCAATGTCGAGGACGGCTTCTTCTACGACTTCGCCCGGGAGGAGCCCTTCTCCCTGGACGACCTGGCCAAGATCGAGGCGCGGATGCGCCAGATCGTCGATCGCGACGAAAAGATCACCCGGGAAGTCTGGGACCGCAACGAGGCCATCGCCCACTTCGACGGCATCGGCGAGGCCTACAAGGCCGAGATCATCCGCGACATCCCGGCAGACCAGTCGATCACGGTCTATCGCCAGGGGAACTGGAAAGACCTGTGCCGGGGGCCGCACCTGCCCTCCACGCGGCATGTGGGCAAGGCCTTCAAGCTGACCAAGCTGGCCGGCGCCTATTGGCGCGGGGACCAGAACAACGCTCAGCTGCAACGGATCTACGGCACGGCCTGGGCCTCCGAGGCCGATCTCGAAGCCCATCTGAAGCGCATCGAGGAAGCCGAGCGCCGGGATCACCGCAAGGTCGGCCGGGCCATGGACCTCTTCCACCTGCAGGAAGAGGGCAAGGGCATGGTGTTCTGGCACCCCAAGGGCTGGACCCTGTTCCGCACCCTGGAGGCCTATATCCGCCGCCGGCTGGACGATGACGGCTATGTGGAGGTCAAGGCGCCCCAGATCCTGGACCGCGGCCTGTGGGAGAAATCCGGCCACTGGGAGAAGTTCGGCCACGCCATGTTCGTCTGCGAGACGGACGAGGGTGAGACCATGGCGGTCAAGCCGATGAACTGCCCGGGCCACATCCAGATCTTCAATGTCGGCCAGAAGTCCTATCGCGACCTGCCCCTGCGCATGGCCGAGTTCGGCGCCTGCCACCGCTATGAGCCCTCGGGCGCCCTGCACGGGATCATGCGCCTGCGGGCCTTCACCCAGGACGACGCCCACATCTTCTGCCGCGAGGACCAGATCGAGGCGGAGACGACCAAGTTCGTCAAGCTGCTCTACTCGGTCTATTCGGACCTGGACGTGACCCTGCACAGCGTCAAGCTGGCCCTGCGGCCGGACATGCGCGCCGGGACCGACGAGGTCTGGGACATCGCTGAAAGCAAGCTGGAACGCGCCGCCCGGGCCGCGGGGGTCGAGGTCGAGCACCTGCCCGGCGAAGGCGCCTTCTATGGCCCGAAGCTGGAGTTCCACCTGCGCGACGCCATCGGTCGCACCTGGCAGTGCGGCACCCTGCAGCTGGACTTCGTGCTGCCCGAGCGGCTGGACGCGGAATATGTGGAATCCGACGGCTCCAAGCAGCGCCCGGTCCTGCTGCACCGGGCCCTGTTCGGCTCCATGGAGCGGTTCATCGGCATCCTGATCGAGAACTATGCCGGCGCCTTCCCCCTGTGGCTGTCCCCGACCCAGGTGGTGGTGGCGACCATCACCTCGGAGGGCGACGATTTCGCCCGCGTCGCCGCCGCCAAACTCAAGGCGGCGGGGCTGCGGGTCGAGCTCGACCTGCGCAACGAGAAGATCAACTACAAGGTCCGCGAACACAGCCTGGCCAAGGCCCCGGTGATCGCCGTGGTCGGCCGCCGCGAGGCGGAGGAGGGCAAGCTGGCCCTGCGCCGCCTGGGCTCCGACGGCCAGACCATCCTGACCTTGGACGAGGCTGTCAGCCAGCTGACCAGCGAAGCCTTGCCGCCGGACTTGAAGGTCAGGTGATGATCGAGCCCTTCCCCCCTCGATGGGGGAGAGGCTATTGATTTCGCCCCTAATCCACCTTGGGCGGAAACACCCCCGCCCGGGTCAGGGCCGAAGGGGCGGTCTTGCCCAGACGCTCGCCGATCCACAGCCCGGTGGTGATCAGGCCGTCCAGGTCCAGGCCGGTCTCATAGCCGGCGCGGTTCAGCATATAGACCAGGTCCTCGGTGGCGATATTGCCCGTGGCGGCCGGGGCGAAGGGGCAGCCGCCGATGCCGCCGCAGCTGGCGTCCAGCACGTCCACCCCCGCCTCGACGCTGGCGTATGCGTTGGCGAGGCCCGTATTGCGGGTGTTGTGGAAGTGCATGCGCAGGCGCGCGTCGGGCGCGGCCTTGCGCACCGCCTCGATCCGGGCGCGCACGGTCCAGGGATCGGCGACCCCGATGGTGTCGCCCAGGGCGATCTCGCCGATGCCCGCATCCGCCGCCTCCCGGGCGATGGCGACGATCTGGTCCTGGGAGACCTCTCCGTCGAAGGGACAGCCGAAGGCCACGGATATGGTCAGGGACAGGGTCGGTCCGCCGGTCTGGGCCCGCAGTTCGGCGATCTGGCGCATGGTCGTGACCTGTTCGGTCACCGGGGCGCCCTGGTTGCGGATGCCGAAGCCGTCGGTGGCGCAGACCACCACATTGGCCTCATCGCAGCCGGCGGCCACAGCTCGCTCCCAACCCCTCTGGTTCAGCACCAGGCCGATGCGGGAGGCGCCGTCCGCGGAGAGGCCGGTCATCACCTCCTCGGCGCCGGCCATCTGTGGCACCCGGCGGGGATTGACGAAGGAGACGGCCTCCACCCGGCGCACGCCGCAGCCCTCCAGCCGGACGATGAACTCCAGCTTCTCCTCGACGCTCAGGGCGCGGGATTCATTTTGCAGGCCGTCCCGGGGCCCGACCTCGACGATCTGGATGAAGCGGCTCATGGGATACTCCCGGGGGCGGTTATAGGGGCGGCGCCTGTCACGGGGCCGGTGGCGTTGAGGTTCGTTGGAGCGGTCACAACCTGACTGGCCGGGGGCGGGCTGTCCGACCGGAACAGGGTCATGATTTCCTTCTTGCCGCTGGAATAATCGACCCCCTTCACCTGGCCCAGGGCTGTGGCCTTGAGGTTGTCGGCGGCCAGCTCCTGCTGGAAGGCGGCCATGGCCCGCTGTTCGACCACCACCGGGCGGCCTTCTGCGATCGCCTCGCCGCCATCCCCGGCGTCACCGATCTCGGTCTCGGTGCCCAGGGCGAAGATCAGGCTAGGCTCGCCATAGCCGATCACGGTCACCGGGCCAGGGGCCAGGCCGCCCCGGGGATTGAGATGATGCTGATCGAGCAGGGCGACGATCCGCCCCGACAGCCACAAGGACCCCAGCCTCGGGGCCAGACCCCCGGCTATGGCGCCGTGGGCCAGGAGGCCAAGGCCAAGGGCCGCCCCAAGGGCCGGCAGGCGGCGCCGCTCCGACAGGGCCATGACCGCCCCCGCCAGGCTGGCCGAGGCCGCCAGGAGCGCGCTGATCACCATCCAGGCGATCGCCACGGGGCCGGCATGGTCGCCATACTGGATCAGGGCCACGATCGGCAGGGCCGTCCAGAACAGGCCCGCCACGAGACTGAGAGCCGCGCCCGTCCAACGGGTCCGCGTCCCCCAGGCCCGGCCAAGGGCGAACACGGCCAGCCAGGCCAGGGCGCCATAGAGGGGCAGGGTGTAATGCACCAGCTTGGTGGGGGTGATCTCGAACACCAGCCAGCCTGGGATCAGCCAGCACAGGGCCATGCGCGCGCCGGGGGTCTTGCGCCCCTTCCAGCCCTCGATCAGGGCGGCGGGTAACAGGGCGCCGGCGGGAAAGAAGAGCAGGGGCGAAAGCAAAAAATGCAGGCCAAAGGGCGCGCCGTGGCCCTCCTGCCCGCCCTTCAGTTTGGGGGCCACGTCCCCCCCGATGGCGGTTCCCCAGAAGGCGCCGTCGGTCTTGACCGTGATCGCCGCCGCCCATGGCCCGACAATGGCCAGGACCAGGATCAGCCCCCAGGCCCAGCCCATCCTGGCCGCCCAGGGCGCCCGGCGCTCGACCCCCCACAGGCTCAGACCCGCCAGCAGGACCACCATGGGACCCACCGGACCCTTGTCCAACATGCCCACGCCGATGCCGAGCCAGAACAGGAGCCGCGTGCGCCAGCCGGCGGATTCTCCCTTGGGGAAGGGTTCTTTGAGCCCGATCGACGCCGCGTAGAGCCGCGCCAAGGCGGCCATGGCCAGGACGGTGGTTCCGCACAGGACCGCGTCGGTCTTGGCGATGCCGGCCTCAGTGGACAAAAGGAAGGTCGCGGCCAGGATCAGGCCGGCGATCAGCCCGGGCCCCGCGCCGAAAAAGGCCGCCGCCCCCCAGGCGCAGGCCGCCGCCGCCAGCATCGCCCCCAGCAGGGACGGGATGCGATAGGCAAAAATATTGCGCGCCTCGGCGGAGGATGTGGCCGCTACGCTGGCCGCCTGAAGCCAGTGGATGCCCACGGGCTTCTTGTCCCGGGGCTGGTCCTGGAAACGGATCTCGACGAAGTCGCCGGTCTCCAGCATCTGGGCGGTGGCCTGGGTGAAGCGGGATTCGTCCCGGTCCAGGGGCGGCAGGAACAGGGCGCCGGGAAGGCCCGCAAACAGGGCCGCGAGCGCCGCCAGCAGGGGGCCGCGCCATCCCCGGGCCCATTGGTCGAGGCGAGTCGCTTGCATCATCGGCGGGTTGATAGCACGAACATTCCGTCGGGTTAGAACCCGCTGCGGCTGGATATGATGTCCAAGGGGCAATATTTACGGCGGCAAACTTGGCTAAGACGGTTCATGCACGAAAACGCGGGTCTGATGGTTCCTGACTATTCCGTAGTGGTCCCGGTGTTCAACGAGGCGGGGGCCGCCGAGGATCTGGCGCGTGAGATCGCCGCCGCCTTCGCTGGCGAATCCTTCGAGATGGTGTTTGTCGATGACGCCAGCACCGACGCCACCCGCGCCAGCCTGGCCGCCCTCAAGGCCGATCTGCCCAGTCTTCGGGTGATCGCCCATGCCCGCAACGCCGGCCAGAGCCGCGCGGTGCGCACGGGGGTGATGGCCGCCCGGGCCGGCATCGTGATCACCCTGGACGGCGACGGCCAGAACGATCCGGCCGACGCCCCGCGCCTGGCCCGCCGTCTCAAGGCCGGTCCCGAGACCCTGGGGTTGGTTGGGGGCATGCGGGTTCGCCGGCAGGACAGCCTGGCCAAGCGCTGGGCCTCTCGCCTGGGTAACGGCATCCGCCAGCGCCTGCTCAAGGACGGCGCCAGCGACACCGGCTGCGGCCTGAAGGCGTTTCGGCGAGAGGCGTTCCTGCGCCTGCCCTATTTTGATCACCTGCACCGCTTCCTGCCGGCCATGTTCCTGCGGGAGGGCTACGAGATCGACTTCGAGGCCGTGGGTCACCGGGCCCGGACCAGCGGCGCCTCCAAATACACCAACCTCGGCCGTCTGTTCGCCTCGGCCCCGGACATCCTGGGGGTGATGTGGCTCAATTCCCGCGCCCGCAATCCCGGGGCGCCCACGGAAGTCTAGCTCAGCCTCTCGCAGGCCTTGCCCGGCGGGTTTTGCCTAATGCCCCGAATGGCCTTAACCGTGGGTCGTCCGGGGAGGGAGGGTCTTCATGTTCGCCGCGTTGCCGCTGCTGGCCCTGCCGGTGCTGTTCTATAACCTGCTTGGCCTGATGATCGGGGGCGGCCTGCGCTCCTCGGCCATGGTCGAGCGGATGTCGGCGCCGATCTTCAGCGTGACCATGGCTTCCCGGGCCGTCTGGACCGTGAGCCTGGGGGACCTGTTCCTGGCCGGCTCCCTGGTGGTGTTGTTCGTCGAACTGCTCAAGCCCACCACCAGCCGCCAAGCCGCGATCATCAACCATTCCCTGTCGATGGTGCTGTTCATCGCCTGCCTGGTGGAGTTCCTGCTGTTCCCCGCCTTCGCCACCTCGACCTTCTTCATCCTGACCCTGATGGTGCTCTTGGATGTGCTGGCCGGCTTCATCGTCACCATCGTCGCCGCCCGCCGCGAGATCGATATCCGCTGAGTTTCGTTGGCTGTGGAGTTCAGGTCAGGACGGTGAACACCAGGGCGACCATCAGGCATTCGAACGAGCGCAGGGCCACGGCGGCGATCAGAGGCATGGACGCTTTTTCCAGACAGGACGACGGTCATGTTTGGTTAAGCAAGATTCAGGCCACGGAGCCGTGCGCCCGGATCGGGCCCCAGCCTTTCAAATCGCGGTCTCTCAGATTTCGGTCTTGGTGATAATGCCCGCGCGCACCCGGCGATCATTGGGGCCCGACCATTCGGTCTCCAGATAGGTGCTGCGAGCCCGGTCCAGGGTTTCCTTGCCGCCCCGCAGGCCGCGCTTCTGGCCTCCCTGGCCCATCATTTGGGCCGCGTAGGCCGTCTGACTGGCGCTCGGGTCTTCGCCGGCGGGCTCTTCAGCGACCACGGTGGTCACGGGGACCGGCAGGTTGCGCTCAGGATCGGCCTTGGCGCCTTCATCGCCTCGAGCCAGCGCGGTTCCCGTGGCGCCCACACGCCGCCCGACGCCGCGAACGGCGGGCACGGAACGGGTGGGGTTGATAGGGCGGATGGGATCGGTCATCTCGGCTCGTGGAACGGCGAACGTCTGGACATGACAATAGGTCGCACCGGTTAAGGCGTTGGTAAAATGACGTGTCCGTGCGCGGAGTTCCCTATTCCTTGGCCGCCAGCTTGGCGATCTGCTGCTGCATCTCCTCGATGCGCTGCTTCAGATCGTCCAGGGAGGTGTCCGGCGTCGCGGGCTCGGCGGGCTTGACCTCGGGGGTCGGCGGCGGCTCTTCCGGCCGGGTGAAGGCGAAGGGGGTGAACATCTTCATGGCCCGCTCGAACATCACCAGGTTCTGGCGCACCTGGTCCTCCAGGAAGCCTATGCCCGGCGTGGCGCCCAGGGAGCCGGCCACCTGGCCGCGCATGTGATCCTGCTGCCGGGTGAAGCCGTCCAGGGACATCTCCAGAAAACTGGGGACGAAGGCCTGCATGCTATCGCCGTAGAAGCGGATCAACTGGCGCAGAAACTGGATCGGCAGGAGGTTCTGGCCGCGGCTTTCTTCGTCGAAGATGATCTGGGTTAGGACCGAGCGGGTTATGTCTTCGTTGGTCTTGGCGTCATAGACGACGAAGTCCACGCCTTCCTTGACCATCTCCGAGAGGTGTTCGAGCGTCACATAGGCGCTGGAACGGGTGTTGTAGAGCCGCCGATTGGCGTATTTCTTGATGACCACACGGTCGCCGGACTTTTCGGCTTCGGACATCACACTCCTCGGGGGGCGCCCTGACGGCGCGCTGGATTCATTGTTCTTCCGCAGTGCAGTATCGCGGATGCGGCGCACGAGCGCCAGTCTTGGATTTGACATTGAATTTTTCGCTGATGAAGGGTGACGAACCCCCCTTCGTCGGGCAATGGTTGCGGCGCGCGCGGCGGAGCCGACCGTCTTTCTTCTTCGCGGGCGCGAAATACCCAGGAGAATTCCCATGACCAAGGTCGTCATCGTTTCAGCCGCCCGCACCCCCGTCGGATCCTTCAACGGCTCGCTGTCCAGCCTCCAGGCCCATGAGCTCGGCTCCGTGGCGATCAAGGCCGCGGTCAACGCCGGCATTCCGGTGGAAAGCCCGGCCTGGAGCCTCAACCAGCTGTGCGGCTCGGGGCTGCGGGCCGTGGCCCTCGGCGCCCAGCAGATCGCCCAGGGCGACGCCAAGATCGTGGTCGCCGGCGGACAGGAGAGCATGAGCCGCTCGCCCCACGCCGCCAACCTGCGCAACGGCCAGAAAATGGGCGACCTGGGCCTGGTGGACACCATGATCAAGGACGGCCTGTGGGACGCCTTCCACGGCTATCACATGGGCCAGA
>JARLIP010000218.1 GCA_031291685.1 Caulobacteraceae bacterium | reverse complement strand
GGTTGATGCGGACAGCCAATGGCCAAAGCGTCTCAAAACAAAGGCTCAGACCATCGGATCCCGAAAAGACGGAGCAGATGATTGATCAATTGAACACCAACCTTGACTCTCAAATCCCCATGTGAGGACGCATCGGCGTTTCGCAACGCTCCACGCGTAGCGTGGTGGAGTGGGGGGGCGGCAGCCCCCCGATACCTACCCCTCGGCCTGGATCTGGCCGCGGGCGACGGCGAGGAACTCGTCCATCTTGCCGCGCACCTGATCCTCGCTGACCTTCAGGCCGGCGCCGGTCAGGTCCTGGGCCACCTTGCGCAGGATGGCGTCTTCGTTGGAGTGGGTCAGGTCGTAGCGGACCACGGCGGTGGCGTAGTCTTCCAGATGCGGATCTTCCAGCCCCATCAGCCCGCCAGCCCACAGGCCAAGCAGCCGGTTGCGGCGCGCGGCGGCCTTGAATTCCAACTCCTGGTCGTGGGCGAACTTGGCTTCCTGGCCCTGCTCGCGCTCGTCAAAGGTCGTCATGGTCAAGCCCCTCATACTCCGGCCCGTCTGATAGGCGACGGCGCGATGAGGATCAATGCATCGTCGCGCTGTCGTCGTCGCGAACGTCGTGAAACAGGCGATAGTCCACCATGCGCCGACCGTCCGCGGTGATCGACAAAATATCCTCGAAACGCTTTCGCCAGAGGATTTCGTGCGCCTGATAGGCGTGCCGGGCATGGATTCTCTGGGCGAAGGTGTCGTCCAGGCCGCTGAGGGCGACGATGATCTCCGTGCCCGTGGCCGCCAGGGACTGGGGCGTGCAGTCCCTCAAGGGACTGTCTTCGTCCAGGCGGTGCATGACCAGCCAGGTCAGGGCGAAGATCGGCGACTTGGCCCGGGAGACGCGCAATTCCTGGAATTGCCGCATGGAATGGCCCTCGGCGGTGGTGATCTGGCGCGACATGCTGAGGCTCACCTCGGCCTCCATGACCTGGTTGCCCCGCTGATTGGCCGCCCGGAACATCAGGGTGGGCGTGCCTTCAAAGGGGGTCACCACGGCGACCCTTGAGAACATCACCCGGGCCGTGGGTCGCGAGACGCGGGTGAAGATCAGGCCGGTGGACAGGGCGACGATCACCAGATTGCAGAAGGCCTCGGCCGTCACCAGCAGGTTGGCGTAGGTTCCCCTGGGGGTCATCATCCCATAGCCGACGGTGCCCAGGGTCTGGACGCTGAAGAAAAAGGCGTCGGCGAAGGAGCCCGGGCGGGCGCCGTTGATGTCCCCGGGGACCAAGGCCGGCGAACAGGGCGTTGATCCCCAGGAAGGCCGCCAGCAACAGGAGCAGCAGACCCCACAGGGGCATGGTCAGCACGCGGTGGTAGAGATCCCCCCAGGTGCTTAGGGGCCGGCCCACCACCACCACGCCCTTGCGGCCGCCCTGAAGCAGCGCGGCGAAGGAGGATCGCGGGGCCGGCTGTGGCGCATCCGCCTCTTCACCCTTGTTCATACCGTGTCAGACCCCATGTGCGTTTGCGCCCGTGCTCGGCTTCCTTTAAACTCATCCGCGCCTTGGATAGTCAAAGGCCGAGTCGGACGGCGCGCGAACGTTTCAGCTCGCGCGCTTTGCATTTTGCCCGCTCGACGACCCCCCAAGGGGGATTACTGGAACCATGACCCGCCGCAAGAAGATCTATGAAGGCAAGGCCAAGATCCTCTACGAAGGGCCTGAGCCGGGTACGTTGATCCAGTATTTCAAGGACGACACCACCGCGTTCAACGGCCAAAAGCGCGCCGCGCTGGAGGGCAAGGGCGTCCTGAACAACCGCATCAGCGAATATGTGATGACGCGCCTGAACACGATCGGTGTGCAGAATCACTTCATCAAGCGGCTGAATCTGCGCGAGCAGTTGATCAAGGAGGTGGAGATCATCCCCCTTCAGGTGATCTGCCGCAACATCGCCGCGGGATCGATGTCGGTGCGCTTCGGCCTGCCCGAGGGCCAGGCCCTGCCGCGCTCGATCATTGAATTCTGCCTGAAGGACGACAAGCTGGGCGATCCCATGGTCGCCGAAGAGCACATCACCGCCTTCAACTGGGCCTCGCCCCAGGAAATCGACGACATCATGGCCACGACCCTGCGGGTCAACGATTTCCTCTGCGGCCTGTTCAGCGGCGTGGGCATCACCCTGGTGGATTTCAAGCTGGAGTTCGGCCGGGTGTGGGAGAACGACTTCTCGCGCATCATCCTGGCCGACGAGATCAGCCCGGACTCCTGCCGCCTGTGGGATTCCGTGACCAACGAGAAGCTCGACAGGGACCGTTTCCGCCGCGACCTCGGCAATGTCATCGAGAGCTATACCGAGGTGGCGCGGCGTCTGGGCATCATGAGCGAGATGCCGACCGTCATCCAAGGAGGTAAGGGCGCATGAAGGCCAAGGTAGAAGTGTTCCTGAAGGCCGGCGTCCTCGACGTCGAGGGCAAGGCCATCGAAGGCGCCCTGCATGGACTGGGTTTCGCCGACGTCTCCGGCGTGCGGGTGGGCAAGACCATCGAGTTCGAGGTCGCCGCCGCCGACCGCGTCGCCGCCGAGGCCGAGGTCAAGGCCATGTGCGAGCGCCTGCTGGCCAATACGGTGATCGAGGGCTACCGGGTGGAGATCGCCGCCTGATGAAAGCCGCCGTCGTCGTCTTTCCGGGATCGATCTGCGACCGCGACTGCAAGGTCGCCATCGAGCGCTCCACCGGCGCCCATGTGGACATGGTCTGGCACGCCGAGAGCGAGCTGCCCAAGGGCCTCGATCTGATCGTCCTGCCGGGGGGCTTTTCCTATGGCGACTATCTGCGCTGCGGGGCCATGGCGGCCCTGTCGCCGGTGATGCGCGCCGTGGCCGCCGAGGCCGAGCGCGGCACGGCGGTGGTGGGGATCTGCAACGGCTTCCAGGTGCTGTGCGAGGCCCGGATCCTGCCGGGCGCCCTGTTGCGCAACGCGGCCCTGAAATATGTCTGCAAGGCCGTGGATCTGGATATCGTCAACGGCCAGACCCGCTTTACCGCCGCCTATGGGGACCGCCGCGAGGCGACCATGACCGTGGGCAATGGCGAGGGCAATTTCTTCGCCGACGAGGCCACCCTGGATCGGCTGGAAGGGGAGGGCCAGGTGGTGTTCCGCTATCGCCAGAACCCCAATGGCTCGGCCCGGGCCATAGCCGGTATCGTCAATGGCCGCGGCAATGTGCTGGGGATCATGCCCCACCCGGACCGCGCCTTCGAGGCCGAGCTGGGCTCCGCCGACGGCGCGATCCTGTTCCAGAGCGCCCTGGCCTCGGCCTAGGGGCGCCGGACTTAGGCGAGTTCCCTGGACTTAAACCCGCTCATTCCCGCGAAGGCGGGAACCCAGATTCATCCACGGATTTCAGTGGGTTTCACCTGGATCCCCGCCTTCGCGTGGATGAGCGGTGTTTGGACTCCGCTCCTACATCTCCCCCCAGCGGCGCAGCAGGTTGTGATAGACGCCGGTCAGGGTGATCACCCCGTGGTGGGCGTCGGAGACCTCGGCGCGGATGTCCTGGATCGCCCGGTCCAGGTCATAGAGGGTGCGCCTCTGGCCCTCGTCGCGGACCATGGACTGGCTCCAGAAGAATGAGGCCCAGCGGGCGCCTCGGGTGACCGGCTCGACCCGGTGCAGGCTGGTGGCGGGATAGACCACCAGGTCCCCGGCCTCGAACTTGACCCGGTGCTCGCCGTAGGTGTCCTCGATCACCAACTCTCCGCCGTCATATTCGTCGGGCTCGGACAGGAACAGGGTCGAGGAGACGTCGGTGCGCATCCGCACCAGACCGGGGGCGAAGCGCACGGCGTTGTCCACATGGGCCTTGAAGCCCATGCCCGGCTCATAGCGATTGAACAGGGGCGGAAACACCCGCATCGGCAGGGCGGCGGAGACGAAGGCCTCGTTCCGCCCCAGGGCGCCCAGGATGATCTGGCCCAGCTCCCGGGCCTGGGGGGCGTCCTCCGGGACCTGGAGATTGTGCTTGGCCACGGCCGACTGGGCGCCGGCGGTGACCTTGCCATCGACCCAGGGGGTCTGTTCCAGCACCTGGCGAAAATGCCGGACCTGGTCCTTGCTCAGCAGTTGGGGAACGCGGGTCAGCATCAGAATTTCACTCCGATCGTGCCGATGAGGGTGCGGCCGGCGGCGGGGACCGCACGGTTGGCGAAGACCTGACTGTAGTTGAGCCGGTCGGTCAGGTTGGAGCCGTTGAGGGCGATCCGGTAGCGACCAAATTCGTAGGCCACCACCGCGTCCAGGGAGATGGTCTCGGGCACATAGGCGATCTTGGTCAGGCCCGCCGGGCCCACGGTGTAGCCGGTGGGATAGCCGTCCTGATAGGTGACGGTCCCACCGATGGAGAGGCCCTTAAGGGCGCCCTGGAACTCGTAGTTGGTGAAGACGGAGCCGGAACTCTTAGGCGTCAGCAGCACCTGGCGGCCGATCACATAGGTGTTGAGCACCGGGGTCGAGGTCGCCGCCCCGGCTGGGCAGGGCAGGCCGGTGGCGCTGCAGTTGGAGTAGGATTCCTTGATCTGGCTGTCGACATAGGCGTAGGCGGCGTTGACCGTCCAGCCGGGGGCCAGGCGCCCGGTCAGGCCCAATTCCAGCCCCTTGACCTCCTGGCGCTCCCCCGACTGAGCCAGCAGGAAGCCGGTGGAGGGATCGCTTTGGGTGGCGTTGTTCTTCTTCACATAGAAGAGGGCGCCGGTGGCCAGGACGCGGCCGTTCAGGAAACCGATCTTGGCGCCGACCTCATAGCTTTCGTTGCGCTCGGGCTCGAGGTCCTTGGCCGTGGCGGCGATGCCGGTGGCGTTGCCGACGATGGCCGTGCCCTGGGGCGTGGCCGAGCGGCCCCAGGACAGATAGTAGTTCTGGTTGGCGGTGGGCTCGAAGATCAGGCTGACCCGCGGATTGGTCAGGCCCGAGCTGGAGGTCAGGGGGGTATAGGTTCCGCCCACGGTGACGGTGTTGTATTCGGCCCAGTAGCCGTCCTCGCGGATCGAGGCCATGATCGACAGCTTCGAGGTCAGCCAAAGCCGCTCGGTAATGAAGCCGCCGACGTCGGTGGCGTTGCCCGTCGCCTGCTTGACGGTGGTCAGGGTGGCGGAGGTTCCCGCGATATTGGCCGGGGTGGGGTTGATCACCCCATAGCCCGCCGGAACCGCCGGGTTCGGGTGCAGGATGGCCCGGGGAATGAGGTTACGGGCGGTGATCCCGGTGGGCAGGGTGTAGGCGTAGAACACCCGCTTGTTGTTCTGATAGGAGACGTCGGTCCCGAAGATCAGCTGGCTCTTGAAGCCGAACAGGGGCCCCTCGTAACGCACGGCGGTGATGTTCTGGGCGCCCCAGGCGTTCTGCTGGTAGGGGCCGGACCCGCCGTAGCCGCCATAGGGCTCGGTGGAGGGGTTGCCGTCGAAGAAGGCCGTAAGACAGGTCGCCGAGCACTGGTCCAGGGTCGAGTACTGGAAGTAGCGGTCATAGATCCCAAGGCGGCTGTCGCTGGTGATCACCAGGTTGTTCGAGGCCGTGTGGCTGAAGCGGGCGGTCAGGATGTCGGCGTTGCCGCGGTCGCGGTCGCTGGACAGGCCCAGGAAATTGGAGCGCGGCACGCCGTATTCGGTGGCGGGCTTGGCGATCAGGCTGCCGGGGGGCTGGAGGATGATGACCCCGTAGTCGGGGATGCGGTCGTCATGCTGGTGCAGATAGTTGAGGGTGAAGCTGGTGGGCGCGCCCAGGCCGAAGGCCAGGGAGGCGGCGGCGCCCCAGCGCTGGGACTTGACCACGTCCCGGTCCTGGACGTGGTTGGTGTTGACCATCAGGTTCAGGCGCAGGGCGGCGCTGTCGCCGATCTGATGGTTCACGTCCGCGGTGGCGCGGTAATAATCGGCGGAGCCCGCGGCGGCCTCGACGGAGCCCTCATCGCCCAGGTGGGCGGACTTTGAGATGGTGTTGATCACCCCGCCGGTGGTGCCCCGGCCGAACAGGGCGCCGGCGGGGCCTTTCAGAACCTGGATTTCCTGGAAGTTGAAGGCGTCGCGGGTATAGACGCCGAAGTCCCGCAGGCCGTCGAGATAGATGTCGTTCTGGGCCTCCTGGCCACGGATGCGGAACTGGTCGCCGTTGAGCGTGCCGCCTTCCCCGATTGAGACGGTGATGCCCGGCACGTTGCGCAGGGCCTGCTCCAGGGTGACGATCTTCTGCTGCTTGAGCTGAAACTCGGGGATCACATTGATCGCCTGGGGGGTGTCGGCCACGGTTGTGGGCATGACCGCCAGGCCGGTCTGGCCGTTGACGCGGTTGTGTCCGACCACCACCAGATCGCTGGAGCCGCTGGCGGCGGCGTCGTTGGCCGCCTCGCTGGCGGCCTGGGCGCTGGAAGCCAGGCTGGCCGCCGCCAGAGCCGCCGCGCCAACGGCCTGCCAGGCCAGGGAGCGCCCTTGCGTCCGGTCGCGGTCAGTCATGGTGGAACCCCTTGTCGGTGATGCTAATGAGAATTGTTATCAATTATACGGCGGGCTTCGCGCAAGTCTTTTTGAGAATGAATCTCAACTATCGGGTTTGAGGCGCCGTATCCTCCGCGGGCCCAGGGGAATCAGCGGCACCGCCAACCCCACGCCGATCCATTGGTGGATCCGGAACCAAACGGCCCGCAGTCGTCCCCGGCTCGCAACGCCCATGTCGTCCTCACGCTGATATCATGCAGGACGTGCCGATAATAAGAATGACTTGCATTAGCAAATGTTAAGGCGAGGCTGTTTTTTGCTGGTGTGGCGCGCGCATGGTTCGAGACGCCCCCCTCAACCGCTCGCCCCGGCGAAGGCCGGGGTCCATATGACAAAGCTCAGGCCTCTCCCGAAGAAGAGCCTTAAGTCACTTGCCACCGCGCCCTATGATCTGGGCACCGGCCTTCGCCGGGGCGAGCGGATGGGGGAGGCAGAACGTGATGATCATCCGCAGGGCGGCCCTATCGGACGTGGCCGCGATCAGGGCCTGTGTCGAGGCGTCGCTGGAGGCGACCTATGGCGGGCTGTGGACCTCAGAGCCCCTGAGGGCCGGGGACGATGACTGGGCACTGGCCTGGGTGGCCTTGGCCGAGGGCGTCATCATTGGGGTCGGGTTGGCCCAGGAGGACGTGGTCAGCGACCTGTGGGTTCATTCCTTGGCCCAGGGGCGCGGGGCGGGGAGCGCGCTGCTGACCGAGCTGGAACGTGAAATCGCCGCCCGGGGCCACGGGCTCGCCCGCCTGCGCTGCCTGGAGCCCAACCTGAAGTCCCGCCGGTTCTATGGCGCCCGAGGCTGGAAGGAGGTCCGGATCTATCCGCACGAGACCATCCCCCTGAACACGGTCGATATGGTGAAGGCGGTGGGGGCGCGGCTTGGCTAGGTCTTTCAGGGGCGCCAGACGGCGCGCTGTAGGACGATGCGATAGCCGTCAGGATCTTCGAATGTCAGCCCCTCACGGTCCCAATAGGGATTGAAGGCCGGCACGGGCTCGAAGCCCGCCCTGGTCATGCGCTCAACCGCAGCCCGCCATTCGCTGGCCTCGGGGAGATAGAACACCAGAAGATTGTCCTGGGTCGACGCTCTTCCCGCCACGTGCCCGCGGGCGTGGGTAAATTCAAAATGATAGGGCGCGCCGTCACGTCCGAGCATGACCCCGTCGAACCCGTCATGATCCTCAAACCGGAACAATATCTCCAGCCCAAGACCATCGCGGTAGAAGCGGACCACCTCGTCGAGATTATCGCTCGGCCGTGCGACGCGTAGGATTGGGTCAGCGTTCATGACGAATCGGTAGAGCCTGTCCGAAGCGTTGCCAAGCTCAGCTTTGGGTGGCGCCCCCGGGTTCACGAACCTGACGAATGGAAGGGCGAAAACCTGCTTGGCCGCATCCTGACCAAGGTACGCTCGGACCTGGGTTAGGGCGCGGATTGGCTGTGGCCCACGCGCCATCGCCAATATTCACCGCCCCAACCAACGTGAGGGGGACCTCTCCGCAATGCTGACCTCGTTTTCTCCTTGAGATCAGGTCCAGCCCGAGCTCCTCGCCGGATCGGACGGGGATGGTCGGCGGGCCTTCGAGGTGGACGAAACGCTCGTTCATATGTATCATTAGATGATAGTGTTCTGGAGCGGGCGTCTATGGCGAGCAGCTTTTCCCTGGGCGGCCACTTTGAGTCCTTCGTGCAAAGCCAGCTGGCGAGCGGACGCTACAACAACGCAAGCGAGGTTCTTCGCGACGCCTTGCGGTTGATGGAAGCGCGCGACCTGAAATTGGAGGCGCTGCGGGCGACCCTCAACGCCTCGATCAGCGCGGGCGGCGCCCATGAGGACGCGGATATAACCCAGGCGCTCGACGAGGAAGAGGTGGCGCTCGCCCAAGACGGCTACTGATTGCGCCGGCTGGTCTATCTGTCCTCGGCGCGGCAGGATTTTCGGGACATCCTGCGATACATCACCCAGGAAAGCGGGGATCGCGCCATCGCGCGCGGGTTCGTTGATCGCTTGCAGCGGCAATGCGGCAAACTGGCGGCCTTGCCGGGCGCCCTGGGACGCGCGAGGCCGGAACTGCGACCGGACATACGCAGCTTCGCCTATCAGGGCTACATCATCTTCTTTCGCTACCAGGGCGAGACGTTTGAAGTGGTCAAGGTTCTGGAAGGTCACCGAGATTTTCCAGGGGTGTTCAACGAGGGCTGATGGGGGGGCATTGATCCTGCTGGCCACAGCGGCTAGCTGAGCGGTTCTGAATTAAGTGCACTGTCACCGTAATTCTGGAAGCCGCCGGCATTCAGCCCTCCATGAGCCGGCCCGGTTGCCCCTACGACAACGCCATGGCCGAAAGCTTCATGAAAACCCTCAAGCAGGAAGAGGTCGATGCCGCCGACTATCGCGACCTGGCCCACGCCACAGCC
>JARLIP010000217.1 GCA_031291685.1 Caulobacteraceae bacterium | reverse complement strand
CCACGGATTTCATCATGGGCCGCAGCAACAGGCGGCCGATCCCGAGCAGCAGGGCGATCCCCAGGACCGCCGGAACCAGGGGCGCCAGCATGGACAGGCTCAGGGCCTGGCCCTTGCCGTGGCCCAGAACCCCCAGGGTGACCATGATCGGCGCCACGGCCAGGTCCTGGAACAGCAAGACCGAAAAGGTCGCCCGCCCCGCATCTGTGTGCAGGCGGCGGTTCTCGGCCATCACCGGCATGATCACGGCGGTGGAGGACAGGGCCAGCGCCGCCCCGATCACCACCGCGGCGCTGACATCCGCCCCGGCCAGCCCGGCCATCAGGGCCACGCCGGCGCCGCAGGCGGCCATCTGCAAGGGTCCCAGACCGAACACCATCCGCCGCATCAGCCGCAGCCGCTCCCAGGACAGCTCCAGCCCGATCATGAACAGCAGGAACACCACCCCGAACTCGGCCAGCTCGGCGATTTCCTCGGGGCGGGTGACGGTGATGGCGGACAGCCAGGGCGCGCGATCGGCCAGGGCGCCCAGGCCGGACGGGCCCAAGAGCACGCCGGCGCCCAGGAACCCCAGGACCGGACTGACCTTCAGGCGCTTGAACAGGGGCGCCACGATCCCGGCCGTGGCCAGGAACAGCACCAGATCCTTATAGCCCGAGGCCGGAACGCCTGATGTCATGCCTGCTCCAAGCCTATCCCAACGGTATGGGGTCAGGGTCAGACCCTACTATGGCGAGAGCGGGGCGCCATTGACAGGCCCTGGCTGAACGCCGTTAACCTGACGCCAAAATCAAGAACGACCACATAGAGAGGGACTGTCCATGACCGGTTGGACCTATGCCGAGATCTTCGAGGCGATCGCCGCGGCGACGCCGGAGCGGCCCGCCCAGATCCAGGGGGAGCGGGTGATCTCCTGGGGCGGGTTCGACCGCCGGGCGAACGCCCTGGCCGCGCATCTTTTGCAAGCGGGCCTCACCCAGGGCGCCAAGGTGGGCGCCTTCCTCTACAACGCCCCGGAATATCTCGAGACCTACTATGCCGCCTTCAAGGCCGGCCTGACCCCGTTCAACACCAACTACCGCTATGGGGCGGACGAGCTGGTCTATCTGTTCGAGAACGCCGACGCCGAAGCCATCGTGTTCCACGCCAGCTTCGCCCCCGTGATCGAGACCATCCGCGAGCGCCTGCCCAAGGTGGGCCTGTGGATCGCCGTGGCCCTGCCCGGCTGCCCGGTCCCGGCCTGGGCCGCCAACTATGACGCGATCGTCGCCGAGACCCGGCCCCCGGCGGCGCCCGCGTGGGGTCGCTCCGGAGACGATATGCTGTTCCTCTATACCGGGGGCACCACGGGCATGCCCAAGGCGGTGATGTGGCGCCAGGACGACCTGTTCAACGTCCTTGGCGCCGGGGGCAATGTGCTGACCGGAATCGAGCCCCTGACCAGCCCACAGGAGGCCGGGGAACGGGCCAAGGTCGCCGAGCCCAACCTGCTCCTGGCCGCCGCCCCCCTGATGCACGGCACCGCCCAGTTCAGCGCCCTGGGCAGTCTGGTGGCCGGCGGCTGTATCATCACCCTGCCCTCGCACCGCTTCAATGTCCTGGAGCTGTGGGGCGAGGTCGATCGCCTGCGCATCAACAACCTGGCCATTGTCGGCCAAGCCTTCGCCGCCCCGATGCTGGAGGCGCTGGAGGCCCATCCCGGCCGCTGGGACGTCTCCTGCGTCCGCCGGATCGGCTCCTCCGGCACGGTCTGGGCTTTCGAGAACAAACAGGCCCTGCTGAGCCACATGCCCGAGGCCGTGCTGTTCGACAGCCTGGGCTCTTCCGAGGCCGTGGGCCTGGGGGCGTCCATGTCGGCGGCGGGCCAGACCGCCGAGACCGCCCGCTTCATGGTCGGCCCCAACAGCGCCGTCTTCACCGAGGACGGCCGCCGGGTCGAGCCGGGCTCCGGCGAGCGGGGCCTGGTGGCCACCGCCGGCTTCGTGCCCGTGGGCTACTACAAGGACCCGGAAAAATCGGCCAAGACCTTCCGCATCTTCGAGGGGCGCCGCTGGTCCGTCCCCGGAGACTTCGCCACGGTGGAGGTCGACGGCGGCATGACCCTGCTGGGCCGGGGCTCACAAGTGATCAACACCGGCGGCGAAAAGGTCTTCCCCGAGGAGGTCGAGGAGGCCCTCAAGCGTCACCCCTCGGTGCGCGACGCGGTGGTGGTGGGGGTGCCCGACCCGCGCTTTGGCGAGCGGATCTGCGCGGTGGTCGAGTTGGAGGCCCATGCGGAGGCGCCCACCCTGGACGCCCTGGCCCGGCATGTCCGCGCCCAGATCGCCGACTACAAGGCGCCGCGGGAGTTGGTCCTGGCCCCCATCGCCCGGGCGCCCAATGGCAAGGTCGACTACAAGGCCAGCAAGGCCCTGGCTCTGGAGGCCCTGAAGATCAGGACATAGGGGGCGGCGCCTCACTTGGCCGGGGGATTCTCGGAATAGTGGATCTCGACGATCTTCCAGGCGCCGTTGCGCTTGAACCAGACGTCGGTCTCATTGAAGGACTCGGTCGATACTCCCTTGCCTGGGGTGCGGGTGCTGGCGATGGCCTGATAACTGGCCACCGCCACGTCGCCGCTGGGGCCGACCTGAACCTGCAGATCGCTATATTTGAAACCGGCGATGCCGCCGCCGGCCTTGATCAGGGCGGTCCAGCTGGACTTGTAGTCCGGCAGGTTGGTCGGCCCTTCAGGGTACATGGCCCGCAGGTCGTCGGCGTAGAACGAGAAATAGGTGGGCAGGTCATTGGCGGCATAGGCCGCGTTGACGTCCTTCTCCAGCTGCCGGATCTGGTCCGCCACAGGGGCGTCCGCCGCCAATACGGCGGATGAGGACAGGGCCCAGACAAGGGCGGCGACAGCGGCGGCGCGGGGTTGGATCATGGCCCTGGAGGCTCCGGCAAGGGGTCGATCTGCTATCTCAGATATGGGCAGACTGACCCAGGCCGGCGGCCACGGCAAGGGGCCTTCTATGGTGAGTCCCCTCCACCGCTACCGGATTCACACATTTGCTGGACGCCCGAGAATCCCTTCTCCCCTTGTGGGAGAAGGAGGGGCCCAAGGCGCAGCCTTGGGAGGATGAGGGGTCGCGCCGGCCGCGCCGCCATGCTCCCCATCCGCCTTGCCAACGCCCCTGCTCACCACGGCCTGAGAAACCCCTCAACCTCCCACGCGCAAGCGCGCGGGCCCCTCCTTCTCCCACAAGGGGAGAAGGGATT
>JARLIP010000216.1 GCA_031291685.1 Caulobacteraceae bacterium | reverse complement strand
GGCTGATGGAGACCTCGAAGCCTTCGCGGCGCATGTTTTCGATCAGGACGCCCAGCTGCAGTTCGCCGCGGCCGGCCACCTCATAGGCGTCCTTGTCGGCGGTTTCGCTGACCTTGATGGCCACGTTGGATTCCGCTTCCTTCAGCAGGCGATCCCGGATCACCCGGCTTTGCACCTTGTCGCCGTCGCGGCCAGCCAGGGGGCTGTTGTTCACCGAGACGGTGATGGAGATGGTCGGCGGATCGATCGGCTGGGCCGGCAGGGCTTCGGTCACCGAGATGTCGCACAGGGTGTCGGCCACGGTGGCCTTGGACAGGCCCGCGATGGCGACGATGTCGCCGGCCAAAGCTTCCTCGATGGGCTGACGCTTCAGGCCGCGGAAGGCCAGGATCTTGGTCACCCGGCCGCGCTCGACCTCCTTGCCGTCATAGGACAGGGCGTGGATCGCCATGCCGGGCACCAGCTTGCCGGCGTCGACCCGGCCGGTGAGCAGGCGGCCCAGGAAGGGGTCGCTTTCGATCAGCACGGCCAGCACCTTGGCGGGCTCGGCGGCCCGGGCCTCGGCGGCGGGGGCCGGCACATGTTCGACGATCAGGTCGTAGAGGGGCGCCAGGCTTTCCTGCGGGTCCTTCATGTCGACCACGGCCCAGCCCTGCTTGCCCGAGGCGTAGAGGTGGGGGAAGTCCAGTTGCTCGTCCGTGGCGCCCATGGTGGCGAACAGGTCGAAGGCGTCGTTCAGCACCCGGTCGGGATCGGCGTGGGGCCGGTCGACCTTGTTCAGCACCACGATCGGCCGCAGGCCCATCTTCAGGGCCTTGCCGAGCACGAACTTGGTCTGGGGCATGACCCCTTCCTCGGCGTCCACCAAGAGGACGCAGCCGTCCACCATGCCGAGGATCCGCTCGACCTCGCCGCCGAAGTCGGCGTGGCCGGGGGTGTCGATGATGTTGATCCGGGTCTCGCCCGCCTTGCCGTTCCACAGCACCGAGGTGCACTTGGCCAGGATGGTGATCCCGCGCTCGCGCTCCTGGTCGTTGGAGTCCATGGCGCGCTCTACCGTCGCCTCATTGGCGCGGAAGACGCCCGATTGCGCCAGCAGCTGGTCCACGAGGGTGGTCTTGCCGTGGTCGACGTGGGCGATGATAGCGATGTTGCGCAGCGACATGAAGGTTTGGGCCTTTGGGCGGGGAGGGGCGCGGGGCTTTTACGCGAGAGCGGGCCGAAAGACCAGCCAGCCCGCTACGCCGCTGTCATGAAACGGTATGCGACCCTAAGGAGAGCAGAGCGATTTTGTGCACTGCAATATGATCGCGCTACCGTTTAATAGGCCGCCAGCCCTTTAAAATCAAGGAATCTCGTAGGGGTGAGAGAAAAAGTGCGTGTGGGTCGCACATTTCCGCTTGATGCATTGTGCGCTGCACCGTATAAAGAGGGTGTGAAGCGTCCCTGACGCTTCTGCCCTTCCTGGGCGTTTCCTCCCTATGAACTGGCCGCGCTGCAAGGCGCGGCCGCTTTTTTATGGGCTGAATTCGAATGAAATTCCGCCCTTCTTTCCTAAGCTGATCGCGCGATCTCGCTGGCCGCCTGGGCCAGTTCGGCGAACACGCTTTCCAGATCCCGCCTCAGTCGTTCGAAGCCGTCATGGATCTCCAGGCTGGCCTCGTCCAGATAGAGCGCCCGGCTGATCTCGATCTGCAGCACGTGCGTCCGCTCGGCCGGCCGGCCATAGAATTCGGTGGTGAAGCCCCCGGCATAGGGCGCATTGCGACTCACCCGATACCCCAGGGCGCGAAAGATCGCCTCGACGACATCGGTGAGATGCGGCGCGCAGGCCGCGCCGAAGCGGTCCCCCAGCACCACGTCGCAGCTGGCTCCGCCCAGGCCCTGAGCGGCCACCGCCGGCATGGAATGCCAGTCGATCAGCACCGCGGCGCCAAATGTGGCCCGCGCCTGATCCACCAAGCCCGCCAGGGCCGCGTGATAGGGCCGGTGGATGGTTTCGATCCGCTGGTCCGCCTCGGCGAAGGTCAGCTTGCGGGCGTAGATCTCATAACCTTCCGCCACCACCCGGGCCACCGAGCCCAGGCCCGCCGCCACCCGCGCGGTGCGGCCCCGGGCGTGGAGGGGCAACTCGTCCTCGAACATCCCCTGATCCAGCTCATAGGGCTCGCGGTTGACGTCGATATAGGCCCGAGCGTGGGTCGCGGCGATGATGCTGGCCCCATAGTCGGTTCCCGCGGCGATCAGATCATCGACGAAGGCGTCCTCGGAGCGGCGAATGCTCAGGGCGTCCAGCCGTGAGGCGGCCATCATCTCCGGGGGGTAGAGCCGTCCGGAGTGGGGAGAGGCGAACACCAGGGGGCGGGCCAGCGCGCTTGGGGGGCGGCTGATGAGGAAGGGCGGCTCGGCCAGCGCGACGGGAGCCGCCGGAAAGACCGACCCGACGTTCATCACCGTCACTATCGCGACAGCAAACCTGTGGGTCAACGCGTCCGCGACAATCGGCTTTATGGCTGGTTTACACCTTCGGTCCTAGATTTAGGGCTGATCACGGTAAGCCCTCCCAGCGAGCATCATGAGCCAGACCCACGCCGTCCGTATTCTCCTCGCCGAAGACGATGATTCCCTGCGCGGGTTCCTCGCCCGCGCCCTGGAGCGCGCCGGCTATGAGGTCGAGGCCTGCCCCGACGGCGAATCCGCCGTCGCGGTCCTGGACCGGACCTTCGACGTGCTGCTGACCGACATCGTCATGCCCGGCATCGACGGCATCGAGTTGGCCCGCATCGCGGCCGCCCGCCAGCCCAAACTGCGGATCATGTTCATCACCGGCTTCGCCGCCGTCGCCCTGTCCGCCGGAGATCGCGCCCCGGCCGGCGCCAAGGTGCTGTCCAAGCCGGTCCACCTGCGCGAGATCGTGGCCGAGGTGGAGCGGATGGTCGCTGCCTGACCGGGTGATCCACGGTTCCGATCACGGAATGGCGCGGAGCCGCTTGCGGCCCGCCTGCGCTATCTGTATATCCCCCATCCTCCCTGGGGACGCGTAGCTCAGCGGGAGAGCACCTCGTTGACATCGAGGGGGTCACAGGTTCAATCCCTGTCGCGTCCACCATCCCTTTTCTCCTGAAAATCAGGCCATTCCACCGGCTTCGCGCGGTCCCAGCGTCCGAACAGGCGAGGTCGCATCCCCCCGTCCGTGAACGCCGCGCGTCTTTCCCGTGTGACGGCGTCATGCCGGATACGATGGGGAACACCATGAAGACGCTCTCGACGATGGCCTGCGCGGCCCTTTTCGCCCTGGGACTGGCTTCCCAGGCGTCGGCGTACCCCCTGACCGGGACAACGACCCTGACCAAGTCGGGCATCACGATCGGCTGCACCGCCGTGCTGACTCTATCAGGAACATGGCCCGGCGGTGGCGCGATCAACCCCGTGAAGTTTACCGCCGGCTCAGCTCTATGCAGCTCGCTGGCGGGCTTGGGTCTGCCCTGGACGCTGACTCCAAGCGGGGCCACCTATAGCTTGAGCAACATCAGTCTGACGTCACCGCTAGGGACCTGTGGTCCCTCCACCATCACCGGTGTGCTCAGCGGTAGCGTGCTGACCTTTACAAGTCAGCCCATGGCCGGCGGCTGCACCTTCAGCGCCAGCCTCTCCTGACGAGCCCCAGTTGACCTTTGCTCCCTGTGCGCGGAGCGTGGACCTCCGCGTCCAGTCGCCACAGGGAGATCCCCGCCATGACCACCTTGACCCGCGCCGACGGCTCGCGTCCGGAGGATTTTCATCTGTCCCGGCGGGGTCTGGCGGCGGCGGTGTTCTTTTCCGGCTATGCGCCCTTCGCCCTCTCGGCCTGCGCCGCCCCGGTGCATACGGACGAGGACGGGCTGATCATCGAGACCGTCTCCCTGCCTTCGCCGGACCGCGCCCTGCCGGCCTATCTGGCCCGCCCCGCGGCGCCCGGCCCCCATCCGGCGGTGATCGTGGTCTCCGAGATCTTCGGCATCCACGACTATATCAAGGACATCTGCCGCAGACTGGCCAAGCTGGGCTATGTGGCCATCGCCCCGGCGTTCTTCGTGCGGGTGGGAGATCCCGCGCCCCTGACCGATTTCGGCGCGATCATGAAGATCGTGCAGGCCGCCCCTGACCGGCAGGTGCTGGGGGACGTGGAGGCCGCGCTCAAGCTCTTGAAGGCCGACCCCCATGTTGACCCCTCGCGCATCGCCATCACCGGCTTTTGCTGGGGCGGGCGGGTGGTGTGGCAGTCCTGCGAGAGCTTCCCGGCGATCAAGGCCGGGGTCGCCTGGTACGGGCACATGGCCCCGGCCAAGGACGCGGCGCCCGATCCCTCCAAATTCTGGCCCCTGGATCATGTGGCGCGGCTGAAGGCGCCGGTCCTGGGGCTCTATGGCGGCCTGGACAAGGGCATTCCGGCGGATGAGCGCGAAGCCATGACCGCCGCCCTCAAGGCCCACGGCAAGACCGGCAGCCAGATCGTGACCTATCCCGACGCCGAGCACGGTTTCCACGCCGACTATCGTCCCAGCTACAACCCCGCTGACGCCAAGGACGGCTGGGCGCGGATGCTGGCGCATTTCAGGAGGAATGGCGTCTAGATTGGTCGGGGCCTGGCTTGGTAAGGTCCGGGCATGACCCATTATGTCCTGCCCGCTCCCATCCAGGCCGCCGCCCCCGTTGAAGGCGCCTCCGCCCTGTTTCCCGTGCGCCGCATCCTGTGTGTCGGCCGCAACTACGCCGCCCACCGCCGGGAGATGGGCGGGGATGATCGCGATCCGCCCTTCTTCTTCATGAAGCCGGCGGACGCCCTGGTCCCGCCGGGCCTGCCGGTTCCCTATCCCAGCCAGACCCACAACCTGCACCACGAGATCGAACTGGTGGCGGCCCTGGGGGGCGATGGCGCGGATCTGAGTACTGAGGAGGCCCTGTCCCTGGTGTGGGGCTATGCCGTCGGCGTGGATCTGACGCGGCGGGATCTGCAAAACGCGGCCAAGGAAAAGGGTCAGCCCTGGGAGGCCGCCAAGGCCTTCGACGCCTCCGCCCCCATCGGCCTGATCCGCCCGGTGGACCGCTCTGGCCATCCCCAGGGACGCATCAGCCTGTCGGTGAACGGCCAGGTCCGCCAGCAGGGCCTGGTCAGCGACATGATCTGGAGCGTGGCCGAGGTGATCGCCCAGGCCTCGAGGCTGTGGCGCCTGGAGGCGGGGGACCTGATCTTCACCGGCACGCCGGAAGGCGTCGGGCCCCTGGTGACCGGCGATCGGGTCGAGGGGATGGTGGAGGACGTCGGCGAGGTGGCCTTCACCGTCGGCTAGGGGCAGGCCCCGCCCTTTGCCGGCTTGAAATAACGGTGTCGTCAACGAAACCTCAATGGGATTGGCGTAGTCGCGAGTCCTGGGATGCGCGCCGGCTTGCGCGCTCCAGGCCGGGAGATCGCCTTTGACGCCGCTTCGCTTGCCAAATTGGGTTCGGGCCCTGGTGTCCAACCGTCGGGGCAATGTGGCGATGATCTTCGCCTTCAGCCTGATTCCCATCGTGATGCTGGTCGGCGGCGGCCTCGACTATCGGCGCATGTCCACCTCCCGCGCCTATGTGCAGGACGCCGCCGACGCGGCGGTGCTCTCAGCGGCCAAGGACTATTTCAAGAACGCCTCCCTGGCGGCCGGCCCCCGTCTGGCCTCGGCCAAGGTCGCGGCGCAGAACGCCTTCAACGCCAGCCTGGTCAATCAGACCGGGACGGTGCTGAATTTCAACTGGGATCTGACCCTGGATTCCACCACCAACACCCTGAAGGTGGACGGGACCGCCTATAGCCCGACGCTGTTCGCGGCCCTGGTGGGCATCAGCCAGTGGCGCTACGGCGTCCACGCCTATGCCGCGGCCGGCGGCAAGCCGGTGGAGATCGCCCTGATCCTGGACAACACCTCGTCCATGTTCGATATCGGTTCGGGCGGAACCACGGTGCGCTTCACGGCCATGCGCTCGGCCGCCGAAAGCTATGTGCAGCAGGTGTTCGACCTTGGCGGAGACCGGGTGAAGGTCTCGGTGGTGCCCTGGACCACCGTCGTGAACATCAATTCCGAAGCGGCCGGCGTCACAGATCCCACCGCCTATACCCCCGCGACTGTCGGTCCCGCGGGCTCGCGCCGCACCCCGGTCACTCCCGCGATCGATCGCACCAGCGTCCTGGCCGATCCGCGCAATCCCACCGTGGCCATCGGCGGCGCCGTGCCGGCCTATAACGCCGTGCCGGCCTATAACGGCGTGGCAGCCTACACCGGCAACATGACCGCGGCCCAACGCCTGGCCGACCTGGCCAAGCCTGTGAGCTGGCGGGGTTGCATCCGTTCGGCCAACGGCGAGGTGGTGGTCGACAAAAGCTCCAACGTCACCACCCCAATCACCGACGCCATGCCCTCGGGCAAGTGGCCGGTGGCGATCCTGGAGCCGAGCAAAACCGAGGCTGAGCAGACGAGTTGGTGCGACGCCTGGACCACCACTACGAAGACCACCAGCGGCGGCGGCGGCTCTAGCGGGGGATCATCCTCCGGTGGGGGCGGGTCATCGCCCAGCCCCCAAGGGGCGCTGGACCGGCGCATGGCCCGGCTGCAGTACGCGACCTGGTCTAATCCCTCGCGGCCGTCCCTGTGGCGGCGCAACAACGACCTGTTGATCCGGGTCGGCACGACCACCACCACGACCTGCAATACCGGCCATCTCCACACCGGCGTGACCACGAACCTTTACAATTGCGTCGGCAATGGCTTCACCAGTTGGCACGCGAATGGCACGCGCAACGCCTATTTCGCCGATACCCAGAAATGCTCCAGCACCAGCTCCTATTCGGCGAGCGGCTACCTCTATACGGGCGATAACTTGCCCTGCATCGCGGATCCGAACGAGATCGCGTATGTAAACAGTGGCAAGCGCATCTGCTATTGGGAGCAGAACGCCTTCACCAGCTTCAACAAGACCACCTGGGCGGCCACGGCCAACTACACGGCCAACCTGACGCCCATCTCAGGGCCCAATCTGAACTGTCCGGTCTCGATCTTGCCCCTGTCTTCCAACCGCAAGCAGGTGTTGGACAAGCTCAACGAGATGTACCCGGCGCCCGGGGGCACCATGTCCGATGTCGGCATGTTGTGGGGCCTGCGCACCCTGTCGCCCAACTGGACCACGTTCTGGGGCTTGAGCGCGACCCAGGCGCCTGGCGCCTTCAACAGCAACAGCGTCTATAAGATCGCCATCGTCCTGACCGACGGCTACAACGAGGCGCCCACCCAGTACGAGGGCTATTACGGCTGCACCGATACGGGGCGCGGCGGGCGGGCCCAGAACTGCTGGCAATCGCCCAATGTGGCCGCGCTCAACAACACCACGGCCCAGAATCTAGACGTGTCGGCCTGCAACCAGATGCGGACCAAGTACGGCGTGGACCTCTATTTCATCCTGGTGGATGTGACCGACGCCACGGCTCTGGCCAACGCCCAGCAGTGCGCGCCCGATCCCGGGCACGCCATCTCCACCACCAGCGGCAATCTGCAATCGGTGTTCAATAATCTGGTTTCTCACTCCCTGCGCTTGACGCACTGAACGTCAAGCCGCTCTAACGCGCCTCCGCCGCTTCTCTTCGCGGATGGAGACCGCCCATGATCCGAGATCTTATCGAGAACAACCGCGTCTGGTCGGCGCGGAAGACCGATGGCGACCCAGAATTTTTCCGTCGCCTGGAGCGTCAGCAAAGCCCGGAATACCTATGGATCGGCTGTTCGGACAGCCGGGTGCCGGCCAACGAGATCGTCGGCCTCGATCCGGGGGAGCTGTTCGTCCACCGAAACGTCGCCAACCTGGCCCCGCCCCAGGACGCCAACTACCTGTCGGTGCTGCAGTTCGCGGTGGAGGTCCTGAAGGTCAAGCACATCATGGTGGTCGGCCACTATGGCTGCGGGGGCGTCGCCGCGGCGGTGGACGGCCAGCGTCGGGGTCTGGTGGATCACTGGCTGCATCCAATCCGCGAGACCTACGCCGAGCACCGCCATGACCTGGAGGCCATCCCCGCCGAGCGCGAGCGGCTGGATCGCCTTTGCGAACTCAACGTCCTGCGCCAAGTGCGCAACGTGGCCTCGGACGTATTCGTCCAGGACGCCTGGGCCCGGGGCCAGGCCTTGGCCGTGCATGGCTGGGTCTATTCCCTGTCCAACGGACTGGTCACCGACCTGAAGACCACCATCACCAGCGCAACCGAGCTGGAGGCGCTCATCTAGCCGGGGTGTGCCCCCTCCACCACGCTGCGCGTGGTCCCCTTCTTGGGGCGTTGCGAAACGCCGAAGCGTCCTTCGACTCGTCGCTTCGCGCCGGCTCAGGATGACGTAGTTCATTATTTTCAATATATTACGTCATCCTGAGCCGCGCTCGTAAGAGCGCGAGTCGAAGGACGCACAATTAATGCAGCAGTCCCCTCTGGGGGAGGGGGACCGCGAAGCGGTGGAGGGGGCTCGCGGCCGCCGAGCTCATTCCGCCTTCACCCTCACCCGGGCGGCGGCGGCGCGGCCCTCGGCGTCCACCGCCTCCAGGCGATAGAAGCCCGCCGCCCGGGGGCGCCAGATCATCTGGCCGGTGGCGGGGTCGGGGGGCAGGGGCGCGCCGTCCACATACCAGGTCAGATGATCCCCCAGGGCCGCCAGGACCAGACCCCGGGCGCCGGGGCCCAGGCCGTCCACCTGCACCGCCGCCCCGTCTGGCGGAAAGATCAGGCGGGGCCCGTCATTTTCCTGCGGCAGATGAGCCAGGGCTGCGGGCGCCTGTTTGGGGGCGATGGGGTGGGCGGCGGAGTCCGGGGCGATCAGGGCGTCGGCGGCGTCGAACAGCAGGGGCAGGGCCGCGTCCCGCCCGGTCAGCCCGCCCCGGGCGCCGCCATCGGCCCGTCCGGTCCACACCACCAGGGCGTAGCCGCCGACCACCCCGGCGGCCACCGCATCGCGAAAGCCGTAGGAGGTGCCGGTCTTGAAGGCCATGCGCGGCCCGCCCTGGGTCAGGGCCGCGGGCGCGCGCCCCTTGGGCGTCGGGGTCTCGCGCAGGATGTCCAGGATCTGCCGGGCGCTGTCGGCCCGCACCAGACGCACGCCCCCTTGAGTCGGGCGGCGAGCGGCCAGGTCTTCGGTGAAGGCCAGCGGCTTGGCCAGGCCGTCATTCCCCAGGGCCGCGTAGAGCACGGCCATATCGCGCATGGTGATCCCCTCGCCGCCCAGGGCCAGGGACAGGCCCGGATCGCTGAGCCCCGCCCGGGGCCGAACCAGGCGCACGCCGGCGGACTCCAGTCGGCTCAGGAACACCTGCGGCCCGATCCGGTCCAGCGTCGCCACCGCCGGCATGTTCAGGGAATAGTTCAGGGCCTCCCGGGCGGTGACCTGGCCGTGGAACACCCGGTCGAAGTTCTCGGGCTGATAGTCGGCGAAGCGCTTGGGCCGGTCCTGGATCACGGTGTCGGGCGCCGCGATCCCGTCATCGAAGGCGAAGGCGTAGATGAAGGGCTTGAGCGCTGACCCTGGGGAGCGCAGGGCCCGGGTCATGTCGATCCAGCCCCCGGGGCGGTCCAACCCCGCCGAAGCCACGGCCGCCCGCACGGCCCGGGACCTGATCTCCACCACCATGATGGCGGCGGTGGCGTCCGTCCCTTGAGCCTTGGCGGTTTCGGCGGCCAGGGCCTCCAGCCGCCTTTGCAGGGGCGCATCCAGGGTCGAGATCACCGAGGCGTCGGCGGCGGGCGCGGCGCGGGCCAGTTGTCCGGCCACCTGCCAGGCCAGGGCCGGGAAAGGCGCGCGGGCGGGCAGGGTCTCGGCTTTCGCCTCCTGGGCCTGGGCCTCGG